>CAJYIY010000079.1 GCA_913775305.1 uncultured Erwinia sp. | reverse complement strand
AATCACGGTGAAGATATCGCAGCATGACGCCATCATTCCCCTGCTACCGAACAGCCAGAACGCCACTGAGGTTCAGCGAATTCTACCGCAGATCGTTAAATGGCACCGTCACAACGCCCAGGAGCCGCGGCCAATCGTTGCCGAAGGCCGCACGCGCTACTGGCTGAATCTTCCGGATATCTCGCTGCTGATTGATTTAAAGACCCTGCTCAGCGAGCTTAATGAAAAGAAGATGTTTAAACGTCTCACCATCAGTTGCAATAGCGTCACGCTCTTTGAGGAAGGAGCAACCTTGCCCTCAACCTGGTGGCATTGGGAGAAAACCGTTGCCAGCCGGACGCAACCGCTGCTGATTAGCGCGGGAGATAACCCCCAGTGGTCTCAACTTCCGTGGTTGTTGATACTCTCACCGGCGCTGTTGTGGGCATTGGCCATTTATCTCTTCAGCCAGTATCGGGTCAATAAGCGCCGGCGAGACATCGCCGATCTGCGCTCCCGTTACGCGGAGCATACCCGTCTTAATACTATGGGTGAACTGGCTGCCGGCATTGTTCACGAGCTCAACCAGCCGCTGACCGCAATCATGAGTTACAACCAGGCAGCGATTCGCCTGATGAGACAGGACGATCCCGGACGGATACCAGAATTACTGAATGCCTCGGTGGTACAAATAAAGCGTATCGATGCCCTGCTCGGCCAGTTTCGCCTCAGACTATCCAGCAGACGCGCTGAATATCAACCCGTGGTTCTGTCGCCGCTTTGGCTGCGCGTCTGCGCACTACTGGATAATGAGCTCCGTGCTGGCAAAGTTCGCGTAACCAGCCATTTCCCGCAGGATCTTCCTCCTCTACCAGCGCCACCGCTCTGGGTTGAACAGATCCTGCATAATATCGCCAGCAACGCCATACAGGCGCAAAGTGCAAATGCACCGGGCAGCGCCTGGGTTCATCTGGAAGCAAAGCAGGTAAATGAAGGTATAGCCTTAACTCTTACCGACGGTGGATCAGGGTTATCGTCGGAAGCGCTAGAAAAACTGTTCATACCATTTTATACCACCCGTCCCAACGGTGTAGGGCTGGGAATGGCGCTAACCGATACCCTTGTACAGCGACTGAATGGCACTGTCGAAGCGAGCAACGTCCCAGGACATGGTGCCTGCTTAAGGTTGTGGTTTCCGCTGCAAACTGAGGAGAAGTAATGGAACAGTATATCTGGCTGATTGACGATGACGCGGCAATTCGCGAGTCGCTGAGCCTGTTGCTTTCTACAGTCGGCTGGCAGACGCGGACATTTAACAGTGCTCAGTCATTTCAGCAGCAGGCGGGAAACCTCGCTGCATTAACCGGTTGTATGTTGCTGGACATCCGCATGCCGGGTAAAACCGGGTTGACGCTGCTTGATGAATGGAACCAACAGGGACTTAACTTACCGGTCATTATAATGACTGGCCACGGCAATATTGATTTGTGCCGCCGCGCCTTCAGGAATGGCGCATTTGAATTTCTGACCAAGCCCATTGATGCCGATCTGCTGTTTGAAGTTGTCGGTGAGGCAATGGCCCAACAAAAAACGCGTCTCGAAGCGCAACAAAGACGACTGCCACTACAGGAAAAACTGGCCACCCTTACCGTCCGCGAAAATGAGATGCTGGAGCAGCTCATTCAGGGATATTCAAGCAAGGAGATTGCCCGTGTATGCTCACTCTCCCCGCGTACCGTCGAAGCGCACCGCGCCAATATTTTTAGCAAGCTTGAAGTAAACTCACTGCCCAAACTGATTAAAATTTATGGTGATATCGCAGCCGGGTCTAAGTAAAAACACCTGGAAAGTTAAGTATTTGATGCAATAGTCCCGCTCCTTCCTGCTCTCTACTATTGGCCTGTAGGGACTCAAAACAATGGAGCATCATAATGAAACGTAAAATCTTCGCCGCTATTCTGCTGGGCAGCATGTTTTCTACCGCGGGCGCTGCTACCGGAGTGCTAAGCCAGAAAAATTTGTCACTCGCACTCTCTGAGAAAGCCGCGCAAAACGCGCTGCAGGCCTGTGCCAAAGACGGCTACAACATTGCCGTTACCCTGGTTGACCGCTCCGGCACGACACTGTTAATTAAAAGAATGGATAATGCTGGCCCGCATACCGTTGAAGCCAGCCGCATGAAGGCATTCACCGCACTCACGACTAAAAACTTCACCAGTAGCGTGATGAAAGGTTCTCAGTCCAACGGCGGTACCGCCAACCTGCGCGACATCCCGGACTTCCTGCTGTTAGCAGGGGGCGTACCGGTTAAGGTCGGCGATTGGGTAATAGGCGCGATCGGTGTCGGCGGCGCGCCGGGGGGTAACGTCGATGAGGTCTGCGCACTTGCCGGATTAAAATCCATAGAAAGTGAATTGAACGCCGGTTAATCGCTCAGGGAAGATAAAATGAATAATCAAACGGGTTTACTGGTCCTTCCCTTTATCCTTGTTGCCGCTCACGCTGCCGCGGCAAACGGTGGCGAAGGCTATTACGGTTCAGCTAAATATTTATACGGTAAACAGCATGCCAGCGATCAGAACACCAGTAGCCGGCCTGGCGTTGGACGGTTCGTCGGTGGCGAAGACAGGGATGCTCTTGGCGGCGCATCACTGGCGTCAGGCTATCAATATGGCAACGGCTGGCGCACCGAGGGGGAATACACTTTCCAACAGAAAACAGAATTTACCAGCGGTTCCAGCTCTTTTCCTGCCAGCTACAACCACTTAAAGCTAAAAAGTGAACGGTTGATGCTGAATGTCTTTCGGGATTTCGACCTGGGCTATAACCTGGCGTTATACGGTACTGGTGGTCTGGGGATTGCAAAGATTAAAGCAGGTGGCTGGCAGGGAAACACTTCGCGTCAATACGCCGGCAGCACTCAGAAAAACCTGGCCTGGTCGCTCGGTGCAGGTGTCATCTATTCACCAGCAGAACAACTGAGCATTGATATCGGCTATCGCTATATTGATATGGGGAAAGTTGAAAGCGGCTTCAATGGCTTTAGTAATGCCCGTGGCCTGAAAGATGAACAAATGAAGGCACGTGTTTCCGCTAACGAATTGACACTCGGCACGCGATATTTATTTTGACGTAAAATTAGCGGGTAGCCAAAACTACCCGCCATCGCTCCATTTTACCTCCTACTCTCCTACTATCACCGATTAACGTGATGAAATTTAATTAAATTCAGTGTGCAATCGTAATGTACCTGCAAGGCCAGGCGCATCTTTAGCAGGGGCAGTCCATCAAAGGCAGGTAAGTGTCTGGATTATCCTTGAGGGTTCAGTACGGATACTTAATAAAAGTCAGGAAAATACATCCAGAAATGACACCATAAAAAAACACTAAGCGCTGAAAAGATATTGAACATCAACCCCAAAGTTGAGTTTTTAACATGGGACCCCGCCATAAAAATTAAATTTCTAGCCTGGTATTTTTAAATTAGAAGCTTATTATTGCATAATAGTTGACTAACACTATGAATAATGTGATAACATCATTAAGATGGGGTGCGGCTACCTTAAAAACACAGAGCGCAACAACAGACATTTTAATCTACCTTGTGCCAAGACCTATATAACAAAGTGAAAAGTATCTGGTCATGTAGCTGCGTACCAGCGAAATAAATGAGTGATTAAGAATGATGTTACCTTCTGCACTGGGATTGCTGACTAAATTTAATTCTCCAGCAGTGGCTAAAATTTTCTTGATGTGTGAGCGAGACACTCCACATATGGTGCATAACTCCTTAACGTTTAATGATTTATAGGTATCCTTTGTAAATTGAACCCTGTTACAGTACAAGTTCAACAATATGGTATGGCCTGCGTCTTTGTTTATAAAAACATCTGCTTTCTCGACACTATCGAAATTAAAGTTATTGGTGTAGATCAACTTGGAAAAGTTACTCAAGAAACACGTTAAAAAATCATTAACACTCATCCTTGAATGTTCCTCTACTCCGAAAAGTTTACAGACAGGATTTGTCATTGTGTTTATAAGCATAAACGCCTCACTTTTAAACTTATTGGTTAACTCGTATGCTACTTTGCGCTTATCTTTAGGGTAAGTTGAAATTTTTAGCCTGCCAGTGACAACAAGGAAGCTAAAAAAGGCTGAAACTGAGTTTTTGCTCATTAGATTCAAGGGTAAAAAGCGGGTATAAACGTCAGAAAAAGTAGACTCCTCATTCATATAATACTCAGTAGCAATTAGAGATATTAAGTTAAATCTGTGGCTTTTAAATATTGTTTTATATAAAAGAGGATTTTTCTTGTACAAAGTTGAAACTTGTTCATAATGTTTTAATATAGCGGACTCTAACATTAAAATCGGCCTGGCCTGAATAAAACTTATATTACGATTTATTATTTCTTCAACTTCATTTTTCAAAAACATCTAATTTCCTTTTAAAAAATAAGAATATTTGCTATCTGATACAATAGCGATAAAGCTCTATTTTATAACTGCGAATTACATGATATCGATATATTAATACTCCTCATACGGGATTATCTACTTTGTTTTTTCTCTATACCACAGAAAACAAGACTAAATTTTTAAAGAGCAATCCGCATTAGTTTTTATTTTTTAGTCTCTCAACAAGGTGAATAATTTCCTCATCTAAGACTGGTTTAGAAATAAAAAAACCCTGAAATTGAGTAATACCAAGACCAGAAAGTTCACTCATAACCTCAGAACTTTCCACACCTTCAGCAATACAGCTACTCCCTGTCAACCTACAATAGTACGCTAAAGACTTCAACAAAGATAATGCATGCGCATCTCTCTTAAAATCTTTGATAATATCCATATCGATTTTGTATCCATTAAAAGGTGAGCTTCTAACTGGAAAAAAAATACTGCCTTGCGAAAAACAATCATCCAGTAATACTTTAAAACCATAATTTCGCAATTTTGAAATATTTACTGCAACTGCAGAATCACTGCCGATATTCGTAAGTTCGGAAACTTCAAATATCAATCTGCGTCTGTCTTTTGCCCGCAGTAATTTCTTACACTCCATTAACACCATTTGGTAAAGAGATTCATGATTAATAACCTCTGGAGGCAAATTAATGGAGAAGTAGAAACCTCCTTTATAATAATTTATTTTTTTTATAGCATCATTTATCGCATAGGCAGTCAGTGACATCCATGAAAAATCCGATTCCAGCTTAGATAAAAAATCTCCAGGTACTAATAGATCTTCATTTTTCTTCCACCGGCATAATAACTCAAACCCCTGCAATGAAAGATCTGCATCAGTAATGGGTTGATACACAAAAAAAATATCCTTCGTGTGTATTGAATGAATAAAATCTTCTTCAAACCTTGACAGTTTGTTTTTTTCTCTACACTTCAACATATTGAATCTCCCCCCAGGCAAGCCAGCGGAAATAGCTGGGTAATGCATAATGATTTTTTTTATTGCACTTTTCTTTTGGTTGTAGAGCGTTTTCTTGCTAAGCCCCAGGGATTGAGCTTGACTGTTAACATCAATGCCTTTTAAAGAGGCCAGAAGCGCACTAAACTCTGCTTTTGTCAGACCGACCAGGCCTGCCCCACTAGTGAATGAGTTGAAAAGTGCGTGTTTTTCAATATTGGGATAATTGTAGAACTTCGATGTATTAAGAAGCTCACCCAGCGAAAAAATGGATAATTTAGAAGAGGCAAATCGGATATTAGACAGGACAGATTGGTCATCGACCAGATGTAATAATGTATACCATATCCAATAGACCGGGCTTGAGCATAAAACAACAATGGATAGCCTCCTGTCTTGTTGCGTGTTAACAATCCTCGCAATTACAGACAGACCTGAAAGTAATAATGCAGCTTCTTCTGGAAGAAAAAAGATAAGACGGCAATTTTGAGAGTATAAATTTATATTCGTTGCTTTGGTCAGGGGAGAGAAAGGAATGATTTCACTATTCCTGATAAATCTTGACAGCCCATAGGCTCCATATGAACATGGCGATATGATATACGCTGGAAAACTTGAAGTCATTCCATTCATATTACTGATAGACAAAATACACCTCAACAATTGACTGGACATTTCCGGCTTTTATCTGCCCACTCGTCCTTTCATATTTTGCCTGCAAGCCTAAACTAGTGGATGCGTTACTGACTGTACCCAGCGATACATTGGTGTTAGCAGGTAAACTCACGCCATTTCGAGTAATTTGAACACCAACGCCAGAGGCTGGCGAGGATGATGCCGTATTGACAAAAATAGAATTCGCCGATCCCGTTGTGGTACCGGAAAGATAGAATGCGACATTCTGATTTTGTGAACAGTGTATGGTTAAGGGCACAGAGGCTGAACCCGGGTAATCAGGCAGTGTGATATTAATATTTCTGGAAGAAACATCGCAGCCCCCTGTAGGAACAATGACATCGTTATTTGCGTAAATATTCCACACAAAGCGAAAGTCATCGTTATTCACATTATTTCTTTGACGCAAACTCATAACAGCTATTAACGAACCAGACTTGACCTTGACTCCTCCGGCGGTATTAATTGGCGTCAAATATAGCTGAACCGGCCATCCAGAATAAGCCAGCTGATTATTTATCATGCTACTGGTTTCTCTAGTTGTGGGAAATGGATAACTGTCTCCATTATATCTCACGGTCCCTGTAAAACTTGAAAGCAGATTTCCGTACGCAGAGCCAGTGGCTAAAGAAACATAATCAGTATATATTTGTGGAGCATCATTACGGCAAAAGATTTGTGAAGATAAATCGACAACTAAGTTCTGACCGGCGTTGATTTCTGGGCTTAAATTGACATAGACATTTTGGCTACCGCCTCCAACAGGAATTGTGGCGCCGCTGGCCGTCTTGCACGAAAAGGACCAGGCGTTTGATAAAACACCAAACATCAAAAAAAAGAACAGCAGTGACTTTATTTTCATTGAACTCTCTCCGTAAACTTATGATGTTTACTACATATAGGTATAGGTAACATTTATGGTGCCGCTGATAGTCCCCTGGGTTACACCACCATTAACACTAAGAGCTCTGACTTGCAGAGGAAAACTCACATTATTAGTTGCTTCACTAACCTTCAGAGTTCTATTTGAACCAGCGTTTAACACCCCCCCATCCTTTTCCCTCAACTGAAGTTGAATATTTTTTGCTGTACCCTGATTTTTATAATATCCAGTTGAGTCGGATGTTCCTGTGAAAGTCGCTTTGACACTTGAAGTACCCAAGGGACAGTTGGTCAAACTGAGGGTAATGTCTTTCCATTCAGATGAGGACCCCGAAGAAATAAGATTAAAAGTATAAAGATTGCCCAAATTTACAGTGACTTGCTTAGTTGATACAGTGCAGGGTTTTGCGACAACTTTACCATTAATAGTAATAGTAACGTCAGCCTCTGCATTTACCCCCATACTCCCGATCATGCTAATCAAAAAGATAATCAATCTGTTTAATTTCATCGAGATCTCCAGTTATTGAAATTCCATTGTAAATGCTGCGCTGGCCTTCACGCTGCCAGCGCTGACAGGAACGGAAGTCACCATTAATTGTGTATAAAAGGTCAGTGTATTGTTCTTACCTGGCTTCAGACTTGTCCACGACAAGCCAGTTGAAGTGCTGTTAATGGGTATGACACTTTTATTATGGTCAAGAATTTGTATGCCAATACCTGACGCTTTTGACGTACCGCTCTCCACCATCAACAGCTTCGAATTATTTCTGTCTGCGCTCCCGTTGAACCCTATTTTCACCGCTGTAGATGAACCCCCACAGGGAGACAGCGTAATATGAAATGGAATCATTTCAGTCTTTTGACCTATAGATCTCAGATCTTTTGTTGCAGTTTCCATAAAATTCACAATGAAGTCTTTCGAATCGCCATTAACAGAACAGGTATTGTCCTGCACCAATCCACTAATAGTAATGCTACTATCCGCAGAATACGTTTCAGCGGAAAAAATGAGTAAAGCCATCGCTTTAAAAACATAAAGTTTACTTTTCATGATTCAATACCTTAACGGCACATTGCAGATATCTGGTTCAATGAATTACCCAGACTTTCATCAGGTAAACTATATTTAGCCACGCAACTCGCCCCTGGACCCTCTCCCCATTTGACATTGACTTCTCCGGATTGAGGCATGCCACTCAGATATACCTGTCCACCATCAGCAACAATGCTTCCACTCGTTTTTGAGCTTAAGGCAGCAATCGCACCAAAGGGTACTGGCTTACCCTTATAATTTAGTTTCATCAGTAGCTTCAAACCGATTTGGGTTTTGAAACCGGCACGTACTATTGCACCATGAGTAGGAACAAGATTAACTACGGCATCATCCAATTCAACATTATCAGGGAGACTATTTGTGTCTAAAGCCACCCGATTTTGTCGATATGCACTGGCAAACGGCAGCACAGCATACCCTCGCCAATCCGTTCTTACACCAGTCTGATTTTCAACTTTAACATTTGCGGCTCCCGGCGCTTCAACTAATACAAATGTATCATTCATCGGTTGGCTAAATGTTATCCCATTAGCATGAGCAAGCATACCGCCACTCATTCCATAATAAACTTGCCTCATGCCTTCATTACGGCTGTAGCCTAAGTTAACATTGCCATATCCACCGCGATAATATAATGCGGTATATCCAGAGTAGCCGTTTTTAATATCACCCCCACTCGCATAGCCGGTCTGCATGCTGTAGCTAAGGTTTCTGTCTTCTAATAAAGTACCATACACGCCAGCAAGATTACTTACCCTACCATCATGGCCGCTTGTCATACTGTAACTTGCGTTGCCATTTCGTAAGGCCGATGTACTGTCAGAACGTGTCCAGTGGCTGAACGGAATATTGACATTAATCGCAATAACCTGGTCTCTACCCTGCTGCCAGGCATTCTTATTAAGACTATAACCCAGAGTCCAGTTAATATCGCCGATTGCAGTATTCAGTCCTGTTTGCAGCTGCTCATCTGATTTACTGCTGTTCCAATAAGACTGATGGTTACCGCTGATGTAGAAAGTTGCGCTTCGCCCAATTTGTTGTGTTACGCTAAGTTGAGCCTTGCCACGTTTTTTAAATGCAAGATTGTAGTAGTCTGTAAACTTTGGAATAACCTGAATCACTCCGTCCTGGGTTTTGACGTTGTAACCCTTCATTTTACTGTAGGCAGTATCCGCAAAGTTGTAATATCCACGGGTAGAATACCGATATCCCACTAACTGTATATTCGTTCCAATATCCGCCAGCGATTTATTATAGAGAAAACGTAATGATTGCCCCTGATGTCTGCTGTCATCCGGTAAGACGGAATTAGCCTGGGTTACGTCAAGGGACAACGCACCTAATGAACCCAGATTCTTACCTACACCGAGATTCAGGGAGTGAAAACGATCCGCGAGCTGTGTACCACCGTACAATGTCCATCCATCTGCAACTCCCTTCAGCAACGTTGATTGGATAAATCCTGGACTCACCTGCTGATCGCTTCCACTACGATACTTACCACCAGTCACAGAGTAACGCAGATGTCCTTCCCGCTGTAAGACAGGTACCGAAGAGTAGGGAACTGAAAACACCTGGCTACTGCCATCTGCTTCTACGATCGTTACTTGTAAATCCCCACCATTGCCCGCGGCGTACAGGTCATCGATTGCAAAAGGACCTGGCGGAACGGTACTGCGATAGATTTCATATCCATTTTGTTTGATTGACACTTGAGCTGTACTTTTGGCAATACCATGAACTACAGGTGCGAAGCCCTTCTGGCTCTCGGGCAACATATTGTCATCAGATGCCAGCTGAAACCCTTTAAAATTAATGCCATCAAAAATATCTCCATTGGTGAAGCTATCACCAATAGTAAGACGTGAACGCAAGGAGGTAATGTCACGCTCAATCCAGGTATTGACGTGCTGTAATTTCTTATTGTTACTGGCCGTTTTTGTTGCAGAACTGTAACTCCATGTAGAGTTATCACGGAGTCGCCACGGCCCAATATTTACACCGCTTTGAAGATTTAAATAAGCAGAGTTACTCCTGGCGCTGTTATCGTTTCTTACGTTATTGCCGGTAAAGTTATAGTTTATAAATCCTGCATTGATTCCACTGTCCCATAGCTCAGGTGGAATAAAGTCACGTGCATGATTGCCCATAACAACCTGGGGAAAAGTGAGATAGAGTTTTTGCTGACCTACATCAAACCGGAATGTCGAGCCTTTAATCATTTGAGTAAAAAGCGCACACTCACTTTCCGGCAATTGCTCTATGCCCGGAACTGCTGCAGTATTGATATTCATTTCAGCCAGCTGATGCCACGTCAGGCAGGGATAAAGCTGTTGCTCTTCACTGTTTGTTTTAAAGGCTACATCTTTTGTTGAAATCAAATTTTCATTGACATAGATGTCAACGCGATAGATGCCCTCAGGAACCTCTTGCCCTTTCTCAAAACCGGACAAATCCGCAACGGAAGTCGGATCGTCAGATAAAAACCGCGGATTAAACCATAACTCAGAATGCGCGGAAAAACTTATTGTCGAACATGTCAGTACAAGCGGGATGTTCAATATTACACTGACACATCGCAAGCTTATGATCTTTTCTTGTGTATTTAATAAATTAGAAAACCAAGATTTCAGATGTATCATAATCCCTCCTGTGGAAATTCACTCGGTTACTCTTTTAATTATTGTGAGTGAGAACCTTATGACCTCATTACTCCTTTACACTGATCCCTTCGATTTTTTGACTTAACGCGCCATAATCGTTAATTGTCTTAAATGTTATGGTCCCAGTTGATGACGCTGGCATATCAACTGAACTCTCTCCCATTGGCGGTACTAATGTGTTGTCGAGTACTCTTGAGCCTACGTTCAGTTCAGTCACTGTAAGGTAATATGGCGTCGGATTAATTAATGTCAGAACACCAGCACCACGTCGGAATCTCAATTTTTCAGCCGCGCGATCTGGTGAAATTGACAGGCCCACAGGACGATAGATAAGCTTTATCCGGCTTACGATGGCCAGCTGTAATGTGTTTTCATTCTGTTTTGATTTATCCATTGAAGGAATGGCTTTCACGTTCATCCAAAAGAGTGATTCACGATCTTTGGCCAAACGATTATTCGTAGCATCTATAATGCGCAAGGTATTCTCTTTTTTACCCTGCATAGCAAAAAGCGGCGGAGTTATAATAAAGCTTCCATCCTTGACGCCATCAATATTTTCTATCCATGACTGCACCAGATAGGTATTATCATCACTGTTCGTCACAGGTAACTGAACTTGCTTCAACCCCTCAGAATAGATAACCCGAGTTGCACCTAAAGCAACACTTGCCACTGCATTAGCGTTAAACCCGATAGCAGATACAGCAATAATACCTGCAACTAATCCGCGAAACTTAGCTGTTAATTTATTCACTTTATTCACGCCCACTCTATCTGATTTTCAATTGCGCAGGGTAATCATTGATAAGTTAAAGAGAACCATGCCTGAGCTTTAACTTTGCCACCAACGACAACATTGTCTGTGGTTCTATATTTTGCGATCAAATGTAAGGTTTTCCCCCCAGTATCATGTTGATACCGATTTTTCGCGGGAACATTAAGAGGAATTAACTTATCATTCTCATCAAACAACGCCACACCAACCCCTGTGGCCATCCCTGGACCCTCTCCTACCGAGAGAATATCCGGATTTTTTCCGTCAGCAACTCCGCGAAAAGTGACGCTGACATGCTGGCTCACTGCAGTACTACATTCCTGGAGATGAATAGAGAACGAAACGGGTTCTGTATATTCTCCTACTGAGTGAAAACGATTGCTGCTTACTCTTCCCATATCAACAGTCATTTGGTTATCGCCCGCTTCAATACGGCATGCTTCAGCTATTATCAGGCCCTGAAAGTGCATATCCCCACCTGCCAGGGTGACATTCCACCTGTCACCCGAAAAGGCTAATTGAGGTAGAAAAGCCAGTAAAAGATACGATTTCATTTTCAGCAACGTTATCACTCCATATTGATTGAGATTGATAACGGGCCTTCATGGCCCGATTTGCATCCCTGCTAAGAATATCGATTACTGATATTGGATTTTGAAAGTCGCGTCCGCATTTGCCATACCTGGAGTCGCCTTACCAATGGCATAGTACTGTGCCTGGAAGGGAACAACAGTCGTTCCGTCATTCAAGGTGGTTACCGCACTGTAGCTTGTACCATCGAGGGTTACAGGAGACCCTGTTCTGTCCAGAATTCGAATACCTACGTTGGTTGCTCCGCCAGAAGAGGCGCCCTGCAGAGCAAGCACTGTTGGATTAGCGTTATTTATTGCCGTTCCACTGAATGACACGGATACTTTTTTAGCAACGTTACTATCGCAATCCATCAGCTGGATCTTGAAATCAACAGGAGTACTTGTTTTACCTGATTCAGCTAATTTCGCAGAGCGTACCTGCTCAAGATTGACTGTTTGGTTTGAAGTCCCTCCGCCAACAGCACATGCGGCATTCACGATTTCACCAATGAAATGAACAGTTCCACCGTTAACTACAACGGGTGCTGGTTCATCAGCTAAAACAGCCGTTGAACATAAAGACGTAGCTGATAGTACAACAATGGCTAAATTTTTAATCTTCATGATTTTTCCTTCAAACATATAGAAGTTTTTGCACTAAAGTATTAAATGTTGACAGTTTATCCAGCTTAATTCCTTAAAACTGAATGCATCAACTGCTAACAACGACTGAATATTGCAGGCCATATAGGCATGCACATAAAAATATATTGCAAGCTTTTCCGCAAGTTATTTATTTTTTAAACAAAGTAGTTTTAGGCAACTAATAGCCTGGCAACAGACTGTGCGTGTTTTTTTTTGTCATTAAATTGATATCTAATACGACTAATAAACCTGATATGCACAAAAAATGAATACTATCCATACTTCCTTAGCATTTTTTTTGTGCACAAAAAAAATTTACCTTTCGCCGCGTCAATGTTCGGTTCGTTGACGCTGAACAATAAGATTTGATGTTAGGGTTTTGTGTATCCATTGGCGATGTTCTTAACGTAAGTGTCTATGAAACCTTAAGGAAATGTCGCATCCAAGCGGCACTGACAGTTGGCCTGGTCTGCCCCGGCATTCGATACAATCGTCATTTTTTCACGACTGAGCTTTGCATTTCGCCAGGCTGCTATAAATAAATCTGATATCAGATAATTCTAGTGTCAATAAGTTCCAGACTCGTTACAACTCTGTCATCAGCCATTTTCTTCGCATGAATGACACTGGCGAACGCGGACATCTGAACTTTTTCTATCGTTGCCGAATGGATGTAAGCAGTAGTCACGGACCTGATTCAGTGCTTCGGAGATCATCATAGGATGCGGAGGGAAGTATCGGAGAGAGCGGACTTAAGGCAAAATATCGCGGCATAAGCACAAACTTCGTTCTCGCGAAGGAGACTAATATTTTGCTCGATGGAAAAGACTTCTTCGTCATGATCTATTGACGCTGAACGTGGTGACATGAATAACATCGACGTATGTTAAACCCACTCATAGTGAGTCATCCCAATAATTACATATACAAAAAAAAACACAACACGGCTCAAAATGGTATGTTATTATCCCATTAATTTATAATTATCATTATGCTTTTATAATAAAAAACCCTACCAAGGCACATCAAAATGATATTTGTTTCATTAACGAACGGTTCATCACTACTCGTCAAACTTGAGGAGATAAGGCTTGTGAAAAGCCATGGCAACAAAACACTTATATTTACTTACGCATCACAAGAACCGTTCTGCGCATCTACATCTATTGATGAATTATACAACCTCATACAAAATGCGATTGAAAAAAGAACATACGTTGAGAAGTATTAGCGCCGAGAAAAATAAAGCACCTCCACCCAGGAAACCTCAGAAAGATAATTTAAGCTCACCTTAAACCAATATTATATGATTTCTCACCTGGAAGCATACAATGCGTTATGTTTGAAACCGTCTTACCAAATAGCTTAAAGTGCAGTGAGGTCAATTTAAAACGTTATCTCTCTTCATAAATTAGCACTGTTCCATCCCGGCGTTTTGAGCAGACACATTTGGCAGCGCTGCCTGATGTCAGGCACCTTCCTGCCTGATAATGACGTGAGTGAACGGCATGAAAATTCGACGCCCCTTATGCACTATCGAAAAGTTAGTCGTCGCATCATGCCTTACGAATGTTTTGATAGGTTTAATATCATCGACATCAATCACAACCGAGGTATGTTTTTAATTTTATCCAGCAGACTCTATGCGCTACTTTTATGACGATGCCAGTCAGTCGCAGGCATGTTGCTGTTCGCGAACAACAATTCGCTCTAATTTTGAAACCGACAGCCGTTTTCGTATTCCGACATCAGCCACGGCAGAGAAACATCATACCGCCGCGCGGCCCGCGCACCCGGAAATTTCTTTGTTGGCTTCAATACTCATACCAATACCCTTACCGCAAATTAAGATCCCTTGAAGAAAGAAATTCGATCACCGGGTTGAATATCTTTCAAAGTGATCCCGCGGACGTGAACTGTACCAGGCAATTCCGCCACGTCAGCACCATCAAAATTCAGAGTAATATGGCCAAGCCGGTTTAAATTCGCTGTTGCAACCTCCCCCACCGCCGTAACATAATAAATCACATCATTTAGTTTCATGATATACCCTGGCGCTATTTCGGCGATCGAACTTGTTGCGCGGTGTACGGCACAATACATCGCTATATCGTCTGGAACTGCATCTGAAAATAGAATTAGCCTTTGTTCCTTAAGGGAGGAATGAACGTATTCTCCAACCGCAGTGATGACTAATGAATACAGCGGCGCAGACATACTATTTTTTCCCCTTTGCTGTCGGGGAGGATAATGAGAAATTCTCTTCCGCTTTATCCTCTACCGGCGACCTGACCAGCCCGCGTTTTTTTAGCCGTTTGTCGAACCAGGCAACCAGTATCGGTGCGGTAATCATGGTGATGATACTTGCTGTTGCCAGCTGTGCGGTGGCAGCATCAACGTACACTGCCAAAGCAGGATCGGCCTGAGCGACCATTGCCGGTGTTAACGCAGAGCTTGCCGCCGTTGTCCCCAGCGCCGCCCCCAACGCCGTTTTCTGTTTCAGGAACAGGTTGTAGATAAAATAGAAAAGGATCCCGGTAACCGCAGAGATGATCCCCAGCAAAATCCCGGAAAGACCAGCGGTGAAAACCGTTTTTATACTGGAGTTTGCGCCAATAGCAAACGACATGATGATGATAATCAGCGGCTGAGCGGCGGTGCAAAGTTTTTTGAAATGCTCATCGAGATTGCCCCACAACATACCAATCAGCAACGGTATAAGCATCGATAATAATGCAGCGAAAGGAATATTAGCCAGTCCGCTGACGCCCAATACCATCATGGTAACAAAGGGACCATCTTTCACACAGAATACTGAAATTGCTCCGGCATCGCTGGAATCACCGTAGGTGCTGCACAGCGCAATATACAGAGAGCTGTTTGAGCTGGTTAAGCAGGCAATGAGCGCCAGCGTGGATATGCCCAGAAATCCTGTTGGGCCGAACAACGCTCCCGCCAACCATACGGCCAGCGCGCCGGAGATACATTTCAAACACAGCAGCACGGCACCTTTATATAATGGCAGACCCGCCTGGCGAATGTTGATTGAAGTACCACAAATTAACAGAAATATCCCCATCATTGCACTGGATCCGACTTTAAATAAGGCAGTCGTCGGCCCGCCAATGTTTAATACCTGAGGAATAAAACTATTAATAAGAATCGCTGCAAGCAATGGAATGATAATTAATCCACCGGGAACCTTATTCATTTTCTCAAGAATATTTATATTCATAGGATATCTCGCGAATCATAAAAAGCAGAATTAACGGCGTAATAAACCTGAACGGCAACGGCACCGCCATTATTATTGTATGTGAAAACTATTACTAAGCTTCTTTGCAGACTCTTTCAATGATGGTACTTATTATATCTTCCGGCCCCGTCAACCCTCCTTTTCCGACGCAAATCAGCCCTGCATAATCACCGCCAATAATACGCACCATATCTGTCTGTGGAATAACATAATCAATCATTTCAGTCCCGGTTGCGCCCAGTTCTTTAAGGACACTCACCATTGTATCGCCGCCAGTCATATAGAGACCTGTAATTTTGCTACCGGCGAAGCTGAGAACTTCACGTACAATTTTTCCCAATCCCTGATTAATATTTTCAGCCGCCTGACCATGTGCTAATCCGAATCGCTTCTCTTCTTCCTGAAGATCAAGCAGACGTCCGGTTAAGGCCGATTCAAAAACGTACAAGGTATTGTGCTGAGCAGGTGCACACTGGCGGGCATGTTGTACTACGCGATTGATCTCTATATCGGCAGCATTGTTCTTATCGATCAGAAGTTCGGCATCAACCGGAATATGGCAAACGCGCTCGTCGCTGGCTATAAGATGCTGCAGCTGCTTTTTCGTCACCGGCGTTGCGCTTCCGGCAACAATCAGGATGGAGCCCTGCGGATTTTCAGTGGCCACCGATGCTGACGTATCATGACGAATTTCACGCATCAAACCACGCCGTAAGGCCAGATGCTCGGTAAAAGGGCCTGGATCAACCGCCAGTACGTTCCAGTTCAGCGCAATAACAGCACCAGCGATGGCATCGATATCGTCGACGGTGATAGCATCAACAACGATAACCCGCACGCCATGCTGCTGATGTTTCAGTAAATCCTGCTGGATTTGTGCTTCACCTTTCATGACAGAAGAAAGCGAGATGTGGCCGATTTGATGGTGTGTCTGCGCAGCCAGCAGCCCCGGAACCCAGGATTCGGTCACCGGAGTACGAACATCCCGGGCAACATCGGTGCGCGACAGCGCAACAGAATCAATGACAGAATAGCCACCAACCAGGATACGCCGTGATTGCGGCATGGCAGGAACAACAACAGCAACGGTTTCCTGCGGTAATTGCTCCAGCATGGCGTCAATCTCAAAGCCGATACCGCCACGCAGCGTGGTATCAATTCGCTTGGTAAAATAGTGCGCGCCACGCGCCTGCAACAGTTTAACCGCCGCACTGACCTCATGCTGTGCTTCAGCTTTGGGCAAAGGGCGGCTACCGCTACTGACAACCATCGCCGGATACTCGACTTCGTTACTGGCCATGGATTGCGTATCGAAAAACGCTGCCGTTTTTAAGCCGCTGTGTGCCAGCAGTACACCAACGGTGGTCGCGCCGGTCAAATCGTCGGCCACGATCCCCAGCCTGCCGCCCTCGCCCTGCGGCCAGACCACTTCAATGCAGGCTGGCGTGACGCCAGAAACATAAATCTCTTCGTGGATAAACTCTGCCAGTGGTCCACTCTTCCCGGTGGGATGTAAATTGACGGTCGGGATCCCACGTTTCGGATACAGGCCGCAGCGCAGCGTGCCACCACAGTCAATCACCATCAGGCCAATGTCCTTCTCTGGCGGCTCGCCGTTTTTGAATACATCGACGGACGGCCAGCCGGTCAATTCACTCAGGCGCTCAACGACCGGAGGGCAAATGCCCCCGGTGATATAGGCAATTTTTTTCGCCTGGCCAATGTTAATGGTCAGTGGTCCCCCCCACCCTTTACTGCCCCTGCTAATTAACAGATGTTTTTCCATTTCTCTGTCCTTTTGCTTAGCATTAACATCAGCGATTAATGATTTTTCATTTTCCAGTAATGCGCCGCAGCCAGCGTGGACTCCAGCATACTGACGGTGCCTGCTTTACCCGTGCCGGCGATATCAAATGCCGTACCGTGATCAACGGAACTGCGCACAAACGGAAGGCCAAAAGTAATTGTGATAGAGCGTTCAAAATCGAGGGTCTTACACGCAATGTGCCCCTGATCATGGTAGAGAGAGAGAATCGCGTCATAGCGACCTAATTTTCCCAAATGGAATACAGAGTCCGCGGGCACCGGGCCGATCGCATTGATGCCCAGCTCCTGTGCTGCTTTCACCGCCGGAATCAAATTGTCGGCTTCTTCATGGCCAAACAAACCGTTGTCTGAAGCGTGCGGATTCAATGCTGCTACCGCAATACGCGGATTTTTAATTTTCAGCGCAGTAAACTCATGATGAATCTGCTGTACGCAGGCCAGAACGCGTTCTTTATTGGCGTAATCACAGGCATCCTTCAGCGCCATATGGCGACTCACGAAGAACACGCGCAGGTTTTGTACATGAAACATGGTCAGACCGTAATCGGACTGCGTTTCGACCTGATAAATTTCGGTATGACCGGGTAACTTACAGCCAGCGAGTTTGATGGCTTCTTTATGAATAGGCGCGGTGGATACCACATCGATCAGGCCCGCCTTGCCCAGCTCAATCGATTTCATGACATAGTCCAGCGACATTTGCCCGGCCAGTTTCTGAACTTTACCCCATTCGATGCTCTCGCAATCGTAATTACCCGTTTCCAGCACATCCAGAGTGCCCCAGTTAAAAAGCGCTTCTTTCGGGTGAGAGATGGCATTAATCGCATAATCGCATCCCATGATTTTCATCGCTTTAGTGATGACAGGCACAGAGCCGATTAAAAAAGGTTTGCACTCGTCGTAGACGCGCTTATTCATCATCGTAGCCACGGAGATTTCCGGACCAATCCCGGCAGGATCGCCAATGGTCAGTGCAACAACAGGTTTTTTCTCTTGTGACATGCAGGGCCTCTCATAGTAGTAACAGTCATTGATCATATGTTCACATATACTCATATGATCAAAACACTACCTGATGAATGAGCCGATAATAGTGATAAAGATCACATATAAAAAACATAATCCCCTGTTTTATTAAATATAATGACTTAACATATGTTCACGGCAAGCTTAAAAGATCAAAACTCCTCTCAGTAAGGAGTACCTTAGTCTCAACTGTTGATTTTCTTGAAAGGAGATAAAAATGAAGCCCATATGGTTAGGAACAAGCTGGAAAATGAACAAATCCCTGACGGAAGCCATAACATGGTGTGAAACGCTGACTCGGCGGATACCTGATATTTTACACCCCGATATTCAACCGTTTGTTATCCCACCTTTCACCGTGATTCATCCGGTCAGCCAGTATCTGCAGCAACATCAAATCCCCTGTCTGACCGGTGCGCAAAATATGCATGAAGCGGAAGACGGTGCCTGGACCGGCGAGGTTTCCGCTGCGATGCTGGCAGAGGCAGGCGCAACGCTGGTTGAGCTTGGCCACTCGGAGCGCCGCGGCGCATTTAACGAAAGCGATGCGGCGATTAACCAAAAAGTCCACACCGCTTTGCGCCACGGCCTGCGCCCGCTGGTGTGCATTGGCGATAGTGCAGAAGAAAAACACTGGAAAGTTTCACGTGAGACCGTGGTCCGGCAACTGAAAATCGCCCTGCACGGCCTGAGCGAGCAGCAGGCATTACAAACGCTCGTCGCCTACGAGCCAGTTTGGGCTATTGGCGAACACGGGACCCCCGCAACGCCAGAACAGGCCGGGGAGATACACCATGCGCTGCGCCAGGCGCTGTGCGAAATCTTTGGTGAACACACCGGGCTGCGTATTCCCCTGCTTTATGGCGGGAGCGTGAATCTGCAAAACTCGGTAGAGCTCCTGCAGCAAAAAGATGTTAACGGGCTCTTTATCGGCCGCGCAGCATGGGATGCCAACGGCTATTGCAACATAGTTCAACGAGTTAAACAGGAATTTATTCTTCAGGCACAGTATCATTATGAATGACTGAACTGAAGGAAACACCAGGCGATAACTATGACTGAACAAGACTCAGATTACGCACTGCTGACCGAGATTGCCGTGGCCTATTATGACCAGGAACAGACTCAGGAAGAGATAGCAAAACGCTTTGGCATTTCACGCATCAAGGTCGGGCGATTGCTGAAGAAAGCGCGCCAGGAAGGTATTGTTGAGATCAGCGTGAAGTATCATCCGGTCTTTAGTTCACAAATTGAGCAGCAGTTTATCTCTCACTTTGGCATCAAGCGTGCGCTTATCGCACTGGACCATCACGATGAGGATGAACAGCGTCAGCAGGTCGCGGCGCTGGTCAGTAACTATCTGGCCGGTATCCTGAAAAATGATATGACCGTCACCGTTGGCCAGGGCCGCAACGTCGCGGCCGTTGCCAACCACGTGGGGATTTTTCCAGAGCGCAACTGCCGGTTCATTTGCGGGATCGGCGGCACCAAACGCGATAACCAACTGATCGATGCCGATCATATTAGCCGGAATCTGGCACGCAAATTCAATGGATTCAGCGAAACCCTCTATGCCCCCGCCTACGTTGAAACATCAGAGCTGCGCACGGCATTTATGCAAAATCGGTTAATTAAAGCCACGCTTGAACAGGCCAGCAAAGCTGACGTAGCCATCATCGGCCTGGGCGATATGAACGAGAACAGCTTTATGGTCAAACTGGGCTGGTTCACGCCACAGGAAATTGCGACCGCCCGTCATGAACAGGGTGTTGTGGGCGATCTCGCGGGCTACAGTTTTTTCAATATTCAGGGAGCGCCAGTCGATACCGTGATGAACGATCGGGTTATCGGCCTGAGCCTTGAGCAACTGCGGGCCATTCCGTGCGTGATTGCCATTGCTTCAGAAAGTACAAAGGCCACTGCCATTCTGGGTGCGTTGCGTACCGGCGTCATAGATGTGCTGGCGACCAGCGCATCGAATACGCGGGCCGTGATCAATATGCAAAAAGCGTTATAGACACGCTTCGTGTTCAGCGGCCTGATGGCGCTTCCCATCCCGAGATATTTTACTGTTTATATGCAGCAATTATTCGATGATCACAACCTGAAACGGGCCGCCTGAGCGACCCGTTTTTTATGTTGTTAAGCCGTTATCGCCGTGCTTTCGCATTTTCCTCGCTCATAAACGGCAGTTATCGAAATAATTCGTCTCTCCGAGCACCCGGCCGTAAGTAAAATTACGCCGCTCTGATCAAGCATTCAGCCTCGACAATCGCCTGACTTTCGCCCAAAAACAGCGGCTACTTAACATATAAGCAAAGCCAATTTGACAATTTTTTATACCGGCTGCAAATGTATAGACAGGAAAAGACATGACAGGCAGACATCCACATTAAATCGCAACGGGCGGGGGTTAAATGGCTTATTCGGATAAAGTAAATATCCAGCAGGCGATCGATGAAGCACCGGTTTCACGCTTTCACTGGGTGATTATCATTCTGGGATTTCTGATCCTCGCCATTGACGGCTTCGACACGGCGGCAATGGGCTACATTGCCCCCACGCTGTCCGCCGACTGGGGCATTGTAAAACAGGATCTTGGACCAGTGCTAAGCGCCGCACTGCTCGGGCTTTCAATCGGCGCGCTGATCGCCGGACCGGCCTCGGACCGACTGGGCCGCAAACGGGTGCTGGTTTTCTCCTGCCTGTTCTTCGGTCTCGCCAGCCTGGGGACCGCCTATGCGCAGACGCTGAATACGCTGACGCTCTGGCGATTTCTTACCGGCCTCGGATTGGGCGCGGCCATGCCAAATGCCATTACACTCGTCTCTGAGTTTGCCCCAAAGCGCTGTCGTTCAATGGCAATCAACACCATGTACTGTGGCTTTCCTCTCGGTGCTGCAGGCGGCGGGGCGATATCGTCCTGGCTGATCCCCAACTATGGCTGGCACAGCGTGCTGCTGGCCGGAGCGATTGCCCCGCTGGCGCTCACCGTGTTACTGATTCTGTTTCTGCCGGAGTCGGTTAAATACCTGGTTCATCGCGGTAAAAGCATCGTGCAGATCAGGCAGATTGCCCAGCGCTTTATCCCTGGGGATCTTGCGCAGGTGACGCACTTTTATCTGGAAGAGGAACGCATCACCGGAAAAAAAGGCAGCGTGGCGCAGCTGTTCAGTCAGCCATGGCTGGTCGGTACGTTGATGTTGTGGATGACCTACTTTATGGGACTGGTTATCTATTACGTGTTACTGAGCTGGATGCCAACGCTGATGCTGGGTATGGGCTATCCGCTGGCTGAATCTGCCTGGCTGACCTCACTGTTTACCTTCGGCGGCACAGCGGGGATCCTGCTGGCTGGCTGGATGATGGATCGCTGGGAGGCACATAAAGTGGTGCTGACCGGCTTTGTCCTGACGATGCTGTTTGCACTGGCACTCGGCTTTGAAAACAATCACATTGTGCTGTTCGGTGGGCTAATCTTCCTGATGGGCATCACGATGAATGGTGCACAGTCGGGCCTGCAAACGCTGGCGGCCACCTTTTATCCAACCCACTGTCGTGCCACGGGCATTGCGTGGATGCAGGGCGTTGGGCGTTTTGGCGGCGTGGCGGGCACCATGATGAGTGCACAGCTGCTCTCTCAGCAGTGGCAGGCTGACAGTATCCTGATGTTCCTCAGCGTTCCGGCACTGATAGCGGCGGCGGCAACGCTGTATAAGCTGCAGCGCTACAAACCACAGACGCTGAGCGCGGCCTGAGCCAGCTACCCTGCTCCCAGCGCGCCGGGAGCAGGATATTATTTCGTGCCAACGCTACCGGCTGAATAATTGAATTAGCCGGTTTTCCTTCGCGTTTTCTGCACCGCCTGCAAAATTACCGGTTCCAGCAACCGGGCCACGGCGGCAAATGCAGGCACCACCACTGAATTGCCAAACTGACGATAAGCCTGGGTATCCGACACCGGAATACGAAATGTATTCTCGCCCGGCTTTTCAAAGCCCATCAGGCGTGCGCACTCACGCGGCGTCAACCTGCGTGGGCGATTTTCGAGGTTAGCCATATCATGGAACGATTGCTCGCCCAGCGCCTTATCCCATCCGCGGTCAATAAGGATCTCAGAGCCATCCTTGTGATAGCGTGCGGAAAGAGTGCGCGTCACCACATGACGATCGGAGGGTGACACCAGCCCGAAGCCAAATCCATTGCCCTTCGCCTGATGCTTTTTGGCGTAGTTGTAGAGGTACTCCCACAGTTTCACCGTCAGGATATATTTGCTCTCCACCTGCTGATCCAGCAGATCGGCAAAGGCCGGGCGCTGCGGCGGGTAGAACTTTGCGATATCGCGCAGGGTAAAGCCCTGCGCCAAAGCGAGATCGCGGCGGAAGCCTACCAGCACAATACGCTCGCGGTGCTGAGGCAGAAAATATTTGCCGTCGATAATTTTCGGGTCAGTGGCACCGTTGACATCCGTATCGGCCACGTCGTAACCCAGCTCATCCAACGTTTGCTGGATCACCCGGAACGTTTTGCCTTTATCGTGACTTTTCAGGTTTTTTACGTTCTCCAGCACGAATATCGCCGGTTTTTTAACGGCAATAATCCGCGCCACGTCAAAAAACAGCGTACCCTGCGTATCGCATTCAAAGCCGTGTGCCCGACCAAGGGAGTTCTTTTTACTGACGCCCGCCAGGCTAAACGGCTGGCAGGGAAAGCCTGCCAGCAGCACGTCGTGCTGTGGGATCTGCCGATCGATATGGGAATAGGCTTCCGCTTCGGCAACCTCAGGTTTATTGCTCAGCGTGACCTTGCGGATATCGGTATTGAACGTATGCGCGTGCTCATCGTTATACCAGTTTGCCCGGTAGGTTCTGACCGCGTGCGGGTTCCACTCGCTGGTGAACACGCACTGACCGCCAATCGCCTCGAAGCCGCTGCGGATGCCGCCGATGCCTGCGAAGAGATCGATAAAACGGAACGGATAGTGAGGATGATGAGGCGGTGGCAGCGGCAGCATGGCCTTTAGCGCGCTGACTTCCGCTACGGTCAGTGCCTGTGGAACAGACTTACCGTTTATCCAGCGGCTCAGGGATTCCCGCGTCCAGTCGCTGCCGCCGACCAACGTCAGTTGCTCCGCAACGCGACGTCGATCGTAGATTTCCAACACCCGCATCAGCAGTGCGAGATCCTCCGCGATGCGGGCCTGTAATCCTTCACGGGAACCGGCCATCAGCGGCTGCACGGCGGGCGGTAGTTCTTTCATGACGATAATATTCCGGGTTAAGTTCGTGACAGGCTATCACATAATTGATCCGGATTTTACAGGCGGCTCTCGCTATCCGCCTCTTGCGGCGGCGTGTGGTGGTTTAAGGGCAGTACCCGGCTGATTTCGCCACCAAAGCCGGTAATCATCAGAGTGCTTCCGGTCAGTTCAGCGACGGCAAAGGGGACGTTATCAGGGCCGTTGAGCATGCCTTTCAGGGTAATAAAATCGGTATTCCCACGCCGGTAGTAGCCGCCGCGATGGTCATGACCAGCGAAGTAAGCGCGTACCTGATAACGGCACAGCAGGTTCGCCACCACTTCACCGTTCCATAATATGTGTTTTTTCAACGGTGCCAGCGGGTAATGACCAAAGACAATCACCGTTTCTCCCAGCTCCTGTGCCTGTTGCAGATTCTGCTCAATCCACACCAGCTGCTGGTCACTGACTGCGCCGTTCCAGCGCTGCGCCTGCGGTTGCTGCTCTGCCTGCAGCGCGTTGAGCTGCGCGCGTGCCCTCTGCCGATCTTCACCATTAGCCGCATTGCAATAGAGGCTGATATCGTTGCCGTCGATCACCAGAAAGCGATAGCCGCTGACGCTGAAATAGTAATAGCTTTTTGGCAGACCCAGCGGCGGGGTAAACGCCGAAAGATGCTCAGAAATGACCTGCGCATCATGATTACCGATTATCGCCGCATGTGGATGGCGCAGCGCGCTGTAGCACGACAGCAGATTGCTGTAACCCGACCAGTGGCGATCGACCAGATCGCCCAGGGTCACGACAAAATCGAGTGACAGATCGTTCAGGGAACTTATCGCTGACGAGAGTTTGCGCAATCCGTGGCGGTAATAGAGGTTGTTTTCCAGATCGGGATCGGCATCCGCATATTGGGGATCGGCAATCAAACCAAATCGCAGAGTACTGCCGGACAGATTGGGCGAGCGTAAGGCCGGAGGCTGGTAGAGAATACTCACTTCACCCAACGCCAGTCGCTGCGGCTGAGAAAGGGAATGAGGCAATGCTTTCAAGGTCATCGTGCAGCGGATCCTGACAGTGGAAACAGAGCCCTATTTTAGCTGGCATAAATGACGTTTTCATTGCCACGTTGTGAACGTTCATATCTCAGGTAAACCGGCTGCCGGGTGTTGAACCGGGTGGCAACGTATTGTGCAATGGATCTTGCTACTGAGCATGTGATAATGAAAACCGCGGCGCATCTCTTTGTACTGAATTTCAAACTCGCAACTGACCTGAATTTTCATTGAGGGAAATTAACGCTTAATGTGAACAATTTAATTGATAACGATCAAAGCTTACGCATTATTTCGCATAACATAAACACCTCAATTATGCTGAACAATCACATTGGGAAACCTGCCTGAAATTAATTTCTTAAAAGTTCAGATAATAAACAACTCCCGGGTGGTTTATGCCTCCACGAATTTATCAACTCTTCTCCGCCATAAAAAAACCGCTTTTATTGACAAGTTTATGCTAAACCCTCATTATTTCAGGCTAAATTCATAACACTACAAAAAAAATCTAAGAGAAATCCAAGTCATAGAACAATGAATAATCCGAACATACAGGGTTGAATCGACACTTAACTTTATTCAAAACCTCCACAAGATAATTAGAGTCTTTTTAAGCAAACGTTCTGATTACTGATTTTTTTGATTTTCCTTAGATATTTCCCCACCACGTCGATAAGATATTCTTATCAAGATGATAAGCTTTTTTTGCTTTACAGTTATTAGCTGCAATCAACACGATTTGTAATATTCACTTAATTTCAAGGAGGATTATTTGAAGGAATTTATTTTCTTCTAAGTTAAATCTGTAATTAGCTTTCCGCTGAGATAATTTTTATTTCTGGCGTGAGATTTTATGCTTGAAAATTAATGAAGTAAAACAGAAGCCAGTGAGGCTAACTGTTTAATTGTTTATTATAAAAGGAATTGCAGTGATGAGAAAAAACAGTTTCAAACTGAGTGTCCTGGCAGCTTCAGTCATCGTCAGCATCAGCGCCCCTGCGTTTGCCGCTACAACGACATCGTCCGTTGCAGTGAAAGACGTGGCCGCGTTAAGCCATAATACTGAGGGTCAGTATACCGGTGGCGGTGCCGTATTTATTGGCGGCAGTGACCTTCCGATTATTAATAACACTCTGACAGGAAGTGAATGGGTTGCCATTAATACAGATACTCAGGGCTTCAATGCACTGGTTAACAGTAGCGGTTACAAAGATTATTTGAATTCAACCGTCCCAAGCTTACCGGGTGATGCCAACTACGTTATTTTCGAAGATTATCAGCGTGCCGTTCACGGTGAGCGTCTGGCAAAAGCGACTGCCGCTAACGGCTATTCCGTACCGGTTGGCGTGGTTGACGGACTGAAAATGGGCACCGCAAATAATCGCTATCAAAAAACACAGGGCGTGACGCTATATAAGCGTGATGCTAACGGTGCGATTCAGTATCAGAAAAAAGCCGACGGCACCTTTGTGCTTGACACCGCTGGAAATAAAATCCCTTTAACCGTCAGCAAAAATATGGTTCTCGATCAGAACTCTGACGTGTATATTCGCCCAGTCGATCGTACAGGCGGTGTATTTGGCCTTCAGAACTCAGCTATCTATTCTCAGGTGAAAAGCCTGAATCAGAGCGTAGCGGCTGTTGCCGTTGATGGTAACCTGCAGGAAACCGCCACGCACGATCGCGCTCGTGATGTTCTGATTATTAAAAACACCACCATTGATAACACACTAAATACTGATGCCGTACCGGTTTATCCATCGGGAAATAATGTGGGTGAAGAACACGCCTATACTATGCGCCCTTCTGCGACCGGATTAAGCATTAACAGCAGCAGCGTGAACTATGCGGTTGACAGCAACGGCAATCACATTAGTGCAAATAAAACGCTGACCCATCAGGTCGCGAAAACACCAAACGTTATTTTAGATAATGCCCAAATTACGGCAAAAAATATCGCAGCGGTTCGCGAAGATGATAACTACGATAGCAGCCACAAAAATAACGGCTACTACAGCCGCGACGCCGATAAAAAATCCACCGCTGTCGCGATTACCGGTTCTGGTTTATTTGTCTCTGTGACCAATCATTCAACGCTGACCGGTGGCGTTAATAACGCCGGTTCCGCACTGAACATGACCGGTCACGCTAACCGTGTGGATGTAAATAACTCAACGCTGAATGGCAACGTTAATCTGACCCACGATGGTTATCATCCAACCATCAATGTCACCGTAGTACGTGATACCAAGACCGGTGATTATGTTGCAAACGGTGCCAATATCACCAATCCGCAGGTCATGGATCGTGAGCATAACGGTACAACGCTGAACCTGACCAACAATACCGTGGTAAACGGTGACATTACCGCTCGCGGTGCTACCGGCTACAATGTTCAACTGACCGACGTGACCGACCCGAAAGCACCGATTGTGATGGAACAGGGCGCAATTGAGGGTTCCGAGTCTGCTTCTTCCATCTATAACAACGCCGTTAGCAGCGTCAGTAATTCCATTCTGACCAATGCCAGCAATGCGTGGACACCGGTCACCGTTAACCTGAACCACAGTACGCTGAATGGTAAAGTCGGTGGTATCACTAACGTTTCTCATCCTGACGATACCCTGGTTTCTTCATGGAACCCGGATATGAACGTGAAAAACGGTGCCGTGTGGAATGCTGCCGCAACAGCTGATGACGACCTGGCGATCAGTGACGTGCATGATATGAACCTCTCTGCCTCTTCGCTGAACTTGATCAATCTGGAAGAAGATACCGCCACCCTGGGCGATCGCGGACGCTATGAAGACCTGGGTGCTGCACGCGTTGTTGTTCATGGTAATCTTAACCAGGACAAAGACAGTGCCGGCCATTACCTGGCATCGGAAATTACCGTAGGTAAAGCCGTCGCCGAGCCGCTGCTCAACCTGGGTGGTGATTACACCTATGGTTCAGTACAGGTTAAGGGTACAGCGAAAGGTGAATACCACCTGAAAATCGCCAACTCCGGTGTAGAACCTTATGTTAAAAATGGCTACATTGCCGATCGCGACCGCGTAAACGGCGTGAATCCTCACAGCTTTGTTAACTATCTGGATAAAGGTAGCGATGCGCACTTCACTGGACGCACCGAACTGGGTGTTTACCAGTATGATGCTCAGGATATCCTGAATGACAAAGTGCACGATGAGCGTAACGTTTATTTTAAAAATAACGGCCACCTGTCAAACAGCGCAGCAACGGCATTAAGTATGGCAGCCGCGCAGGTGAATGTGACCACAATGGAATCCGATGCACTTAACCAGCATATGGTTGCTTCACGCCACGCCAAAGATGATGGTGGTGTATGGATCTCTTACTTTGGTGGAACAAATCACAATACAACCTCAGCTGGAGCCGGGTATAAGTTAAACACTAACGGCGTCATGGTGGGTGTTGATAACCGGTTTGATGCCAAGAATGGCGGCAGCTGGCTGGCTGGCCTGGCGTTCTCCAAAGCGCGTTCCGATCTTGATGTGATGAAGAGCAGTGGCGATCTTGATAGCTATGGTGCTCAGTTCTATCTGTCTCGTCGTTTCGATAACGGTATCTTTGTGGATACGTCTGCACAGTACAACCATTTCAGCAACAGCGGCGATGCCCGTACTCTGGATGGTCAACGTTCACGTTCAGACTTCTCAACCAATGGCTACGGCATGGGTATGAAACTGGGTTACACCTGGGAAGACAGCGGGTACTTTGCTGAACCATATGTTAAAGCTACCGGCCAGGTAATTGATGGCGCACATTACACTATGAACAACGGCATGGTTGTTAATGGCGATGATTTCAAATCAATGGTAGGTGAAATTGGTACGGATGTAGGTTATACCTTCGAACTGAATGAAGGTTATATTAAACCTTATCTGCACATGGCAGCTCTCAACGAATTTGCTGATAGCAATGAAATGAGGCTGAACAACGTTAATATGAATAACAGCATCGATGGTGCTGCATTCCAAATTGGCGGTGGTGCAGAAGTGAAACTGTTGAAGAATGTTGGCGGTTATGCCAGCTTCAACTACACCACTGGTGATAACCTTGAACGTCCATGGCAGGCAAACGTAGGCGTTAATTACTCCTGGTAACACCCCTCCCCATTGCCAGCTTTAGCAATGGGGAAATATTTTTTAGTTGCGTATAGCTATATTTTTCTGTGTCACTGCGGGTTGGGCAAATACTCTTTGCCCATTTTTCCCGTTTTCACGTTAAAAAATGAGCCTTGAATCTCATCGAAAGTGTACATTTCTTATCACACAGGGACGGCATGGTTATGAGTAAAGAGAAAGACGTTACTTCTCCACATAAGGGAACAGCAAAGGTTGTTAAACAGAGCAATCATGACGGTGGCCGTGTGCCTGTAGAATTGAGTGAGTATGCTGACCAGCCTTTATATGTTCTTATCGCATTGTGGGGTTTGCAGCAGAAAACGTGGATTGGGCATAAACAAGTCTCTACCGTCTTTTCTATCACCGAACGCAGGGCATCCTTTCAACTGTCTTATATTTTACGTAAGACTGAAGTTATTTGCTGCCAGACAAGAAAGGTAAAAGTTCAGGGTACACGTCGGTTATGTCATCAGATCAAGATTGAAAATGTGATACTGGCGGGAGTCGTCGAAAAAACCGACAACTCAAAGAGTCAGGCGGAAATATATCAAAAACGTAAAGATAAATGCAGTGAAAAAAACCTTCATCTGACAACACAATAAATGACTTAAATTATATTTTGATTAATAATCACTCGCAAAAATTAGCATTTTTATTAATAAAAAACTGAATCCTGTGATTTTTATAGAATTGCAGGTCCATTCTATCAACTGCGTATAAGAAGCACCTTTCGCATACGTATCAGATAGCCAGTCTGGATAATAACCTGATGGCGATAAAAATAACTTCCTACTTCTTTTTACCCGTAGTTAAATAACCCCATGTAGCAAACAGACAGAGGGTATAACCTAACAGCTCGCTACCCTCTTCAGCCATATTCTTCACCGTCCGATGATAGTATTCTGGCATCAGATGCTGCCATAACTCGTGCATACCAAACAGGCGCGAAAAAACCAGAATGGTGAGCATGCCAGCCATCATCATTCCCCATGAGGGGTGACGCATAAAATCGGCGAGGCCCGAAACCACAAAGCGGGGATGGCGCAGCGCACTCACCACCGAAATAATCGTCAAGGCCAGAGCAAACCAGAACCAGCTGCCGTGGCCGAGCTTATCAAACAGAAAATCCAGTTCACGAACCAGCATACAGCCGAAGAAACCCGCAACCAGAATCCGTATCGGACGCTGCTCTACTGGTTTTCTGGCGTGACGAATGAACATGAATATGATAACGGCGAGTATCAACTCCTGAGCAATTTCCGTCAATGAGGCTTCATGTATCTCATCACTCAACCAAACGACGTCAATAAACACCAGCCCCATCATTGCACTAAGAAACGCTGCAAAAATAAGGAAGACAGCCGTCTTATTTCTAATTGTAACCAAGTCTTCAGACATTATTATTCCCTGCAAGCTAATCTGCAGGAAATTATAGGGATGCAGAACCAGAATTCATCGCATTCTATGCCATGGACCATACAATCGCACAGAATGCTCGAATAGCGACCTGCTGCAAGAAAGAGTCAGCCAGTGCGGGTTATCAATAACTATCGATACTTTGCTTCCTGTAGAGTAAACCATTCATCGGGCACGTTGTAAGGTGGCTGACCGAGCCGGTGAATGCCCTGTTCAATAATTTGACTGGCAAGCTGCCACAGCGTTTGATTCCCGGCGGTCAGCAGGGCAATCTGAACCCGCTTTTCGACCAGATAGATTCGGGCGAAATGTGGATCGAAATGAATAATCGATCGCGTGTTGTCGATAATATCCGCCAGCTTGATCGTCTGAGCATCGGGTGAGGCAGTGGCCGTATGGCGAAAGTGTGCGATTTTCCGCGCAACGCGATTCTGTCCCGGCAGATCACCACTGTTGGTCAGCATGGAAACCAGAGCCACGACACGTGGGCCAAAGCGTTGTTCAATATCTCTCAGTGTACCGGGAGTATCTTCAACGGTATCATGCAGCCAGGCGGCAGCCAGCATCTCCTCATCATCGCTGACGCTACGAACCAGTTCCACCACCGCTGCTGGATGGACGATATAAGGTTCATCAGTATATTTGCGTCTTTGCCCCGCAGCGGCATGCGCTTTAGTGGCATAGCGCCGGGCACGTTCTTCGAGTGTGTACATGGTGATTTTCCCAATGGCACCAACGGTGACAATGATGCTGATAACAGAGTGAGTCAGCAGATAACCGATGCTTAAAGTGGTTTCCTGGTGGCTACAATCGAACGACCTCACATTTTCAACTGTAATAATAGTCTGTTTATAAAAGGGAATTTAGGTTTATTGGTTTTTTCCGAACTCTATGGCGGCCCCAGGGTCTGATAAATGTTCGAAATGTGTAAAGATACTGTTTAGGTTACGCCAGGACTAAAGGCCCAATGAATTATATTAAAATGCTTACCCAGCAAAAGTTATCTCTGATGCTGGCCGTTTATATCGGTATTTTCCTTAACCTCTCAGTATTCTACCGACGTTTTGACCCTCTTTTTTCGAGTTTTAAACCTATGCTGTGGCTGTCAGCGCTCGTCGAGGTTACGGCGGTGATTCTGCTCAGCTTCTTCCTGATGCGCCTGCTGTCGCTGGGTGGAAAATGGTTTTATCGGATTACGGCAACCCTGCTGGTGCTGATTTCAGTGTCGGCCAGCTATTATATGACCTTCTTCAACGTGGTGATTGGCTACGGAATCGTAGCTTCGGTAATGACCACCGACATCGACCTGTCGAAAGAAGTCGTGGGCTATCACTTTATTCTGTGGATGGTGCTGGTGAGCATCATACCGCTGGTGCTGATCTGGACCAATAAACAGCGCATGACGCTGCTGGAGCAGTTAAAAACGCCGGGCCAGCGGATTAAACCCCTGCTGTTGCTGTTGCTGACCGTCGCCCTGGTCTGGCTGCCAATCCGCTATTTCGATAAGTTACAAAGCGCCAATGAGAAGCTGACCAACATCGATCTACCTAGCTACGGCGGAGTGGTTGCCCACTCTTATCTGCCGTCAAACTGGCTCTCGGCATTGGGGCTTTTTGCCTATACCAGCTACGACGAAAAGATGGAGCATGATGACCTGCTCGATCCGGCCAAAGAGTTCAGCTATGTGGCACCACCGGCGGGCCTTGACGATACCTATGTTGTGTTTGTGATTGGTGAAACCACGCGCTGGGATCATATGGGCCTGCTGGGCTACGAGCGCGACACCACCCCTAAACTCTCGCGCGAAAAAAACCTGGTCGCCTTCCGTGGTGAATCCTGTGATACCGCCACCAAACTCTCTCTGCGCTGCATGTTTGTCCGCGAGGGCGGTACCATGGACAACCCGGGACGCACGCTGAAAGAGCAAAACGTTTTTGCCGTACTGAAAGAGTTAGGCTTCAGTTCTGAACTGTTCGCCATGCAGAGTGAAGTCTGGTTCTACAACAATACCGACGCCGACAACTACGTATTTCGCGAGCAGATTGGTTCCGAGCAGCGCAACCAGGGTAAATCGGTGGACGACATGCTGCTGATCCCGGAGCTTAAAGCCTCGATCGAGCGTCATCCTCAGGGTAAACATCTGGTGGTGCTGCATACCAAAGGTTCCCATTATCTCTACTCACAGCGTTATCCGCGTGAGTATGCGCGCTACCAGCCGGAATGTATGGGGGTGGATGACACCTGCAGTAAGGCCATGCTGATTAACGCCTTCGATAATTCCGTACTGTATACCGATACGGTACTCGACAGCGTTTTCGATCAGCTGCGTGATAAAAAAGCCATCGTGTTCTACGCATCGGATCACGGTGAATCGATTAGCGATAATATGCATCTGCACGGCACGCCGCGCAATATGGCCCCACCAGAGCAGTTCCGCGTGCCAATGATTGTCTGGGCATCGGATAAGTATCTGGCTGATGCCAATAACAAAAGTGCATTTGAACGCCTGGAGGCCCAGCAACGTACCGGTAAAACACACCGCCACGTCGAGCTGTTTGATACCATCATGGGCTGCCTGGGCTACACCTCACCTGACGGAGGTATCAAGCAGGCGAATAACTGGTGTGCGGACCCGAAAGCCTCAGCGGGAAGCAGCATCGCGAAATAGGGCTTTCAGCCCTGTAATGCCGTGCTCAATCATACCGGGGCCAGCGTGGCCCAGGCTTTACTGGATTTGCCGCAACCGGGCGGGAGCAAGTCTCCTGCCCCTTTCTCCCCTCCTGTGCCGGTATGCCAGCCCGGTTCATTCCGCAAATCGACAAGCTGCCTGCACCCAACACAATACTCTGTCGCTGTATAATTACCTGCCGTTCCCTGCCGCGTTAAAAATGACAAAAAACCAACCTAATACCATGTTATTTAAAAAAATTTAATCTTAATTCGCGACAAACATTGTTAAAGACCCATTCAGGTTAAATGAATATTTTTCACCGGCCTGTTGCAGCATTTTTATCTATAAGTTAGCCATATGGATAATTTTATCGCGTGGCAAGCGGTGTATTTCGGTTAATTTTAAAGGTTTTTTCTCGACGCGATCCGCTGGCCTCCTGCGGTTTAATTAGCGATAAATATGGTTTTGTGGCGCACAAATAAGTTTTTAATCCTTAAAAAGGGGGTAAATGGTTTTTTTAATATTTGCTTGCGACTTCTCACACTCTGCGTAAATACACCACGATTGTATTGACGTTCACTGAAACTGTTGACAAATTGAAACCCCGGTACAAAAGGTAAGGAGATTTGTCTGAGTGCTTTTTTGCAGACAGGACAATGCAAACTCCGTTCCCGCTACTGACGCCGTAAGGCATTACGCCAAACCACACATAAAAATTATCGGTTGGCACGCAACACACAACATCACATCACTATTGGAGCTAAACATGAGTATTTCCCTGACAAAATCTGGGATGCTGAAGGTCGGTTTCAGCGCGATCGCACTAATGATGGCCGCAAGCGTTCAGGCAAAAACCCTGGTATATTGTTCCGAAGGCTCGCCGGAAGGCTTTAACCCACAGCTGTTTACTTCCGGCACCACCTACGATGCCAGTTCACGTCAGATTTATAACCGTCTGGTGGAATTCACTATCGGTACCACAGAACTGCATCCAGCCCTGGCGGAAAAGTGGGACGTCAGTGAAGATGGCAAGACCTACACCTTCCACCTGCGTAAAGGCGTGAAGTGGCAGACCACGAAAGACTTCAAGCCGACGCGTGACTTTAACGCCGACGATGTGGTCTTCACCTTCGAGCGTCAGCTGGATAAAAACAACAAGTATCACGGCGTTTCCGGCGGCAGCTACGAATACTTTGAAGGCATGGACATGCCTAACCTGATCAGCAAAATTGAGAAGGTCGATGACAACACCGTACGTTTCGTCCTGACCCGCCCTGAATCGCCGTTCCTTGCCGATCTGGGGATGGACTTCGCCTCCATTCTGTCTGCGGAATATGCCGACAACATGCTGAAAGCGGGCACGCCGGAGAAAGTTGACCTGAACCCGGTTGGTACCGGTCCGTTCCAGCTGCAACAGTATCAGAAAGATTCACGCATCCTCTTTAAAGCCAATCCGAACTACTGGGGCGAGAAGCCGAAAATCGATCGCCTGGTGTTCTCCATCACGCCTGATGCCTCAGTGCGCTACGCCAAGCTGCAAAAAGGCGAGTGCCAGGTTATGCCATACCCAAATCCTGCTGACATCGCCAGCATGAAGAAAGACAAAAACATCAACCTGATGGAGCAGCCGGGTCTGAACGTTGGCTACCTGTCGTTTAACGTTGAGAAGAAGCCGCTGGATAACCTGAAAGTTCGCCAGGCGCTGACCATGGCGGTCAACAAGAAAGCGATCATAGAAGCGGTTTATCAGGGGGCCGGCCAGGCAGCGAAAAACCTGATCCCACCGACCATGTGGGGCTACAACGATGCGGTGAAGGACTACCCCTACGACCCGGAAAAAGCCAAAGCGCTGCTGAAAGAAGCGGGCATGGCGGATGGCTTCACTGTCGACCTGTGGGCGATGCCGGTACAGCGTCCGTACAACCCAAATGCCCGCCGAATGGCGGAGATGATCCAGAGCGACTGGGCGAAAATCGGCGTGAAAGCCAAGATCGTGACCTATGAGTGGGGCGAGTATCTGAAGCGCGCTAAAGCCGGTGAACACCAGACCGTCATGATGGGCTGGACCGGTGACAACGGGGATCCGGACAACTTCTTCGCCACCCTGTTCAGCTGTGCGGCGGCCAAAGATGGTTCGAACTACTCTCGCTGGTGTGACAAGTCGTTTGAAGATTTGATCCAGCCTGCACGTGCAACGGACGATCACAACAAGCGTATTGAACTGTACAAGCAGGCTCAGGTAGTGATGCATGACCAGGCGCCTGCGCTGATTATTGCCCACTCAACCGTGTTTGAGCCAGTAAGCAAAAAAGTGTCTGGCTACGTGGTTGACCCACTGGGCGGTCACTACTTTGCCCAGGTTGATATCGCCGAGTAACGAACGCGATAAGGGGTTGAAGAGTCGTCTCTGCGGCTGTTCAACCCCTTTCCGTGCTTCGGAGCAGGCCAAATCCTTGTTTATTCAGGTCAAGGCGCAGTTCCCTGCGTCGTGGCCGGGTCTACCCGGCTACAAGATGTGAGCAATAATAATCCCGCAGGCTAAGACCGGCGGGAAACAGAAGAGAGTACGGAATATGCTGCAGTTCATACTCCGACGGCTGGGACTGGTTATCCCAACGTTTATTGGTATCACCCTGTTAACTTTCGCCTTTGTCCACATGATTCCCGGCGATCCGGTGCTGATCATGGCGGGCGAACGCGGTATCTCCGCTGAGCGTCACGCTCAGCTGCTGGCCCAGCTTGGTCTGGATAAGCCGCTCTGGCAACAGTATTTCACCTATGTCTGGAACGTGCTGCACGGCGATTTAGGCCTGTCGCTGAAAAGCCGCGTGCCGGTATGGGACGAATTTGTTCCCCGCTTTAAGGCGACGATGGAGCTGGGCATCTGTGCCATGCTGTTTGCTGTGATCGTTGGTATCCCCGTTGGCGTACTGGCCGCGGTCAAACGCGGTTCGATCTTCGATCACACCGCGGTAGGCATCTCCCTGACCGGTTACTCCATGCCGATTTTCTGGTGGGGCATGATGCTGATTATGCTGGTATCCGTGCAGCTGAACCTGACACCGGTTTCCGGGCGCATCAGCGATACGGTCTTCCTCGACGATACGCTGCCGCTGACCGGCTTTATGCTGATCGACACGCTGATCTGGGGTGAACCCGGCGACTTCATCGATGCCGTCATGCATATGATCCTGCCCGCCGTGGTGCTGGGCACCATACCTCTGGCGGTGATTGTGCGGATGACCCGCTCAGCGATGCTGGAAGTGCTGGGCGAGGATTATATCCGCACCGCTCGTGCTAAAGGTCTGACCCCGATGCGGGTGATTGTTATCCACGCACTGCGTAATGCAATGCTGCCAGTGGTAACGGTTATCGGCCTGCAGGTCGGTACGCTGCTGGCTGGCGCCATCCTGACCGAAACCATCTTCTCCTGGCCGGGCCTGGGTCGCTGGTTGATCGACGCGCTACAGCGCCGTGATTACCCGGTGGTTCAGGGCGGCGTACTGATGGTTGCCACGCTGATTATCCTCGTTAATCTGCTGGTTGACGTGCTTTATGGCGTGGTCAATCCACGCATACGCCACAAGAAATAAGGGGCCACTATGTCTGTTGTAGATCCGGGCAGCGTCCCCGCTGCACCCAAGCCGATGACCCCGTTACAGGAATTCTGGCACTACTTTAAACGTAACAAAGGTGCGGTAATTGGCCTGGTTTACGTCATTGTGATGATTTTGATCGCTGTTTTTGCCAACGTTCTGGCACCGCATGCACCCGCAGAGCAGTTCCGTGACGCGTTACTGCGCCCACCGGCCTGGCAGGAAGGGGGCAGCTGGCAGTACCTGCTCGGCACGGATGATGTTGGCCGCGATGTCCTTTCCCGCCTGATGTACGGCGCACGCCTGTCGCTGCTGGTCGGCTGCCTGGTGGTCGTCCTGTCGCTGATTATGGGCGTCGTCTTCGGCCTGATTGCCGGCTACGTTGGCGGCGCGGTGGATGCCGCGATCATGCGCCTTGTCGATATCATGCTGGCACTGCCGAGCCTGCTGCTGGCGCTGGTACTGGTGGCGATCTTTGGCCCATCGATTGTTAACGCCTCGCTGGCACTGACCTTCGTTGCCCTGCCGCACTATATTCGCCTGACCCGCGCCGCGGTGTTAGTGGAAGTGAGCCGCGACTACGTTACCGCTTCCCGGGTAGCGGGCGCGGGCGCGATGCGCCAGATGTTTGTCAATATCTTACCAAACTGCCTGGCGCCACTGATCGTGCAGGCTTCTCTTGGCTTTTCCAATGCGATCCTCGACATGGCCGCACTGGGTTTCCTGGGTATGGGGGCGCAGCCGCCTACGCCGGAGTGGGGCACCATGCTCTCCGACGTGTTGCAGTATGCGCAAAGTGCCTGGTGGGTGGTCACCTTCCCCGGTGTTGCCATTCTGCTGACAGTACTGGCATTCAACCTGATGGGCGACGGTTTACGCGACGCTCTTGATCCGAAACTCAAACAGTAGGCAGCGAGATGGCACTATTAACTGTAGATAAACTCTCGGTGCACTTCGGTGACGAAAAAGCACCGTTCCGCGCCGTAGATCGCATCAGCTACCAGGTTGAACAGGGGCAGGTGGTCGGCATTGTTGGTGAGTCAGGCTCCGGTAAATCCGTCAGTTCTCTGGCGATCATGGGGCTGATCGACTATCCCGGTAAGGTGATGGCAGACCAGCTGGTCTTCGACCAGCGCAACCTTCAGCAAATTTCAGAGAGAGAGCGTCGTCAACTGGTAGGCTCAGAGGTCGCGATGATCTTTCAGGATCCGATGACCAGCCTGAACCCCTGCTTTACCGTGGGCTACCAGATTATGGAAGCCATTAAGGTTCATCAGGGGGGTAACCGCCGTACCCGTCGCCAGCGCGCGATCGATCTGCTGAACCAGGTAGGGATCCCCGACCCGGCCTCAAGGCTTGATGTCTATCCGCATCAGCTGTCGGGTGGGATGAGCCAGCGCGTGATGATCGCAATGGCGATTGCCTGTCGGCCGAAGCTGCTGATTGCCGATGAGCCAACCACCGCGCTGGACGTCACGATTCAGGCGCAGATCATCGAGCTGCTGCTTGATCTGCAGCGCCAGGAAAACATGGCGCTGATCCTGATCACCCACGATCTGGCGCTGGTTGCGGAAGCCGCGCAGCACATTATTGTCATGTATGCCGGGCAGGTGGTGGAAACCGGTAAAGCGGCGGATATCTTCAAAGCTCCGCGCCATCCCTACACGCAGGCCTTGCTGCGCGCGCTGCCGGAATTTTCCACCGATAAGGCGCGGCTGGCCTCGTTGCCTGGCGTCGTGCCGGGTAAATATGATCGACCTAACGGCTGCCTGCTGAATCCACGCTGCCCGTATGCCAACAACCGCTGCCGGACGGAAGAACCGCCGCTGCATGATATTCCAGGGCGACAGTCCAAATGCCATTTCCCACTGGATGATGCCGGGAGACCAACCTATGAAGCCTGAAGGAACGAATCCAACCCTGCTGATGCAGGCAATCGATCTGAAGAAACACTATCCGGTCAAAAAAGGCCTGTTTGGACAGGAACGACTGGTGAAGGCGCTGGACGGCGTATCGTTTAATCTCGAACGCGGCAAAACGCTGGCGGTAGTAGGAGAATCGGGCTGCGGTAAATCCACGCTGGGACGCCTGCTGACGATGATTGAAACGCCAACCGAAGGCCAGCTGTTTTATCAGGGGCAGGATCTGCTGAAACACGACCCGCAGGCACAGCAGATGCGGCGACAGAAGATTCAGATTGTCTTCCAGAACCCTTATGGCTCGCTTAACCCACGTAAAAAGGTCAGTCAGATCCTGGAAGAACCGCTGGTCATCAACACCCAGCTCACCAAAGCCGAACGCCGGGAGAAAACCCTGGCGATGATGGCAAAAGTGGGATTGAAAACCGAGCATTACGACCGCTATCCGCACATGTTTTCCGGCGGCCAGCGTCAGCGTATCGCCATTGCCCGTGGCCTGATGCTCGATCCGGATGTCCTGATTGCCGATGAGCCGGTGTCAGCACTGGATGTATCGGTAAGGGCGCAGGTTCTGAATCTGATGATGGATCTGCAGCAGGAGCTGGGGCTTTCCTACATCTTTATCTCGCACGATCTGTCCGTGGTCGAGCACATTGCCGATGAAGTGATGGTGATGTATCTGGGCCGTTGCGTAGAGAAGGGCACGAAAGCGGAAATTTTCAATAATCCCCGCCATCCTTACACCCAGGCGCTGCTTTCGGCCACGCCGCGCCTTAACCCGGACGATCGACGCGAGCGCATCAAGCTGACCGGCGAGCTGCCCAGCCCGCTGAATCCACCGCCGGGATGTGCATTCAACGCCCGCTGTCGGCGGCGGCTCGACACCTGCACTCAACTGCAGCCGCAGCTAAAGTCCTGGGGCGGGCAGCAGGTTGCCTGCTTTGCCGTTGAACAGGATGAGAGCCAGCCGGCCGTCTGAAATGGCTATTGTGCGAAAGCGGAGATTAGCTCCGCTTTCTTTTTTCAACATCCCCAAAATCTGATTAGCGTAAACAGTTAAGAAAAACAAAAGGGTGGTTTTACCGATAAATATTTTTTTTTCAGTAATGAGAACGGGTTAACGGATAGTTTTATTAATTAAAATGAAAATGACAGGTTAAAAAGGTACGCGCCTTTTAAACCAAGGCAATTTTGTGAAATGTAAGTCCTTAATCTGTTGAAATTATCTCAATGATTAACATCGTCACTATCACGACTGACGGGCGATGGTAATAAATAATTTTTCTTGTAAGCCATTAATTTACTGATTGAAAATCAGAAATAGCGCACTGAGATTAATCTGACTATTTCAAAAAGAGTGTGTTATATTGCCGTAAAATCCTCCTACTGCGCGACCGCTTCTATGAAAAGTTATGATGACTTGCAGCGTTTTAAAGAAAAGACGCAAACAAACCACATCGAATTCAAAGATATGTCCGAGCAGTCACTCCATTATGACAGCTCGAACTGGGCTATCATCAAACAGTTGCTTAATGATGGTAGCGATCCGGTGCTGGATAAAAGTCAGAGGATTGACATCGTCGTACCTCAGCCTGTCGATCCATCAATGCTTATTGCTCCACCGGCCACCGCTGCGCCCACTCAGCCTTCGCCCTCATTGACCGCACCAGGCTTTGCTCCATCGGTGGGCGCGTCGTTATTCGACAGCATTTCATCATCGCTGAAGCCGGTAACGGCGCCCGTCGCCTCGGTGCCGGTGGCGCCGCAGCCAGCGATTTCGCCCGTTGCTCCGGCTGAATCAACAGTGCAGTTGACCAAAAAAGTCGCCGACCTGCGTCCCGAGTCTGTCGCCCATGCATCAGGTTCACTGCTCGACCAGCTGGCCAAGTCGCAGCCGAAACCCTCTCAGACGCAGCAGCATGCGCCGATGCAGCAGTCTGCGCCATCCCAGCAGGGTGTGCTGCAACAATCTTCGCCGGTAGCGCAGCACCAGGTTGTACCGCCACAGTTTCAGCCGCAGCCGGTCGTACAGCAGCCACACTATCCGTCAGCACAGATTTCGCCGCAGCCGTTAAATCAGCCGCAGCCGGTTCATCGGCAGCAGGCCGCACCGCTTCATCAGGCACAGCCGTCGGCTACATCGCCGCTTTTTACAAGCCGCCAGGCAATACAGCCGCACGCACAGCCTGCGACAATCTCTTCCAATATCAGCTACAAACAGTTGTTCAGCCCGACCCACGGCTCCGCTGAACAGATCGTTTCCAAAGATACGCCTTTACAATCCCTGCTGGAGAAAATTGCCTCATGCCGTTAGTTTGCGTCTGTTCCCCTAAGGGCGGTGTGGGTAAAACCACCATGGCAGCCAACCTTGCACACGCGCTTGCCCGTAACGGAAGCAAAGTGCTGGCGATCGATTTTGACGTGCAGAATGCGTTACGCCTGCATTTTGGCGTACCGCTGTCAGACGGACGTGGCTTTGTCGCCAAATCCGCCGAATCTTCCGACTGGAGTCAGTCCATTCTCACTACCGGCGGTAACATTTTCGTTCTGCCCTACGGGGATGTCACGGAAGAGCAGCGTATGCAGTTTGAAGATAACCTGACCCACGACCCGAACTTTATTATCCGTGGTCTGAACACCGTACTGAATTACCCGGGTCTGGTGATTATTGCTGATTTCCCTCCCGGGCCTGGCCCGGCGCTGAAAGCGATGGCGGCACTGGCCGATATGCACCTGGTGGTCATGCTGTCGGATACGGCTTCGCTGTCGCTGCTGCCGCAGGTGGAAAATGAAAAACTGATCGGCAGCGCGCTTAATCATCGCCATGGTCACTATTTTGTGCTGAATCAGAGCGACAGCCGCCGCAATATCAGCCGCGACGTCACGCTGTTTATGCAGCAGCGCCTGGGCGACCGATTAATTGGCGTGGTAAACCGTGATGAAAGCGTGGCGGAAGCCAACGCCTCACAGCAGTCTATTTTTGATTTCAGTACTGTTTCCGCTGCCGCGTTCGATATTGAATTGATCGGCAAGCGTCTTTCCGCGCTGCTTGATATTAAAGTCGGCGACGGCGAGATGCATGCTCCGCTTCAGTCTCGCTAGCGGGTTACAGGAACCTGGCATGGATGCCTGAAGACGCGTGGTGAAGTGAGCCACGAAGAATGATATCCACACGTGTTCAGGATGACTTATGAATAAAGTCCTGTTTTATCTGCTCTTACTGGTCGTAATGCCCGTTGCGGCGGTTATCGTTATCACCCCGATGGACAGTCAGAAACAGTATACCTTTGGTCTGATTTCCATCGGTATTGTTTTTTTACTGGGCTTTATTAAAAGTAAGCCGGTCTCGCTGATCATGGTATTTCTTTCTGCGATCATGTCGACCCGCTATATATACTGGCGCGCTACTGAAACCCTGCATTTCAATTCCGAAGTGGAGGCGATATTAGGTATCGGCCTGTTTATCGCTGAACTTTACGTTTGGGTAATTTTAATTCTCGGTTATCTGCAAACTTCCTGGCCGCTTAAGCGAACAATTGAACCGCTTCCCGATGATATTTCACTGTGGCCGACGGTGGACGTTTACGTTCCCAGCTACAACGAAAGCCTCGATGTGGTTCGCGATACCGTACTGGCTGCACAGTGTATCGATTACCCGCGCGACAAATTAAAGATTTACCTGCTGGATGACGGCAAGCGCAGCGAGTTTGCCCGCTTTGCCGCTGACGTCGGCGTGGGCTATATCACCCGCGACGACAACCGTCACGCCAAGGCCGGTAACCTGAACCACGCCATGAAAATCACCCGAGGCGAACTCATCTGCGTCTTTGACTGTGACCACGTGGCCACCCGTACCTTCCTGCAGGCCACCGTCGGTGCCTTCCTGAAAGATGACAAACTGGCACTGCTGCAAACGCCGCACTATTTCTACTCGCCTGACCCGTTTGAACGTAACCTGAAAGCCGCCCGCGAAATTCCAAACGAAGGCGCGCTGTTCTATGGGCCGGTACAGCAGGGTAACGATAACTGGAATGCGACGTTCTTCTGTGGCTCCTGTGCCGTTATTCGCCGTTCTGCGCTGGAAGAGATCAATGGCTTTGCGGTTGAAACCGTCACCGAGGATGCACACACCGCATTGAAAATGCAGCGCCTCGGCTGGGGTTCCGCGTTTCTGGCCATTCCGCTGGCGGCCGGGCTGGCAACCGAGCGCCTGGGTCTGCATATCGTTCAGCGTACCCGCTGGGCACGCGGCATGACGCAGATTTTTCGCGTGGATAATCCACTGCTGGGCCGTGGCCTCAAGTGGCAACAGCGCCTGTGCTACCTGAACGCGATGCTGCACTTCCAGTTCGGTCTGCCCCGCGTGGTGTTTCTGACGGCGCCACTGGCCTATCTGCTGTTTAACCTGAACATTATTCATTCATCGGCCAGCCTGATCTTCGCCTATGTGCTGCCGCACCTGGTGTTGTCGCTGTACGTGAACTCTCGAATGAATGGCCGTTTCCGCGCTACCTTCTGGGGTGAAATTTATGAAACGGTCATGGCTTTCCACCTGGTTATCCCAACGCTGCTGACCATGATTTCACCGAAGCACGGTAAATTTAACGTGACGGATAAGGGCGGCCTGCTGGATGTGGGCTTCTTTGACTTTAATATCGTCCGTCCACACGTGATCTGTGCACTGCTGCTGGCAGCCGGGGTGATCAGCGGCATCGTGCGCGCGTTCGCTCACGATTACTTCGGCGTGGACCCTTACGTTATTGCGCTGAACGTCGGCTGGGCCACCTTCAGCCTGGTGATCCTGATGGCGGCGATTGCCGTGGCGCGTGAAACCAAACAGGTACGCAAAACCATTCGTATCGACGTGAAAATACCGGCAATCATCCACTATGCCAGCGGTATCTCCTCACGCTGCCACACCATCAACCTGTCAATGGGCGGTGCACAGCTGACCGCACCGGACAAGCGCTACGAAAATGATGAAATCGAGGCGATCGAACTGATGCTGCACTCCGGCGCGATCTCAATCCCGGTCAATCTGATCAGCACCGACTCCGGCGTGCTGCGCTTCCAGTTTAAGGATATCCCACTGTCGCGCCGCCGTGAGCTGGTGCGCATAGTGCTGTCCCGTGCCGATGCCTGGCTGAAGCCGGAAGGGCCAAAAGATAACCCGCTGCGTTCGCTGGTCAATATCATTCGTACGGTATTTGAACTGTTCTGGCTGACCTGGAAAGACCGTCGCGCGAATAAAAAACGTCGTATGCGTGCTGAGAAGGATGGAGTGGCATGAAGCAATTAATACTTCGCGCACTGTGCCTGAGTACAGCGCTGACGCTGAGCAACCTGAACGCCGCCGATTCGGCAACCAGCACTACGCAGGTTGGCAGCCTGTTAAGTAACTTTATGTCCGCCAGCCAGGACAATGATACTGTCGCCGACGAGAACGATCGGTCGGCATCGACATCGACACCAGCATCAACATCGGCGGCATCGGTCCCAGCATCTGAAAATGACGCACCGGCTACGAACGCTGACAACGGCCTGCCTGCGGGTAACGAACCCGCACTGCCGCCGGGTTCCGTGACCGAGCTTCCGGGGCTGCCTCCGCTGCCTGCACCGACGGCGAACACCTCCTCCACCATGGTATCCCTGAATCAGCCGCTTTCCAGTACGATAACCGTGGCGCAGATGGGGCAACCACGGGGTGTGCTGTTGACCGGTGGTCAGCTTCAGTCCGGCATTACCTTTACGCTACCGGGCGATGAAGTAATCACTAATGCGCGCCTGAATTTGTCGCTGAAGGTCTCTTCCGCGCTGTCTGCGCGTAATACCTCGCTGCAGCTCATGATGAATGGTCAGCCTCTGGGCACCTTGCCGCTGAGCGCATCGGATAAAGAAAGCGAAGATTATCAGCTGGATATTCCAGCAGCGATGGTGGTTTCAAGCAACAACCTGAGCTTTAAAATCAACGATGCCGACCAGCTCATGTGCGAACGCGACAGCGAAGATCAGTATCAGGTAACAATCCTGCCCACCACCGCGCTGTCGCTGGAAGGCCAGCAGCTGAATATCGGGACCAAACTGAGCAATTTCCCGCGGCCGTTCCTCGATCCGCTGCGGATGAACTCATCCAGCGTCACCATGGCGTTTGGCGAAAATATTCAGCCGGGTGAAATCAGCGCGGCGGCAATCCTGGCCTCGTGGCTGGGCATTCAGGCTGACTATCGTGGGATTACCTTCCCGGTGCTTCGCGGCCAGTTGCCTGAGAAAAACGGTGTCGTATTTGGCCATCCGGGTGAGGTTATCTCCAGCCTGACGCTGCCGGAAACCAGCGTGCCGCTGTTGAAAATCGTCGATAACCCGGATAACCCGGTCTACAAACTACTGCTGGTGGTCGGTAAAGACGATCTGCAGCTACGCCAGGCGGCGACGCGCCTGTTGCAGCCGATGAAGGTGGACAACGCCCAGCTGGAAGTCGGACAGAACACCGTGCCGCTGCGTAAACCTTACGATGCACCACGCTGGATCAATACCGAGCGTCCGGTCCGCCTCAGCGAACTGCTGCGCCAGGATCAGAACCTGACCGCCAACGGCATCTGGCACGATGCCCTGCGAGTTAACTTCCGTGCGGCACCGGATCTGTTCCTGTGGGACGGCGATACGCTGCCGCTGCAGCTGAACTATCGTTTCCCCTCCGAAAACTGGATTGATGAAGATAACTCCGTTCTCAATGTCACCCTGAACGGCACCTTCCTGCGTAACCTGACGGTGAATAAACTCGGACTGCTGGAAAATATCTGGCACCGTCTCGGCGGCGACGCTCGTCAGGAGAAATACACGATTAAACTTGACCCGTATCTGATTTACGGTGATAACCAGCTGCAGCTCTATTTCAACATCAAACCCAAGGCCAGTGCGCCCTGTAGCGTTCTGACCAACAACAATATCAAGAGTCGGATCGAAGAGGATTCCTCAATCGATCTGAGCCATACGCGCCACTTCTCCATGCTGCCGAACCTCTCCTACTTCGTCGGTGCCTCGTTCCCGTTCTCGCGTCTGGCTGACTATTCTCAAACCGTGCTGATGCTGCCTGAGAAGCCAGCTAATGCCGAAATCAGTACGCTGCTGAACATGGCCGGACGTTCCGGTAATGCGACCGGCGTGGCGCTGGTCTATAACAATGTGATATTTGGCGTACCGGGCGGTGGCGCGATGCGCGAACGTCTGGAAAACAGCGATGTGCTGGCGGTATCCACGCTCGGTCAAACCGCTTTTAACGAGTCGATTCTGGCTGTATCGCCCTATGAGGTTCACGGCCATATGCTGGGCGTGAAGATGCAGAGCACAGTGGAAAAACTGCGCAGCTGGCTGACCGGTGACTGGTCAAGGCAGTCGCTGGATGCCGACCGTTATCTGTCTTCCAACGAAGACTGGCGCGGATTCGTCAGCTATCGCTCACCGTGGAACGGCAGCCGCCTGGTGGTCATGGCCATCGCGACCGACGACGATCAGCTGGCCCGCCTGAGCGATGATTTAACCCTGCAACGCATTAACGCCGGTATTCGTGGCGATACGGCTATCATTACCGATGAAACCGGGGTTCGCAGTTTCCGTGTTGGAGCTCAGTTCCCCAGCGGGCAAATGCCGTGGTACATGATGGTGGTCTGGTATGCCAACCAGCATTCCGTTCTGATGGCCCTGGTCGCGCTGCTGTGTTCTGTATTAGTGGGGTTAAGTACCTGTGCGCTGCTGAAGCGTCATTCATGGCGTCGTCTGAACCCACCGAAATCGTCCCGTTCCTCTGGCGAGAAAAAAGAATGAAGAAATCACAACTCACACAGTTAAGCGCCAGAATTCGCCATCGCTGGATGATCGGTGGCAGCCTTGCGCTGTCGGCGATCGCCTTCCCGCTGCTGGCAGCTGATAACAACCCGGCCATTCAGGCGCTTTTCGATCAGGCAAATTACTGGCATCAGAAATCGCACGACAATCTGGCGCGAGAAGCGTTACAGAAAGTACTGATGGTGGACGGCAATAACACGCAGGCTATGTATCTGATGGCCCTGTGGTCGCAGCAGGCCGGTGATAATGCGAGCATGACGAAATGGCGTACCCGGCTGAGTGAAGTGTCACCGCAGGACCCGCGCCTGGTCGAGTTGGACAACGCTCGCCAGCTGCAGTCGATTCCGGCAGCCCAGCTGTCGCTGGCCCGCCAGCAGGCGCGAGCCGGCAACACCGCTGCCGCACTGCAAACCTGGCGTAACACCTTTAGTGGCAACCAGCCTCCAGCCAGCGTCGCGGCGGAATACTATCTGACGATGGCCGGTGACCGTAATATGCTGCCGCAGGCAATCGATAACCTGCGCCAGTTCAGTGCTCAAAACCCGCAGGACAACGCCGCGAGGCTGGCGCTGGCTAAGGCGCTGACCTATCAGGAATCCACCCGTCGTGAAGGCTTGCAGGTACTGGAAGCCATGGCGCCGGGTAACCCGGACGCCGACCGCTCGCTGCGCCAGGCCCTGCTGTGGCTTGGCCCCAAACCGACGGATGATGCGCTGTACCAGAGTTACCAGCAGCGCCATCCGCAGGATACGGCGGTGATGGCCTACTATCGTAAAAACGTGGGTGGCGAAACCAAAGGTCAGGGCTATAACGCGCTGAACAGCGGCGATATCTCCGGCGCGCAAAATGCATTCGACCAGGTGCTTCAGGTAAACCCGGAAGACGCGGATGCGCTGGCCGGTCTGGGCTACATCGCCCAGCGTAACGGCAACTACACTCAGGCCGCCGACTACCTTGAGCGTGCAGCCAAACTGGGCGGCAGCAACAGCCAGCAGCGTCAGCAGCAGGCGGAAGATGCTCGTTTCTACGGGCAGTTAGCCACCGCGCAGCAGGCGCTGAAGTCGGGCAATATCGCCCAGGCGCTGTCCCTCAGTGAGCCACTGACCCAGGCTGCTGGCGAAAAAGGCATCTCAGCCAGCCTGTTCCGGGCCGATGCACTGCGCCGCAACAATCAGCTCGATCAGGCAGAACAGACCTTCCGCAGCGTGCTGGCAACCGATGCCGACAACCGCCCTGCCAAAGAGGGGCTGTACTACGTTCTTCGTCAGCAAAACCGGACGGCGGAAGCCAATACGGTACTAGCCTCGCTGCCGGCCAGCGTTCGCGCCGCGGTCGCACCGCGTCCGGTCGCCACCAGCGAGCCGGTACGCAACGAAGCGAAACAGGCGCTGGCGGCAGGGAATCCGCAGCGGGCAATGTCGATCCTGCAACAGGGCATGCAGCGCTTCCCATCCGATCCATGGCTGCGCCTCGATCTGGCGCGTATTTATCAGCAGCAGGGCAATGCGGCCCAGGCCGCAGGCGTGATGCAGCCAGCTTACCGCAACGGTGCATCAAGCAATGAAGTTTACGCCGCTGCGCTGTTCGCCAGCGAAACGGGATCGTGGTCCCAGGCCAACAGCCTGCTGTCGCGGATCCCCGCCCGCAGTCAGAATGCCGATATGCGCGCGCTGGCACAGCGAGCCAGCTTTAATCAGCAGATGGATGTGGCGAAACAGTACCTGGCGCAGGGCTCCAACGCGGCGGCCGCCAATACGCTGAAAGTGCTGGCGGCAAATCCACCTTCCAGCCCGTCTGACGCTGGTAATCTGGCTAAAGCACTGGCCCAGGCGGGCGACATGAGCACCGCAGTATCGGTGGTTCGCGGCAATATGCGACGCGGTGTACAGGGTAACGCCGGTGACTATGCCGCGCAGGCCGCAGTGCTGGAACAGGCAGGATTAGGTGCGGAGGCGCAAAGCTTCCTCAGTAGCCCGGAAATTCAGTCGCGCAGCACCCCAACCCAGCTGGCCGGTATTCGTAATGGCGGAGTCATCAACGAAGCCGATCGTCTGCGTGAACAGAAACAGTACGCGGCCGCCTACGACAAACTGATTACCGCCCTGCAGAGCGATCCGCAGAATACCGACCTGATGTTTGCTATGGCCCGACTCTATCAGTCCGGCAAAATGAACAAAGAAGCGGGCGTGGTGTACGACTATTTAATGACGCGCGATACGCCGAATCAGGATGCACGTGAAGGCGCAATCAACGTCGCGCTGGCATTGAACGACGTCCCACGCGCGCGTGCTCTGAGTTCCGGACTGCGTGGACAGCAGTCGCCGGAGCGCCTGCTGCTGCTGGCGCGCGTTGCCAATGCCGACGGCGACCACAACGAAGCGCTGAGCTACCTGCGCACGGCGCGTGGCAAAGTGATTGGTCTGTCGGGCACGGATAACGGCAGCACGGCAGGGATCGGCGGGCTGGCGATGTCAGACAATCCGTTTATCAACCGCACCACGCTCTCACCACGCCCTTCACCGTCGACCTACGGTAAAACCATGCCCTGGCAGCTGTCGCCGAACTATCGTGATTACCGCGATATTCCAGGCGCCACCTTCACCATGGGCAATGCACCGCAGGTTAAAGAGAATCAGACGCTGGCCCAGATTGACACCATGATGGCCGATCTGGAAAAAGACACCGGGACCTGGATACAGGCCGGGGTACAGATCCGCAGCCGCGATGGTGAGAATGGCCTGAGCAAGCTGACCGAAGCAAAAGCGCCGCTGACCTGGACCAGTTCACCGCTGGGCGATGCGCACTTTGACTTTACCGTCACGCCGATTAATCTCAGCTCGGGCAGCGCCACCGGAGACGCCTATCGCCGACTCGGCTCCGGTGCAAGCGAACAGGCTATCGGTAACCTGGTCAGCACCATCCAGAGCGAGCAGTCCTATATCAAGGGACTGAGCAAAGCGGAGCTGGCCACCTTCAACGCCACCCATCCGGGCGTTGCAAACGGACTGACCGGCCTGAACGGTGTGACTTTTGAAGATCTGAATCCGCTGAGCGCTGCCGGAATGAAAAACCTCAACAGCCTGAACAACAACACGGCGTTAAAAAACTATCTGATCGCCTCCTCGCGTAAACCGAACGTTGACAGCGCCAGTACCGGTACCAGCGACTCGCAGAACGCCAGCGGCGTTGAGCTGAATCTGGCACTGACCGGCACCAGCTATAAGATCGACCTCGGCAGCACCCCGCTGGGGCAGGATCTGAGCACCATGGTCGGTGGCGTCAGGTGGGCACCTAAGCTGACCGACTACCTGACGCTGATCCTCACCGGTGAGCGACGTGCCGTCACCGACAGCCTGCTCTCCTACGTTGGCATCCAGGATAAGCTCTCCGGTAACGACTGGGGCCGGGTGACCAAAAACGGCGGTAACGCCCTGCTGAGCTATGATGACGGCGATGCCGGATTCTACGTGGGCGCGGGAGCTTACAGTTATCTGGGTCAGAATGTGGCCAGCAACCAGAGCCTTGTCGCCAACGCCGGAGCCTACGTTCGTCCCTACCACTACGACGATCGCGAACTGAAAACCGGTATCAGCCTGAGCTGGATGGACTTCAAAAAGAACCTCAGCTACTACAGCTTTGGCCAGGGTGGCTACTTCAGCCCGCAAAACTTCGTCAGCGTGGCATTCCCGATCGACTACTCACAGAGCTATGACGATCTGAGCGTACGTATTGGCGGTTCGGCAGGTTATCAGGCCTACACGCAGGATCGCAGTGCGTATTATCCGAACAATCCTGAATGGCAATCCGCGCTGGAATCGGCCGTCACTGCGGGATTTGCGAAAGAAGCCTACTATTCCGGCGGCAGCAAAAGTGGAATTGGCTATAATCTGCATGCCGGTGCGGACTACAAGATTAATAAAAATATCACCATCGGTGGGCAGTTGGGATATGACACCTTTGGTGAATATAACGAAAGCACTGCGCAACTTTATTTCCGTTACATGCTGGGAGGAAGTCAATAAGCATGAGCCAGTTACAGGATCGTACCCTGCAATATTATCGTCAGCAGCAGTGTCAGCCAGGCTGGTTTGACCTGCTGAGCGTGATCATCGACGGCATGATGAGTAATGCCGGCGAGCGTGAAAGCCAGGCTTTCCTGCAACAAATGGGCGACAGCCTGGCGGGCCGATATCCGCTGGGTAAAGCGGCGACCGTTGGTGATTTGGAAACGCAGATTAACCAGGTGCTGGCACGGTTTAACTGGGGCTTTATCGACATTCAGCCTTCCGGCAACGCCATGATTATTGAACATCTGGCGTTACCTGTCGCAGAAGGCGCACTGCCGCTGCATCATTGGCATCTTGCGCTGAGTGCCGTTTTGACCGGATTGTACGCCCGCTGGATTCGTGAGCAGGGGGGGTACGATCGCGTTTCGCTGAGCGTGGAAGCAACCAGCGATGTGTCACTCCGCTTCCGTTATCAGGCCTGAGAGAAACGATGATTGCGATGTTAAGGGCTACCGTATTGATGCTGGCACTGGCACTGGGGTGCACTCAGGCCAGTGCGGCTGATGGCTGGAGCAGTTTTAAAACGCGCTTTATGACCAGCGAGGGGCGCATTCAGGACACCGGTAACAAGAACGTCAGCCACACGGAAGGTCAGGGCTACGCCATGCTGATGGCCGTGGAGTACAACGACCGCACCGGTTTTGATAAGCTGTGGAACTGGACGCAAAACACGCTGAAAAACCCGAACAACGGCCTGTTCTACTGGCGTTATGTTCCCACTCAGGCTAACCCGGTGGCGGATAAAAACAACGCTTCCGATGGCGATGTCCTGATCGCCTGGGCGCTGCAACAGGCCGGAGAAAAATGGCACGTGCAGGCCTATCTGCAGGCGTCTGACGCCATTCAGCGAGCCATTCTGGCGCAAAACGTGGTGCCGTTCGGTGGCTACACGGTCATGCTGCCGGGTGCTCAGGGCTTCAATAAAAACAGCTACGTGATCCTGAACCCTTCCTATTTTGTGTTTCCCGCATGGCGCGATTTTGCCCGGCGCAGCCATCTCCAGGTGTGGAATAAGCTGATCGCTGACGGGATGGAACTGCTGGCGCAGATGCGCTTTGGCGAAACTCACCTGCCGCTGGACTGGGTGGCGCTCAACGCCGACGGTACCTTTGCCCCTGCCGCTGCCTGGCCGCCGCGCTTCAGCTACGATGCGATTCGCATTCCGCTTTATCTGCACTGGTATGACCCGCAGAACCCGCAGCTGGTCCCTTTCCAGCGCTTCTGGGGCGGCTTCCAGCGCCTGCAAACCCCAGCATGGATCGATGTATTAAGTGGTGCGAAAGCGCCGTACAATATGGCAGGAGGCCTGCTGTCGGTACGCGATCTGACGCTGAATGAAACCGGTTATCTTAACGATGCGCTTAGCAGTAACGAAGATTATTTCTCCTCCAGCCTGCATCTGCTGACCTGGCTGGCGTTTCTGCAACAGTAACGGTAGCGGGCTCTCCGGAGCCCTTTATTGTCTGTCCACCTGAGACGAAAACGCTCGGAAAACGCTTAAAGCGATTGTCGCAGAGCGTGATAGCTTAACAAGCGGTTGCCATAGGATATACTCAGGGCAGTTTTTTGCCTTATGCGCCACGAATCCGGGGATTCAGGCTTTGGAGAACAGGCTTGCGCGTCAGTCGTTCACTAACGATTAAGCAAATGGCAACGGTGTCGGGCATTGCGGTCGTCACTATCTGCATCTTTATCGTTATACAGCTTTTCCACTTTGTGCAGCAGCGCAGAATTGATTATGCCCAGCAAATGGAGAACGTTGCTCATACCGTGCGCCAGCCGCTGTCTCAGGCGGTGCTGAAAGCGGATATCCCTCAGGCTGAATTCATCCTTAATTCCCTGCGTCCGGCGGGGATCCTGTCCCGAGCTGAAATCGTGCTCCCCAACGGTCTGCAGGCGCTGCATACTGATTTGGAGCCGGAAAAGCCGGTGCCGCAGTTTATTGCCACCCTGTTTGAACTGCCGGTGCAGATCACCGTGCCGCTCTACTCTGTTCAACCCGCCAATCCAAAACCGCTGGCGCTGCTAATCCTGCGCGCCGATTCATGGCGGGTCTACCAGTTTATCCTCAGCGCCGTCTCCACCATGGTCACCACCTTCCTGCTGCTGGCCCTGATCCTCTCTGTTGCCATTAGCTGGTGTATCAACCGCCTGATCGTCCGGCCGGTGCGTAAAATCGCTGAGGACTTGCAGGACCTCACGCCGCAGGAGCTGCTGAACCATCAGCTGACGCTGCCACGCTATCACCGCAATGATGAAATCGGCCTGCTCATCCGCCACTACAACCGTAACCAGCTGATGCTGGGGACGATGAACGAGGAGATCAGCCGCCTCAGCACGCATTACTCGCTAACCGATCTGCCGAATAAAACCCTGTTCCTGGCGCTGCTGGAACAGCATTTGCGCACGGTGAAAGACGGTGTCTTTACGATGTTGGTACTGCGCATTGAAACGCTGCTGGATGCCAACGGCATCGTCTGCGACAGCGAACGTGATGTGCTGACGCTTACGCTGGTGGAGAAAATCCGCGGCTGCATTGATGAACAAACGGTACTGGCACAGCTGTCCAACTGCGACTTCGCGCTGCTGGCCAGACAGGCCGATAATCCGTTCCACGCGCTGCGGCTGGCGAATACTCTGCTGCATGAGCTTAATCAGCCGGTCAGTCTCCAGCATATTCAGCTGAGACCGAATGTCAGCATCGGCATGGCACAGCGTGTGGAAGGCCAGCAAAATGCCGCTCAGTTACTGGGGCGGGCCATCTCCGCCATGATGTCTGCCCGCCATAAGGGGAAAAATCAGATCCTGTTCTTTGACCTGGAGCTGGCCGAAAAGGCAGAGAAGCGTCTGACCCAGGAATTTGATATTTTGCAGGGTATTGAAGAAGGTAAATTTGCCCTGTGGCTCCAGCCGCAGATCGACATGCGCAGCGGTGAGGTTATCGGAGCAGAAGCTCTGCTGCGGATGCAGCAGCCAGACGGTCGCTGGTGCCTGCCGAGCGATCTGATTGTTAATGCTGAAGAGATCGGTGTGATTAACGCCCTGGGCCGCTGGGTCTTTGAAGAGTCCTGTCGTCTGCTGGCAGACTGGCAGCAGCGGGGCATTGAACTGACCCTGAGCGTCAACCTGTCACCGATTCAGCTACGTGATGCTAACATGGTCACCCACCTGCGTGACCTGATCGAAAGGCATCACATTCCCCCCGGCAGCCTGGTACTGGAAATCACCGAAACCGCCCAGGTAGGCGAATCCGATCGTGCGCTGCACCTGTTGCAGGCGCTGCACGAGGCGGGCATCTCCGTGGCGCTGGACGATTTTGGGATGGGCTATGCCAACCTGAACTGGCTGAATCAGTTTAAATCTCTGCCAATCAGTAAGATCAAAATCGACCGCAGCTTTGTCTCTGCTCTGCCGGATGATGACACCATGGTAAGAATTGTGGCGTCGATCGCCAGTATCAGCCAGCTGGAGGTGGTGGCAGAAGGAGTTGAAACCGAGGCGCAGCGCGACTGGCTGCTGGCGAGGAATATTTATATCGGGCAGGGGTATCTCTATTCAGAGCCACTCCCGCGTGAACAGTTTGACCGCGTCTGTTCTTCACTTGGAAACGACACCGACCAGCCGCTGACGCCTTAGTTAACCTGCGGTGATGGGAATTTTCTGCTGAAGTGATTCAGTTCATAGATTTGCGTTATGGCAGGCCCGGTATTCTCACCTGTTATATCAATCCCGCTATCCGGGTGATATTTTCGCGCTATCGAATCCCCGCTGTTAACGGATATTTAATGAAACTTTCCCTGTTTAAGAGCCTGTATTTTCAGGTACTGACCGCCATCGCTATTGGTGTACTGCTTGGCCACTTCTATCCCGAACTGGGCGCACAGATGAAACCACTGGGCGACGGTTTTGTTAAGCTGATTAAGATGATTATTGCCCCGGTGATCTTCTGCACCGTGGTGACCGGTATTGCCGGAATGGAGAGCATGAAAGCCGTAGGCCGGACCGGCGCGGTGGCGCTGCTCTACTTTGAAGTCGTTAGTACAATCGCCCTGGTTATCGGCCTGATTGTGGTGAATGTCTTACAGCCCGGCGCAGGAATGAACATTGACCCCGCAACGCTGGATGCGAAAGCCGTGGCAATTTATGCCCAGCAGGCTGAACAGCAGGGGATTATTCCCTTCCTGCTGGATGTGATCCCCGGTAGCGTGATCGGTGCATTCGCCAGTGGCAATATTTTGCAGGTACTGCTGTTTGCCGTACTGTTTGGTTTCGCGCTGCATCGTCTGGGTGATAAAGGCACGCTGGTCTTCAACTTTATTGACAGCTTCTCGCGGGTGATTTTCGGCATCATCAATATGATTATGCGCCTGGCACCGATTGGCGCATTCGGCGCCATGGCCTTTACCATCGGTAAATATGGCGTGGGCTCACTGGTGCAACTGGGCCAGCTGATAATTTGTTTCTATATCACCTGTATTTTGTTTGTCGTCATCGTACTGGGTCTGATTGCCCGCGTAGTGGGCTTCAACATTTTCAAGTTTATTGCTTACATCAAAGAAGAACTGCTGATTGTGCTGGGTACTTCCTCCTCCGAGTCCGCGCTGCCGCGTATGCTCGATAAAATGGAGAAACTCGGCTGTAAGAAATCCGTTGTAGGCCTGGTGATCCCAACCGGCTACTCGTTCAATCTTGACGGTACTTCCATTTATCTGACGATGGCAGCGGTGTTTATTGCCCAGGCCACCAACAGCCACATGGATATCTTCCATCAGATTATGCTTCTGGTGGTGCTGCTGCTCTCGTCTAAAGGCGCGGCGGGTGTCACCGGCAGCGGCTTTATCGTGCTGGCAGCGACGCTCTCAGCCGTGGGGCATTTGCCGGTCGCCGGACTGGCGCTGATACTTGGTATTGACCGCTTTATGTCAGAAGCGCGCGCATTAACCAACCTGGTGGGTAACGGCGTGGCCACCGTGGTGGTTGCGAAGTGGGTGGGTCAGCTGGATGAAAAACAGCTGAAATCGACGCTGGATGCGGGAAAGGGTCAAAAAAATCTCTCTGACAGTGCGAATTAATCACCTAATTCATTAAATTTTCGAAGAAATGCCCGGCGCGACTTGCCCTCGCGCCGGGCATTTGCATAATAACATCCAACACTTTTTAATGATTTTTTACTCCGCTGTGTGACATCCTCGCCGATGCGTGGTCTAACATGCTGTTCCTTTAAAATACAGCGGCTTCCCAGGGGTTTTTGACCGGTCAAAATGTCGCGGGCAGCAGGTAGTAGATCACCAGTGATTCTTTTGGTTTGTGATTGAGTAGGGGTTCACATGCAGGGCACCAGAATTCGTCTTTTGATTGGTGGGGTAGTACTGGCAGCGGCCAGCTGCACAGTTCAGGCTGAAACCCTCCAACCCGATCCTGCGTGGCAGCAGGGAAAACTGGATAACGGTTTTAGCTGGCAGCTGTTAACAACACCTCAGCGGCCAAGCGATCGCATTGAGATTCGGCTCTGGGTGAATACCGGCTCGCTGGTCGAAAATGCCCAGCAAATCGGTTACAGCCACCTTTTACCCCGCATGGCGCTGGTACACAACGCCGCGCTCGAACCCGCGCAGCAGCGTTCACTCTGGCAGCAGAGCATCGATCCGCAGCATCCTTTGCCTCCGGCGATTACCTCATACAATTACACGGTTTATAATCTCAGCCTGCCCAACAACCGCCCGGAAATGGTCAAAGAAGCCCTGACCTGGCTGGCGGCAACCGTCGATAAAATGACAATCAACACTGAGGTGGTCAACGCGGCGCTCAATGCAGATGACCCCATCGGTACGTGGCCCGGTAATACTCAGGACGTCTGGTGGCGTTACCGGCTGAAAGGCTCCACGCTGCTCGGCCACGATCCTGCCTCAGCGGTGAAGGTACCGGTCGATCTGGCCCAGCTCAACGCCTTTTATAAACAGTGGTATACGCCGGATGCGATGACCCTGTTTGTCGTCGGTAACGTTGACAGCCGCAGCCTCGCCGAGCAGATCAACAAAGTGTTCTCTCCGCTGGAAGGCAAACGCGAACAGCCCGCGCCATTGCCAACCCTTTCTCCACTGACGCCGCAGCCGGTAAATCTGGTGAATCCGGCGCTTGGACAGAACCGCCTGTCGCTGGTCTGGGACAATCCGTGGATGCCGATCCGGGAATCACAAAATCTTCAGCGCTACTGGCAGGGCGATCTGGCCCGGGAAGCGCTGTTCTGGCACGTTCAGCGCGTGCTGAGCGAGAATAAGGCCCAGGGCGTACAGGTTGGCTTTGACTGTCGCGTACTGTATCAGCGCGCTCAGTGCGCCATTAATATTGATTCGGACAACAGTGCGCTCAGTGCCAATTTAAATCTGATCGCGAAAGAGATGGCTAACGTGCGCGACAACGGCCTGACGCAGCAGGAGTTTGATACGCTGATGGCGCAGAAAAATAACGAGCTGAGCAAGCTGTTTGCCACCTATGCCCGCACCGATACCGACGTGCTGATGAGCCAGCGCCTGCGCTCGCAGCAAAATGCGGTGGTGGATATTGCCCCGGAACAGTATCAAAAACTGCGCCAGGCGTTTCTTTCCGGCCTGACGCTGAACATGCTGAACCAGGAGCTGCGCCAGCAGCTGAACCAGGATATTACCATGATGCTGATGCAACCGCAGGGTGAGCCGGAAATTAACGCCGGTCAGCTCCAGGAGAGCTGGCAGAAAATTATGAAGCCGGTCCAAGCCGCGCCCCAGGCTCCCGCGGCCCCAGCCGACCCGGCGGTGGCGGCGGATACGCCCGCGCAGTAACCTCAGGGCGGCCTCTCAGGCTGCCCTTTTTCTTTCGACGAGCAGAGGGCCGGGCACCAGTCTGAGAGCTGTGACGGCTTGCGGATACTGACAGGTTTTGCGGCGGTTGAGCGCGCCAGCGATATTCTTATCCCGGCATCGCTTCACGAGGAATTATCGCACCGCGATGCTGGATCACCGTGCTGGCAGTCAGATGCCCGCGCCTGCCGGCCTCTTCCGCGCTGCCACCGAGCAGGCGCACAGCCAGATAGCCCGCGCTGAACGAATCCCCGGCGGCGGTGGTATCCACCACGCTGTCTGCCGACAGCTGCACCGCCGGTATCGCCAGCAACGGTTCCGCCCCCGTATCCACCAGACAGGCATCGGCCCCGCGTTTAATTACGATTTCCTTCACCCCCGCGGCTCGTGTACGGTTTATCACCGCCGCACAGTCGGCCTCGCCCCACAGCAGCGTTTCGTCATCCAGCGTCAGGAAGGCGATATCGGTATATCCCAGCATAGCCTGATAGGCCGACTGCGCCGCTTCCTGGCTCGGCCACAGGCGCGGGCGATAGTTGTTATCGAAGATAATTCTTCCACCGTTTGCCCGACAGGCAGCCAACAGGCCATAGAGCTTTTCGCGGCTTTGTGGGCTGAGGATTGCCAGGCTGATGCCGCTCAGATACAGATAATCGTAATGTGCCAGCTGCTGGCAGATGGCTTCTGCCCGTTCGCTCTCCAGCCAGAAACGGGCAGCTGCATCATTGCGCCAGTACCAGAACGTGCGCTCGCCTGTAGCATCCGTTTCAATCACGTACAGCCCCGGCAGCTTGTTTTCCAGCTGCTGGATCAAGTCGGTATGCAGTCCTTCGCTCTGCCACGCGGCAAGCATCTCGTTGCTGAAACTGTCCTGGCCTAAAGCGGTGACATAATCCACACTCAGCGCCTGCGGTGATACCTGGCGGGCGATATAGACCGCGGTGTTCAACGTATCGCCACCAAAGCCCCGGCTCATCTCGCTTCCACGCTGGGAAAGCTCGATCATACATTCGCCAATCACGGCAATTCTCTGCTGCGTCATTTTTCTCGGCCCGTAGGAATTTTTTATCAGTCTCGCCGCCTGATTGCCCCCAGTCAATATTTAAAACAATGTTTTATTTTTATCGTGATATGAGTTTAATTATTGCAAGAGCGCATGCCGATGCAGTCGCGGATGCCATATCCTCCCTCCTGGGCTATCTTTACCTAAGAATAAAAAAGGTAAGGAGAAGGGAATGTCGCGTACCGGTAAAATAATCAGCTGGGCCGTGGGGATTGTGGTTCTGCTGTTGGTGGCTCTGGTGGTACTGATTGCCACGTTCGACTGGAACCGTTTGAAGCCGACGATCAATCGTAAAGTTTCGCAGGAGATTAACCGTCCCTTTGCCATCCGTGGCGATCTGGGCATCGCCTGGGAACGTAACCGCAGCGAGCCGGGCTGGCGCAGCTGGGTGCCGTGGCCGCATATCCATGCTCAGGATATTATGCTGGGCAACCCGCCTGATATTGCCGATCTGACCATGGCTCACCTTGAGCGCGTGGATGCCTCGATCTCTCCACTGGCGCTGCTGGGCAAGGAAGTGTGGCTGCCGTGGATTAAGCTGCAGCAGCCGCAGGCGAACCTGATTCAAACGGCCGACGGGAAAAATAACTGGACCTTTAATCTGGCCGGAAGTGAAACCACCGATCCAAACCAACCCCCTTCCGCCTGGTCGTTCCGCCTCGATAATATCGTGTTCGATCAGGGAACCATTGGCTATCGCGACGCGATCAACAAAGCCGACGTCCGGGTGACGGTCGATCCGCTCGGGAAACCGGTGCCCTACGCCCAGCTGGCAGGGGGGGATGACAAGCAGAAAGGGGCTGCTGACTTCGTGTTTGGCTGGCAGGCCAGCGGCACTTACAACCAGGAAAAACTGACCGGGCAAGGGAAAATTGGTGGCATGCTCTCGCTGCGCAGCCAGACAACGCCGTTCCCGATTCAGGCCGACGTGCGTAGCGGAACCACCCGGGTGCGCCTGGCAGGGACTATCCAGAACCCAATGGATCCCGGCGGCATTGATCTGCGCCTGCGCTTTTCTGGTGATACGCTGGCAAACCTCTATGGTCTGACCGGCGTGCTGCTGCCGGATACCCCACCGTATGAAACCGACGGCCACCTCAGCGCCCGCTTTCATGAAGCCGGGGGCGCAGTGTTCCGCTACCAGAACTTCAATGGTCATATCGGCGACAGTGATATTCGAGGCTCCCTGACCTACAGCCAGGCTAAACCCCGGCCCAAACTGGAGGGCGAGCTGGAATCCCGTCAGCTGCGAATGGCCGATCTGGGCCCGCTGATCGGCGTGAACTCTGGTAAAGGCAGTGAAAAAACCGAACAGGCGAAGAAGAAGCGCGGAGACGCCTCCACGCAGCCCGCCGGTCGCGTATTGCCCCATGATAAGTTCGACAGCAAAAGCTGGAGCGTGATGGATGCAGACGTGCGCTTCAGCGGCAAACGTATCGAACACGGCAGCTCGCTGCCGCTCAGCGACCTTTCGACTCATCTGATCCTGAAAAACGGCGATCTGCGTCTCGATCCGCTGCGATTCGGTATGGCGGGCGGCACCATTAATTCGACGATCCATCTCGAAGGGGATAAAACACCGCTGCGTGGGCGCGCCGATCTGCACGCGCGCAGCCTTAAATTGCGCCAGCTGTTCCCGGATGTGCAGGCGATGCAAAGCGCGCTGGGGCAGCTGAATGGCGATGCCACACTGACCGGACGCGGAAATTCGGTAGCCGACCTGCTGGCAACCAGTAACGGCGATCTCAGGCTGCTAATGAACGATGGCTTGATCAGCCGGAGCCTGATGGAGATTGTCGGGCTGAACGTCGGCAACTACGTGGTGGGTAAACTGTTTGGTGACGATGAAGTGAAGATCAACTGTGCGGCGGCTGATTTGCAGGTCAAAAACGGTCTGGCTTCGTCGCGACTGTTCGTTTTTGATACGGAAAATGCGGTTATCAATATTACCGGCACCACCAATTTTGCCAACGAACGTCTGGACCTGTTAATTGACCCGAAAAGCAAAGGGATCCGCATTATTACCCTGCGCTCCCCTCTGTACGTGCGCGGCACCTTTAAAAACCCCGATGCCGGGGTGAAAGCTGGCCCGCTGATTGCCCGCGGTGCCGCCGCAATTGCGCTGGGCGCCGTTGTGGCTCCGGCTGCGGCACTGCTGGCGCTGATTTCACCCAGCGACAATGACCAGAATCAGTGTTCGCAGGTGCTGGGGAAGATGAAAGGGAAATAGCGAACCAAGCCAGACTGAGACGTATTTTAATTGGAGTCAGAGTAGGGATTTTCAACTGAAAAAAATCGCCGCCACAGAGCCGTGTGGCGGCGAAGAGGGTAACTCAGAACTTCAGGTGTGACCGCCAGAGCGATTAGTCAAACAGCGACTCGTGGCGGGTTTCCCGGCATTTAATCAACGCAAGCAGAGTCAGGAAAGCCATTGACGCCAGGTAAACACCTACGTAGAACAGACCGTAAGTGTGTGCTAACCAGGTGGCGATATAGGGTGCCACGGATGCACCAAGAATTGACGACAGATTGTAAGAGAAAGAGGCGCCGGTATATCGCACCTCGGTCGGGAACAGCTCCGGCAGCAGCGCCCCCATCGGGCCAAACGTCAGGCCCATAATGCTCAGTCCGCAAAGCAGGAAAGCCATCACCAACGCCTGATTACCTGAACCCAGCATTGAAGGGAAGATCAGCGCAAAGGCGATAATCATCAGGGTGATCACAATCATTGTTCTGCGACGACCAAAGCGGTCAGCCAGCATACCGGCAATCGGTACCATCACGCCAAAGCCAATGACTGCCACCATCAGCATCCACAGAAAGGTATTGCGTGGAATACCCAGCCCATTTGGCGCCGGAGTGGTACCAAAGGTCATGGAGTAAACGGTCATAATGTAGAACAGAGTGTAGGTCGCCAGCATGATAAAAGTACCCAGCACCGTGGCGCCCAGATGCTTGCTCAGCAGCGTACCGATTGGCACTTTGACCTGCTTTTTCTCTTTCTGCGCTTTGGCAAATACCGGTGACTCATGCAGCGAGACACGAACATACAGACCGATAAGCACCAGCACCGCAGAAAGCACGAACGGTACGCGCCAGCCCCAGCTCATAAACTGCTCATCGGTCAGCAGCCAGGAAAGCAGCAGGAAGGTACCGTTGGCAAAGAAGAAACCAATTGGTGCACCGAGCTGCGGGAAGGAGCCATAAAGCGCGCGTTTTTTCGCTGGCGCATTCTCGGTGGCCAGCAGAGCAGCACCGCCCCACTCACCGCCCAGGCCCAGGCCCTGACCGAAACGCGCCAGCGCCAGCAGCAATGGCGCAAACACACCAATGCTGTCATAGCTCGGCAGCAGGCCGATTAGCACGGTTGAGATCCCCATGGTCAGCAGCGACGCCACCAGCGTGGCTTTACGGCCAACGCGGTCACCAAAGTGACCAAAGAGCGCAGAACCAATGGGACGAGCCACAAAAGCGATGGCAAAAGTCGCCAGCGACTGTAACGTGGCCACGGTTGCATCACCCTGTGGGAAGAAAATATGCGGGAAGACGATCACCGCAGCAGTGGCATAAATATAGAAATCGAAGAATTCGATGGCCGTACCGACCAGAGAAGCAACCACCACTTTACTCCGGGAGTTTACGGGGGCGGCGTCTTCAGCGGCGACAGATGGTGCGATGGAAGCTTGCATAATTGTTTCTTTATTCTAATAACCGAAAAAGAATCTTACGCAGAGGTTTAATTGCATTCAACGGTGAAAGTGCGCGCCGAGTTAATGAATCCCACTGGAAAAGAGGATAATGTTTAATATGTGCCATTTGCAGGAATATGGCAGGGTAAATTTATTTTTTATTAGAGTTAATCACTAAAAATCCGCAAATAAAAGTTAGGAACCAGGGATTAATGCCGCTATTTGATTAAATATTGTTCTTCAACCAGGGTTTTTGACTACTTCTCGCCGGTATTCTTCCCGTAGTTCACTCTTGCGCAGGATGTTCATCATCTACATGAATTAATCTCGATGATTTTATTCATTCAAATCTCTTCCGTTTTGAGATGCGATGCGCAGGTAAATATTGGCCCCCTCATGCCAAAGTGATGCTGAATAATCTTACTGACCGTAATAAAAGTGGTCTTCCCGATATTGATTTCGCCAGCAGCGATAGCAAACGAACAAACCCCTTGTCGGACGGTATTTCATTCATCAACCAGGCTTTCCCGTATTGTTCGATGCGGTGACGGATATTGTCAGCCGCAGATGCCAGAACATCATATTTTGCTCTTCTGTTGATAAACAGTTTAGGAAAGATTATGCACCTTTTTGACGAAAAAATATTTTAATTTATTTAAAATCAATACGTTGAATTGTCAGGTTCGGTTACTCACTGTTATTAATTTCCGGGTTTACTTTGCCTGACCTGCCGATTAGAATCTCGGCAAATTACGAGTTGGAGCCTGAATTTCATTGGACAGTCACCCTTTACCTGAACATTACTGAAGGCAGGTCCACTCCGCTTGTTGTGTGCCTGCCGTAAAAACGGCGGGCCATGCTACAACGCTCTTCCGAGCTGTTTCATCCCGCAAATCAACTTCATTCGATCTGGTCTTTGCCAGCAGCACGGCTGTGTGGCTGAGCATCAGAGCATTCCTCTGCTGCGCGAGCAACGATCGTTGCGCGGCAGAATAACCAGGGAGCACACGATGAAAGAACCTCCGTCCCGAGAGAGGCGATGGCAGGATAAATGCGGGAGGACGATGCGCTAATACTTCTCTTCCTTCCCCTCTGCCTGCCACGCCCCTTTCCCTGAATTTTCTGAAAAAACCTCGTTTGCAGGAGTCGTTCTCCTGCGCGTAAAAAACTTCATTCAAGGAGCAGGCAGATGAAAATGCATCACGCTGACCTGAAAAAGGCGCGCGATCTGGCGATCGCCAGCGCAGCCAGCCGGAGCCAGGAACACACCCTAGCTCAACTTAATACTCAACGTCATGGACTGACCTATGAGGATGCCGCAGAGCGTCTGGAACACTATGGCACGAACCAGGTTGCCAGCGAAAAAGCGCCAGCAGCGCTGATACAGCTGTTCCAGGCCTTTAACAATCCGTTTATCTGGGTGCTGACCGCACTGGCCGCCATCAGTTTTGTAACCGACTATCTGCTGCCGCTGAATCGCGGTGAAGATACCGATCTGACTGGCGTGATTATCGTGCTGGTGATGGTCAGCCTGAGCGGTTTACTGCGTTTCTGGCAGGAATACCGGACCAACAAAGCGGCGGAAGCGCTGAAATCACTGGTGCGCACCACCGCAACGGTCGTACGCCGCAGCCATGCGCACAGCGAAGCGATAGAGCGGGAAATTCCGCTACAGCAGGTGGTGCCGGGTGATATCGTCCGGCTGTCGGCGGGAGACATGATCCCGGCTGACGTGCGCCTGCTGACCTCGCGCGATCTGTTTGTCAGCCAGGCCGCACTGAGCGGTGAAGCGCTGCCCATCGAGAAATACGATACCCAAAGCAGCCCAAATGTTGCCGGACCGATCAGCGAGCAGGAGTTGCTCAGCCTGCCCGGCATCTGCCTGATGGGCACCAGCGTTGCCAGCGGCAGCGCCACGGCAGTGGTCGTGGCAACCGGCGGCCATACCTGGTTTGGCTCACTGGCCACCTCGCTGCTGGGTAAGCGCCCACAGACCGCTTTCGATCGTGGGGTCAACAGCGTTAGCTGGCTGCTGATCCGCTTTATGCTGGTCATGGTCCCGATCGTCCTGTTGCTTAATGGCTACAGCAAAGGTGACTGGAGCGATGCACTGCTGTTTGCGCTGGCAGTCGCGGTCGGCCTGACCCCGGAAATGCTGCCGATGATCGTCAGCTCCAACCTCGCCAAGGGGGCCATCGCCCTGTCGCGGCGGAAAGTGGTAGTGAAAAAGCTGAATGCCATTCAGAACTTCGGCGCCATGGATGTGCTGTGCAGCGATAAAACCGGTACCCTGACTCAGGACCGCATCATTCTGTCTCACCATCTGGATTTGCACGATCGTAGTGACGAGCGCGTACTGCAGCTGGCCTGGCTGAACAGCCGCCATCAGACCGGAGTAAGAAATCTGATGGATAAGGCCGTTCTTGCCTTCAGCCAGGGCAATCTGGCGGTAAGCGATCTGTGGCGCTATCGCAAAATTGACGAGCTGCCGTTTGATTTTGAGCGCCGCCGCCTGTCGATTCTGCTGGCGGACCAGAACCAGCGACAAATGCTGGTGTGTAAAGGGGCGGTCGACGAGATGCTGGCGGTTTCCCGCTACTGGCGCGACGGCGATGAGATCCGTCCGCTGGATGATGCCGCGCGTCTGCGTCTGCGCCAGCAGGCAGAACACTATAACCAGCAGGGATTCCGCGTTCTGGTGGTGGGCTGGCGGGATATCGGTGACCACCCGCTCTCGCTACCGCTGAGCATTTATGACGAGCGCGACCTGATCGTCAGCGGCGTGCTGACCTTCCTCGATCCGCCAAAAGAGAGCGCAGCGGAGGCGATTGCGGCTCTGCAGGAAAACGGGGTGACGGTCAAAGTCCTGACGGGCGATAACGCGACCATCACCGCCAAAGTGTGCCGTGACGTAGGCCTGGAGCCGGGTGAACCGCTGTGCGGTAGCGAAATCGCGCAGCTCAGTGACGATGAGCTGCAACAGCAGGTTGAGCAGCGCACGCTGTTCTGCCGCCTGACGCCGCAGCAGAAAACCCGCGTGTTACAGGCTCTTCAGCATAACGGACATACGGTCGGCTTCCTCGGCGACGGCATCAACGATGCGCCGGCGCTGCGGGCGGCGGATATCGGCATCTCCGTGGATACCGCCACGGATATTGCTAAAGAATCCGCGGATATCATTCTGCTGGAAAAAAGCCTGCTGGTGCTGGAGCAGGGCGTGATGACCGGACGTGAAACTTTCGGCAACATCATCAAGTATCTGAACATGACCGCCAGTTCTAACTTCGGCAACGTCTTTTCAGTACTGGTCGCCAGCGCGTTTATTCCGTTTTTACCCATGATGGCCATCCATCTGCTGCTGCAAAACCTGATGTACGATCTGTCTCAGCTGGCCCTGCCGTGGGACAAAATGGACAAGGAGTTTCTGCGTAAGCCCCGTCGCTGGGATGCGAAGAATATCGGCCGCTTTATGCTGTGGATTGGCCCAACGTCATCCATTTTCGATATCACTACTTTCTGGCTGATGTGGTCAGTTTTCGCCGCCAACAGCGTGGAAAGTCAGGCGTTATTCCAGTCTGGATGGTTTGTTGAAGGATTGCTGTCGCAGACGCTGGTCGTACATATGCTGCGCACCCGTAAGATTCCGTTTATTCAGAGCCGCGCCGCCTTGCCGGTGATGCTGGCCACCGGGCTGGTGATGATTGCCGGTGTGCTGATCCCCTTCTCGCCGCTGGGTCACGCCATCGGGCTGGTGCCGCTGCCGTGGAGCTACTTCCCATGGCTGCTGGCGACCCTGCTGGGTTACTGCCTGGTCGCCCAGGGCATGAAGCGTCTTTACATTCGCCGTTTCGGTCAGTGGTTCTGAGGAGGAAACATGAAGAAGGATAATTCAGCGGTGGCGATTGTGTTGTTTTTTATCGGCGTGGTGATTTTTTCCGGGGCGATACTGATGATATTTAGCGAATAGCCCTGGAGAGGTGTGGCAGTGCTGGCTTGTGATGTGGACAGGATCAGATCGCGGAACGTCCTGTGCCTGGCCTGTCGGAGTCTTCGGGAACACCGACAGGCTGCCACACCCATGTTCGCGCGATCCCACACGCTGCCGCGCCCGAACGCTCCGCGTGTGCGGATGACCCCGGTGACTCATTAGTAAAGCGCTATTCCTTCGCGATCGGCGTCTCGCTTATCGCAACGGTTTCATCACCCTGAATTTTCTGCACCCGCTGCTCAACCTGCTGTACCGCGCTGGCATCTTTCAGCAGTGAATAGGTCAGCGTAAACTCGGCGCTCTGACCGGGCTGCAGCTGCTTCACGCGGCCCTGTTCTTTCTCAATCGTCACCGGGTAGGCATAGTTCGTGCCCGGCTCAATTCCGGTGACGTAACCCTGCTTCAGGGTGTCAGTATTTTTCCACATCGTCAGCAGCGGCAGCTGTTTGATATCAAACTCAATTGAGGCGCCTTTATCGCCTTTACTGTTAATGACCGCGGCCACCGTTTTCCCGTTTTCATCGGCTTTTGGCGTGAGGTTAAACACCATCTCATCGAAATCTTTGGTTGGCGCACCGTAAACATTCCAGTCATTCAGACCTTTCTTCGCGTAATCGTTAAACGGCGAAACCGACTTCAGCGGGGCGATAAAACGCGCGTCTTTTTCAAGGATCGGCGTACCAAAGTTGCTGTGGTAGATAATCTGGTAGTCATGCGGATAGTCCGCGCGGTTGGTCAGCACATCGTGAACGGTGAAGGAGTCAGAACCCGGCACGTAGCGCAGCTCGGTCCAGGTTTCGAGCTTCGCTTTTTTAAAGGTGGTTTCTTTTAGCAGGCCGCGAATGCGGATTTCATGCGGCGCTTTTTCATCGACGATCACTTCAACTTTCGACGCTGGGGTATTACCTGCTTTGCCGTGCAGCGTATAGATCATGCCGTCTTTAGTGACCGGATGGCCGGTCCACTCAAAACCGCAGCGCACCATCATTTCGTTAAATCCTTCCAGCCAGCCGAGCCCGTTGCGGCTCTCCAGATTGATATAGGCCGGATTGACGATTTCATCGACCGGTGAATCCCAGCCCAGGCGCACGCCGTGGCCGTTGACGTGTAGCAGATCCATGCCGCGCGTCGGGCTGAGCGCAATAGTCAGGCCATTTTTACTGGCGATCGTCAGCACCCTGGTGCCTTCCTGCTTGCCACCGTGCAGCACTTTTTGCTGAATGCTGAAGTTCTCACCGGAGAGCTTCAGCTGCTGGCTGTTGACCTGCCAGTCTCCCTTTTCAACACTGGTTTCAGCATCCGTCAGCAGCCAGCTTTGCGCCGATGCCTGAGAACAGATTAACGCCGTGATTACCCCTGCCAGAAGTCTTTTCTTCATCGTAGTATCCCTTTTTGCTGAATTGATTTAGCTCTAACCCTTTCAAGACTACAAATCAGCGCGGGATAAAAATGTGACAACCATCACCCCCTCTGATTTTGACCATTTTTAATCCAATAAAAACGTGTTGCCCCTCACTAATAAATGCATACCGCCATCGTTGATTACTTTTAAATGCGATTTAAATCCTTTCCTCCCTTTAAGACTTAACGATTCAGCTTCCTCTGCGGCAACATGAAACGTACGCCATCGTATAGCAGGCTCTCCGGGCCGCGTGTAATCCCCGGCGCGCGGAGATTGCATCGCACCGGTGCCAGCGTTAAGGTGGTTGCCCTCAGTGAATAACAAGTGATTACAGGGTATGAGTTTCTCGGCTTTCGGTGACAAATTTACGCGCCACTCAGGCATCACGCGCCTGATGGAAGATATGGGTGAAGGTTTACGCACGCCGGGTACGGTGATGTTAGGCGGCGGTAACCCCGCACAGATCCCCGCCATGAATGACTATTTCCACCAGCTTTTACAGCAGATGCATGACGAAGGTAAGCTGACCGATGCGTTGTGCAACTATGACGGCCCGCAGGGTAAAGGTACGCTGCTGAATTCCCTGGCCGAGCTGCTGCGCAATGAGCTGGGCTGGCAGATCTCCGCGCAAAATATCGCGCTGACTAACGGCAGCCAGAGCGCCTTTTTCTATCTGTTTAATCTTTATGCCGGGCATCGCGCTGACGGTCAGAAAAAGCGGGTACTTTTCCCCCTGGCCCCGGAATATCTTGGCTATGCCGATGCCGGGCTGGATGAGGATCTGTTTGTTTCTACTCGTCCTAATATCGAAATGCTGCCGGAGGGTCAGTTCAAGTATCACGTGGACTTTGAGCATTTGCATATCGGTGAAGATACCGGCCTGATTTGCGTTTCCCGTCCGACCAACCCGACCGGCAACGTCATCACCGATGACGAACTGCTGAAGCTGGACGCGCTGGCGCAGCAGCACAATATTCCACTGCTGATTGATAATGCTTATGGCGTCCCCTTCCCGGGCATTATTTTTAGCGAGGCCCGTCCGCTGTGGAACCCGAACATCATTCTGTGCATGAGTCTGTCCAAGCTCGGGCTGCCCGGCTCGCGCTGCGGCATCATCATCGCCGATGAAAAGGTGATCTCGGCTATCAGTAATATGAACGGCATTATCAGTCTTGCTCCCGGCAGTATTGGTCCGGCCATCGCCCATGAAATGATTCAGCGTGGCGATCTGCTCCGCCTGTCGAACGAGATCATCAAACCGTTCTATGAGCAGCGCGTTAAGCAGACGATTGCGGTCATTCGCCGCTATCTGCCAGAGGATCGCTGCCTGATCCATAAACCTGAAGGCGCCATTTTCCTCTGGCTATGGTTCAAGGACCTGCCGATTTCTACGGAAATCCTTTATCAGCGGCTGAAACAGCGCGGCGTGCTGATGGTGCCAGGACATTTCTTCTTCCCGGGGCTTGAGGCTGAGTGGCCACACACGCATCAGTGCATGCGCATGAACTACGTTCCGGATAGTGAGGTGATCGAGCGGGGCGTAGCGATTCTGGCTGAAGAGATAGAGCGGGCGCGAAGCGAAGGATAAACAACAGGGGCCGCCAGACGGCAGCCCCTGTACGGGAAATTATTTCAGAATTTCGATGCGGCGCGGCTTGTTGGCTTCAGGCACCACGCGTTCGAGATCGATGTACAACAAACCATTCTCCAGACGCGCATCCCGCACATGGACATGCTCCGCCAGCTGGAACTTACGCTCAAAGTTACGTTCGGCGATGCCCTGATAGAGATAGGTGCGCTGCTCCTGCTCTTCAGGGTGCGAACCGCGAACGGAAAGCAAATTGTCGTGTGAGGTGATTTCCAGCTCGCTTTCCGCAAAACCGGCCACGGCAATGGTAATACGATAGTGGTTTTCTGCCACCAGCTCCACGTTGTATGGTGGGTAACCGCCGTTGTTCCCCTGTCCCTGGCTGGTTTCCAGCAGGTTGATCAGCCGGTCAAAACCGATGGAGGAACGATACAGTGGGGCAAGGTCAAAATTACGCATGATTAAGCTCCTGATATTCAGCGAGATTGTAAGATATCGACTCTCCATAGTGGACGAGTCGCTGGCTCAGTAAGTGCTACCCTGTCGGCGCAGGCACTTCACTGGCCTCAGTAATAAAATGGTGACACCAGTGACGTTTTCAAGGGGATTTTTTGATTTTTTCAACCCGATCGCACTGAATGTCTTACACTCAGGGATGAGTTCGTCGGCCTCTGTACCAGCCACCATTGCGTGTGCCGGGTATTTTCCCGCTTTTGACGACAGATCTCAGCAGCTGCCACGACTGAAGGGATAGTAAATGATCAAGGCATTGAAGGCATTGAAGGCATTAAAGAAGTATACCACTGCAGGATTGCTCACCTGCGCCTCACTTGGCGCGACCAGCGGCTGCTCAAGCGTGATGACACATACCGGCCCCAGTCAGGGTTATTATCCGGGTACGCGCGCCAGCGCCAGCGTCCTGACCGATGAAAACAGCAGCTGGGCAATGAAACCGCTGGCGGTAATTGATTTACCGTTCTCGGCGGTGATGGATACGCTGCTGCTGCCGTGGGATTACTATCGCACCGATGATACGGACTCGCCGCGCGAACGCGTGCGCCGAAGCGAACAGCAAAACAGGACCGCCGACGAACTGTCACAGGCGGCACCGATGGCTTCTAATTCACCGAAGCCATAAAAATCTGCTGATATCCATCGTGCTTGCGCAGGTAAGCAACGTGTTGACCATTCGGGGAAAAGACGACCGCATCCGCAGAAGGGGCGATTTCACTGCGCGGGGTAATCCGGCGCAGCTTTCCCGTTGACAGCGTACAGAGGGTCACGCTGTTGTCGCAGATAAATGCCAGGCTACCGCCGTCAGGATGCCAGCTGAAGGCGGACTGAATGCCGCTTTCCGACCGGGTGATCTGTCGCGGTTCCCCACCCAGCGGTGAAATCGTCCACAGCTGGACCACACCGCTGTCATCCTTCATCAGAAAGGCAATGGCGCTGCCGTCCGGTGCACTGCGCAGCCAGTGCCGCGGCGTGCCGGACAGCCCCGGATAACGTCGCTGATGGGTAAAAGTTAACCGTCTCTGCTGCACGCCGTGCGGTGGAGCAGGAAGCCGGGTCATCGTCCCTTCCAGTGGTAATGCCCCTGCAACGGCAAAATCGGCGTTATCTTCCGGTAAATCGACCACGAACACTTCCGCTACCTTCTCACCGCTGGCCGCCAGCGTATCGCCAATAAAAGCCAGCGCCCATCGCTGCCGCTGCTCACCACGCAGATAGCCCCGGGTGCCAATCCACCCCTCTTCGTAAGCGCGAGTGATCTCATCGCTGCCCGCCCGCGGCGTTGCCGTGGTCTGGCTGACCAGCACACAGTAGTGGCTGCCGTCATACTCGCGCGGATGGTGTTTTGGCGGGCACACCGCATGCAGCGGCACGGCAACGCCAACGTTGCGTAAATCCTGAGCGTTATCCCACTCGTGCATCACATGATCGTTATAGGTAAAACTCAGGCGGCTGCCATCAGGGCTGAAGACATGTACGTGGGAGCCGCCGCGCAGAGCGCCGGGCGTGAAGGGCGGCGTAATGTCGCAGGCGTCCAGATTCTCCGCCACGCCGTGCTGAATAATCACCCCCCGCCGGTGGTGAAAGTCATATTTCCACAGGCTGTCAGGATGCTCCGGCCCGTGGATGCAGACATAGCGCGGCGGAAGGTCCGGACTGACGGTCACCACACCCACATGGGCGCCGTCACGCGCCTGATACAGCACCTCAACTACGCCGCTACTGACGTTCACCCGCTCGATAGTCAGGCCGGTAAAAGACGCGCCGGAAGGGCGAACATCATAAACCAGCCACTGGCTGTCGGCGGTCCAGACGTTAATGTTAGTCAGCTGATGGTGCCGGGGGGCGAAGGTGATCTGCTTTTCACTCATCGGGCGATCCTTTTACAGCACAAATTTCTCAATAGCTACAGCGACACCGTCTTCACGATTGGATGTCGTGACGAACTGAGCGATTGCCTTCACCGCCGGAATAGCATTCCCCATCGCCACACCGGTACCGACGAATTCCAGCATTGCCAGGTCATTTTCCTGATCGCCCAGGGCCATCAGTTCATCACGTTGCAGGCCAAGACGTTCAGCCAGCAGCTTAACACCGGCCCCTTTGTTGACGTCTTTGTTGAGGATTTCCAGGAAGAACGGTGCGCTTTTCAGGATAGTGTTACGCGCAAAAGCTTCAGCCGGAATGCGGGCAATCGCCGCGTCCAGCCGCTCTGGCTCATCAATCATCATGACTTTCGGGAAGATAAGAGCAGGATCCATCTCCTCAACGGCGCGGTAGCGCAGTGGCATACCGGTCAGGCCCGCTTCGTGGACGGTGTAGCGACTGATATCTTTGTTGGCGGTATAAAGATGGCTCTGGGTCAGTGCCTGGAAATTGACACCCAGCTCGCGGGACATCTGTTCATAGTAGAGGTAGTCGTCGAAACTGACCGGGACTTCAGCCACACAGCTGGCGTCATTCGCTTGCTGTACCAGCGCGCCGTTGTTGGTGAGGCAGTACTGACCTTCTGTTTCCAGACCCAGCTCACGCAGGTAGCGCTGCACGCCAATAAACGGCCGCCCGGTAGCCAGCACCACTGCCACGCCCTTATCACGGGCCGCTTCAATCGCTGCCTTCACGCGTGGTGTCACTTCATGCTGCGGATTGAGCAGCGTCCCATCGATATCAATCGCAATTAATTTAATCGCCATGCCAGACTCCTTAGCTTCTGTTTGTTCCATGCTAGCGCGATTCAGCAGGCGATCGCCAGCATGATGCACGCCTCGTCCACGCGAGGTGTGGTCGGTGCAGAACGAAATCAAGCCGGGGGCATATTAAGGGGATAAAAAAGGGATGCAGAACAGCTTAGCCATACAGGGTTACCGGGAGGGAGAAGTATGACGGGCAAATCCGTGGTTTCGGGGCGACCATTCAGGTCGCCCCGGCGTAGTCGGATGTCAGATATCGATGTTCGCCGCCCGCAGGGCGTTTTCTTCGATAAAGGCGCGACGTGGCTCAACCGCATCCCCCATCAGGGTGGTGAACAGCTGATCCGCCGCGATAGCGTCTTTCACCGTCACGCGCAGCATGCGACGGCTGTCGGGATCCATGGTCGTTTCCCACAGCTGTTCAGGGTTCATCTCACCCAGACCTTTGTAGCGCTGAACGGACAGGCCACGGCGTGACTCTTTCACCAGCCAGTCCATCGCCTGCTCGAAGCTGGCAACCGGCTGACGACGTTCACCACGCTCAATGTAGGCATCCTCTTCGATCAGGCCACGCAGTTTTTCACCCAGGGTGCAGATTTTGCGGTATTCCGCGCCCAGCATAAACTCTGTGTCCAGCGGATAGTCGGTATCCACACCGTGGGTGCGGATGCGAACCACCGGCTCAAAGATATGCAGTTCACGGTTTTCACGCACCACGCCGGCATAGCTGCTGCCGTGCTGTTCTTTCTCGTTCAGCCAGTTGACCAGAGCATCCAGCCAGCTTTGCACCGCGGCTTCAGCAGACAGATCGCTCAGCGTTGGATTGTAGATCAGCGCATTGAGCAGCGACACCGGATAGCGGCGCTCCATACGTTTGATCATCTTGCGCGTGCTGTTGAATTCAGCCACCAGAGACTCCAGCTGCTCGCCGCCCAGCGCAGGCGCGCTGGCATTGGTGTGCAGCGTGGCGCCGTCGAGGGCGATGGCAATCTGATACTGATCCATCGCCTCATCGTCTTTGATGTACTGTTCCTGTTTGCCTTTTTTCACCTTGTACAGCGGCGGCTGTGCGATATACACGTGGCCACGCTCGATGATTTCCGGCATCTGACGATAGAAGAAGGTCAGCAGCAGGGTACGGATATGCGAACCATCGACGTCAGCATCGGTCATGATGATGATGCTGTGATAGCGCAGTTTGTCCGGATTATATTCGTCGCGACCAATACCGCAGCCCAGTGCGGTGATCAGCGTGGCAACTTCCTGCGAAGAGAGCATTTTGTCGAAGCGCGCTTTCTCTACGTTGAGGATTTTACCCTTCAGCGGCAGGATCGCCTGGTTTTTACGGTTACGACCCTGCTTGGCTGAACCACCTGCAGAATCACCCTCCACCAGGTAGATTTCAGACAGCGCCGGGTCGCGTTCCTGACAGTCAGCAAGTTTACCCGGCAGGCCAGCCAGGTCCAGCGCACCCTTACGACGCGTCATTTCACGCGCGCGGCGGGCGGCTTCACGAGCACGGGCTGCATCAATAATTTTACCGACCACGATCTTCGCATCGCCCGGATTTTCCAGCAGGTACTCGCTCAGCAGCTCGTTCATCTGCTGCTCAACTGCTGATTTCACCTCAGAGGAGACCAGCTTGTCTTTGGTCTGCGACGAGAATTTCGGATCGGGCACTTTCACCGACACGACGGCAATCAGGCCTTCACGCGCATCGTCACCGGTGGCGCTGACTTTGGCTTTCTTGCTGTAGCCTTCTTTATCCATGTAGGCATTCAGCGTACGGGTCATCGCCGCGCGGAAACCGGCCAGGTGCGTACCGCCGTCACGCTGAGGAATGTTGTTGGTGAAGCAGTAAATATTTTCCTGGAAGCCGTCGTTCCACTGCAGCGCCACTTCCACGCCAATGCCGTCTTTTTCGGTGGAGAAATAGAATACATTTGGGTGAATCGGGGTTTTATTCTTGTTGAGATACTCCACAAACGCTTTGATACCGCCGTCATAGTGGTAGTGATCTTTCTTATCATCACGCTTATCTTCCAGCCTGATCGACACGCCGGAGTTCAGGAAGGAGAGCTCACGCAGGCGTTTAGCCAGGATCTCATATTCGAAATCGGTGACGTTGGTGAAGGTCTGGTGGCTCGGCCAGAAGCGTACGCGGGTACCGGTGAGTTCGGTTTCACCCGTCACGCTCAGCGGTGCCTGCGGCACGCCGTGCACGTAGATCTGCTGGTGGACTTTGCCTTCGCGACGGATGGTCAGCTCCAGCTTTTCAGACAGGGCGTTAACGACCGAGACCCCCACGCCGTGAAGACCGCCGGAAACTTTATACGAGTTGTCATCAAATTTACCGCCGGCATGCAGCACGGTCATGATCACTTCGGCAGCGGAAACCCCTTCTTCCGGGTGAATACCGGTCGGGATCCCACGGCCATCATCCTGTACGGAAACAGAGTTATCAGCATGAATGGTAACAACAATATCGGAGCAGTGGCCGGCGAGTGCTTCGTCAATGGCGTTATCCACGACCTCGAAGACCATGTGATGCAGACCGGTACCGTCATCCGTATCGCCGATATACATACCAGGGCGCTTGCGTACAGCATCAAGTCCTTTCAGGACTTTAATACTTGAGGAGTCATAAGAATTCGACATCAACGTTTCTCGCTCATTTCATCTTCAGGTTGAACCGCTATTTTACCCTGTTCCACGTGGAACATCTTGCCCTTTTCGTCAGCCATATCGAACACATGTTCAGTGCCAATAGCACTGACGAAAACCTGGGCCTGAGTGGCTTTCAGACGCGACGCCAGCAGCTGTCGGCGCGTCTCATCCAACTCAGAGGCAAAATCATCTATCAGATACAGGCAACGACGCCCGCTCTGTCGGGTGAGAAACTCACCCTGCGCCAGCCTCAGGGCGCACATCAGCAGCTTTAGCTGGCCGCGTGACAGTAAATCTTCCACCGGCGTCCCTTCGGCACGAATGCGGAAATCCGCTTTGTGCGGGCCGCTGGCGGTGTAGGTCAGTGCGCGATCGCGCTCAAACTGACGTTCAAGCAGTTCCGCATAGTCACTCTCTTTATCCCAGCCCCGCTGGAAGGAGAAACTCAGCGCGAACTCGGGTAAAAACTGTGCGCAGGTCGTGTTGATATCGGCGGCAATGGCTTCACTGTAGGCCGCGCGCCATGCGCTTATCTGCTCGGCCAGCGGTGCCAGTTCACGATCCCATGCCTGGATCTGCTGGTAGCGGGTCACCTGACGCAGCGCGGCGTTGCGCTGCTTTAACAGCCTGCGCAGATTTCCCCAGGCGTTAAAAAAGCCCGGCTCGTTGTGAAAGCAGCCCCAGTCAATGTAGGCACGGCGAAATTTCGGACCGCCGTTCAGCAGGGTAAAGCCCTCCGGCGTGATCAGCTGCATCGGCAGCATCTGCGCCAGCTCGGCCACTTTATGCCCGTCGCTGCCGTCGATGCGGACTTTACTGTCACCGGCACGGTTCTTGGTCAGGCCGACCGCGATCTCACGTTCCGCGCCGCCAATCCGACCATGTAGCACAAAAGCCTGCTGGTCATGGCGGATCACCCGACCGACCTGCAGGCTGCGAAATGCCCGCCCGTGGCCGAGGGTATAGATCGCCTCCAGCACGCTGGTTTTACCGCTACCGTTGGGGCCCACAAGGAAGTTAAACCCCGGGGCCAGCGTCAGATCCGCATTTTCAATGTTGCGAAAATCTTTAATAAGAAGGCGGGTTAATGCCATAGCAGACGAAATCCCAATACAGGCGACATAACGACACCCTGTCCTTTCTGTACGTCAGGCCGGTGTATTAACGGCACAACAGGTGGGCTGGGCCGGAAATTATAACCGCATTGGCATAACAACGTAGGCCGCACTCTGGCTTGCAGCATCTTCTATCTGCACGCTGGAAACCGAATCGGTTAACAGCAGACGAACGTTTTCACACTTCAGCGCGTTCAGAACGTCCAGCACGTAGCTGACGTTGAAACCGATTTCGAGATCGGTACCGCCGTAGCTCACGTCCAGAATCTCTTCCGCCTCTTCCTGCTCCGGGTTGTTGGCGGTGATTTTCAGCTGGTTTTCACTGATATACAGCCGCACGCCGCGGAATTTCTCGTTCGAAAGGATCGCCGCGCGGGAAAACGCCTGCTTCAGCAGATCGCAGCTGGCATCAAGGGTTTTATCCGGATTTTTCGGCAATACGCGGCGATAATCAGGGAAACGACCGTCAACCAGCTTAGAAGTAAAGATGAAATCACCGACGTGGGCACGGATGTTATTGCTACCGATCTGCACCTGCAGCGGCGTGTCGCCACCGTCGAGCAGACGGACCAGCTCAATCACCCCTTTACGCGGCACGATCACCGAATGGTTTGGCAGAGACTGCCCTACCGGCATTGAACAAACCGCCAGACGATGGCCATCAGTGGCCACGGTGCGCAGCTCTTCACCCTCGGTTTCAAACAGCATTCCGTTCAGGTAATAACGCACGTCCTGATGCGCCATAGAAAACTGTGTGGCCTCGATCAGGCGCTTCATGGTCGCCTGCGGCAGGGTAAATTCCACATCGATCTGCCAGTCGTCCAGATTCGGGAAGTCGCTGGCGGGCAGTGTGGAAAGCGAGAAGCGGCTGCGGCCGGACCGCACCAGCATTCTGTCACCTTCCAGAATCACGGTGATCTCTGCACCTTCGGGCAGGCCACGGCAGATATCGAAGAATTTACGAGCCGGAACCGTAGTGGCTCCCGGCTGATGGTCCTGGGTCAGCGCCACGCGCGCCACCATTTCCATCTCTAAATCGGTACCGGTCAGCAGCAGAGTGCCTTCATTAACCTGCAGCAGCAGATTTCCGAGGATCGGCAGAGTAGGGCGGCCGCCTAACGGGCTGCTCACCTGCTGTAATGGCTTAAGCAAACGCTCACGTTCTACAATAAATTTCATAGTCAGGAAGATAATGTTCTGATTAGATTTGAGAAATCTTCTTTAATGTCGTGACTTTCCTCACGCAACTGCTCAATTTTACGGCAGGCATGGAGCACGGTGGTATGGTCACGACCCCCGAAAGCATCGCCGATTTCCGGCAAACTGTGGTTGGTCAGCTCTTTGGCCATCGCCATCGCCATCTGGCGCGGGCGGGCTACGGAGCGGGAGCGCCGTTTTGACAGCAGGTCGGCCACTTTGATTTTGTAGTATTCGGCAACGGTCTTCTGAATGTTGTCAATAGTGACCAGTTTTTCCTGCAGTGCCAACAGGTCACGCAGCGCTTCGCGAACAAAATCAATGGTGATCGCGCGGCCGGTAAAGTTGGCGTTTGCAATGACGCGGTTCAGTGCCCCTTCCAGCTCGCGCACGTTGGATCGCAGGCGCTTGGCAATGAAGAAAGCCACTTCACCGGGCAGGCGGATGTCATTCTCGTCCGCTTTTTTCATCAGGATCGCCACGCGGGTTTCCAGCTCCGGTGGCTCGATCGCCACCGTCAGACCCCAGCCAAAGCGCGATTTCAGACGATCCTCAACCCCGTTGATCTCTTTCGGATAGCGATCCGATGTCAAAATGATCTGTTGATTGCCTTCCAGCAGCGCATTAAAGGTATGGAAGAACTCTTCCTGAGAGCGCTCTTTGTTGGCAAAGAACTGAATATCATCGATCAGCAACGCATCAACGGAACGGTAGTAGCGTTTGAATTCTTCGATCGCGTTATTTTGCAGGGCTTTTACCATGTCCTGCACGAAACGCTCGGAGTGCATATAGACCACTTTCGCATTGGGCTTGCGCGCCATGATGCCGTTGCCTACCGCATGCAGCAGGTGCGTTTTACCTAAGCCTGTACCGCCGTACAGAAACAACGGGTTATATGCGCCGCCGGGATTATCCGCCACCTGCCGCGCCGCCGCGCGCGCCAGCTGGTTTGATTTACCCTCAACGAAGTTATCAAAGTTGTGCTTGGTGTTGACGTTCGAGCGATACGACAGCTCCGCCGGAGCAGGTACGCTGTCCCAGCTCGGGCGAACCGGTGCCGCACGGGTGCCAAAACCCGGTGCGCTGGCCTGCGCGCTGGCCATCACCGGCTGGCTGACCGGCTGCGCCACCGGCTTGCTGCCGACTTCAAATCGCAGCAACGGAACGTTTGGACCGCAGAAGTCATTTAGCAGTGCATTGATATTATTGAGATATTTATCCCGAACCCAGTCGAGTACAAACCGATTTGGTGCGTATAATGCCAGCGTATTGTCATTCAGTTCGGCCTGCAAAGGGCGTATCCACATGCTGAATTCTGTGGCAGGTAGCTCATCCTGCAAACGGGCAAGACACTGTTGCCAAAGCGTAAGTGACACGGCGGACTCCACTCGAAAAAAAATTCGATAAGAAATAATAAGGGCGCTGAAGCGATAATTTCATCATTGTTGACGCATGCCGATGAGACGCATGCGAACCGTTATCTACGGTTACTCCACTCTAGCCCGGCATCCTGGAAGCATGCGGTTAGCAAGACGACCCGGAGGATCGTTAGCGGAACGGCGGATCATAGCGTAAACCGTCGCAGAGATCTTCACTTTCTACACAGTTTTGATCCAATTTATCCACAGGCGCATACCACGCAGGTTAGTTTACGCCACCTTGTGCAAAAGACATTCAGGATCGTCTGCATTCCATCAAATTTAATGGCGCCATCACGTTATTGCCGCAAAAATAATGTAACGGGATCGCCATGAGATCCTGCACGATCCTTGCGCTTTTTGGCGAAGGCCGTATAATTCTTGCCCCGGCGTGCTGCGCCGTGGCCCTTATGGCTGTTTTTGCGGGTCAAAACGGGCAATCAGGGCGCGGTTTTCACGCGAAGTAAATTGACTCTGGACTGTACAATTATTACAATCCCGCCTCTTTATTAAAGATACACTGAGGCGTCGGTCGGTTTTTCGGGCCAGTTAACGCGTCACCAAGTGAAATTACTCAAGTTTAGGTAGAAATCGCCATGAAACGCACTTTTCAACCGTCCGTACTGAAGCGTAACCGTTCACACGGTTTCCGTGCTCGTATGGCAAATAAAAATGGTCGTCAGGTTCTGGCACGTCGTCGTGCTAAAGGCCGTTCTCGTCTGACCGTTTCTAAGTAATAAAAGCTAACCGCTGAGTGGTTAAGCTCGCATTTCCCAGGGAGTTACGTTTGTTAACTCCCACTCATTTCACTTTCGTCTTCCAGCAGCCACAACGGGCTGGCACGCCGCAAATTACCATTCTCGGCCGCCTGAACACGCTGGGGTATCCCCGCATCGGTCTGACCGTCGCAAAAAAACATGTTAAGCGTGCGCACGAGCGTAACCGGATCAAGCGATTGACCCGCGAAAGCTTTCGCCTGCGTCAGCATGAACTTCCCGCAATGGATTTTGTTGTTGTGGCGAAGAAAGGGGTCGCTGACCTGGATAATAAGGCATTGACGGAAGCGTTGGAGAAATTATGGCGTCGCCATTGTCGCCTGGCTCGCGGTTCCTGATCGCGCTGATACGCGTTTATCAACGCGTAATCAGTCCGTTACTGGGACCGCATTGCCGATTTCATCCCACCTGTTCGCAATACGGTATTGAGGCATTGCGCAGGTTTGGGGTGATAAAAGGGAGTTGGTTGACGATGAAACGCATATTAAAATGCCACCCTTTGAACCCAGGTGGCGATGATCCGGTGCCGCCAAAATAACCATTGATAACAGAGAACATTAACGATGGATTCGCAACGCAATCTCTTTCTCATCGCTTTTCTGTTCGTGTCTTTTATGATCTGGCAAGCCTGGCAGACGGATAATAATCCACAGCCATTGCAAACTCAGACCACACAGACCACGACAGCAGCAGGTGATGTCGCTAACCAGGGTGTCCCTGCCAGCGGCCAGGGCAAAACGATCACCGTTAAGACCGACGTCCTGTCTTTAAGCATTAATACTCGCGGTGGTGACGTTGACCAGGCGCAGCTGCTGACCTATCCGGACTCACTGGGTTCTGATAAGCCTTTCCTGCTGTTGGAAAACACCCCGGCATTTCTGTATCAGGCTCAGAGCGGCCTGACCGGTCGTAATGGCCCGGACAATCCGGCTAATGGCGGTCGTCCTCTTTATACGGCTTCCCAGGATAGCTTTGAGCTGGCCGATGGTCAGAATGAACTCCGTATCCCGCTGACCTTTACCGCAGAAAACGGCGCTGTCTACACCAAGACCTTTGTGCTGAAGCGCGGTGAATATGCCATTGGTGTTGATTATCAAATCAACAACGCCAGCCAGCAGCCGCTGGAGGTGTCGATGTTCGGTCAGCTGAAACAGACGATCGACCTGCCAAAGCATCGTGATACCGGCAGCAGTAACTTTGCGTTGCACACCTTCCGTGGCGCGGCTTACTCCAGCAGTGAGACCAACTACGAGAAGTACAAGTTCGATAAGATCAGCGAAAACGAAAACCTCAGTACCACCACCACTAACGGTTGGGTGGCGATGCTGCAACAGTATTTCGCAACGGCCTGGGTCCCGCAGACGGCTGGCACCAACACCCTGTACACCAGCAATCTCGGCAATGGCGTGGCGGCTATCGGTTATAAATCCGCACCGGTTACGATTGCGCCAGGTTCTCAGCAGGAGCTGAAAGCGACTCTGTGGGTTGGCCCGGAAATTCAGGACAAAATGGCGGCGATTGCCCCACACCTGGATTTGACCGTGGACTACGGCTGGCTGTGGTTTATTTCTCAGCCGCTGTTTAAGCTGCTGAAATTCCTGCACAGCTTTATCGGTAACTGGGGCTTCTCCATTATCGTTATCACCTTTATCGTTCGTGGCATCATGTACCCGCTGACCAAAGCGCAGTACACCTCCATGGCGAAAATGCGCATGCTGCAGCCTAAGATTCAGGCAATGCGTGAGCGTTTAGGCGATGACAAACAGCGCATGAGTCAGGAAATGATGGCGCTGTATAAGTCTGAGAAAGTGAACCCGCTGGGCGGCTGTCTGCCTCTGGTTATCCAGATGCCTATCTTCCTGGCGCTTTACTATATGCTGATGGGTTCTGTTGAACTGCGTCATGCGCCGTTCGCACTGTGGATCCACGATCTGTCAGCGCAGGACCCGTACTACATCCTGCCGATCCTGATGGGTGTCACGATGTTCTTCATCCAGAAGATGTCGCCGACCACCGTGACCGACCCGATGCAGCAGAAGATCATGACCTTTATGCCGGTCATCTTCACCGTGTTCTTCCTGTGGTTCCCTTCAGGTCTGGTGCTGTACTACATCGTCAGTAACCTGGTGACCATTATCCAGCAGCAGCTGATTTATCGCGGCCTGGAAAAACGTGGCCTGCACAGCCGCGATAAGAAGAAAGCGTAACAATCAAACCCGGGTTGGTCTGTTTCAGGCCGATCCGGAGCAGTACGGGCGGGTGCGGCATCGCACCAACGGCGGTCTTTTTACAGCTGCCGCGTGCCAATATCGTACACACTGTTTACACTAAGGCGGTCACTCAGACCGCCTTATTTTTTTGTCTCAGAAGAGAGTTAACGATGAGCCATAGCGATACGATTGTTGCCCAGGCAACACCGCCAGGACGCGGCGGCGTCGGTATTCTGCGCGTTTCCGGTAGCAAAGCGGCCGACGTTGCCCGGCTGCTGCTGGGCAAGCTGCCCAGGCCGCGCTACGCCGACTATCTGCCGTTCCGTGACACTGACGGCAGTACCCTCGATCAGGGTATCGCGCTGTGGTTCCCCGGCCCTAACTCCTTTACCGGTGAAGATGTACTGGAATTGCAGGGCCACGGTGGCCCGGTGATCCTCGATCTACTGCTTAAGCGCATCGTGGCGCTGCCCGGAGTGCGGATTGCCAATCCGGGTGAATTCTCCGAGCGTGCCTTCCTCAACGATAAGCTTGACCTGGCCCAGGCGGAAGCCATTGCCGACCTGATCGATGCCAGCTCAGAACAGGCAGCACGCTCGGCCGTCAATTCCCTTCAGGGGGTGTTTTCCACCCGCGTTAACAACCTTGTGGAAGCACTCACTCACCTGCGCATCTATGTGGAGGCGGCAATCGACTTCCCGGATGAGGAGATTGACTTCCTCTCCGATGGCAAAATCGAGGCCCTGCTGCATAAGGTGATTGACGATCTGGACGGCGTACGGGCCGAAGCGCGCCAGGGCAGTCTGCTGCGTGAAGGCATGAAGGTCGTGATTGCCGGGCGTCCTAACGCCGGTAAATCCAGCCTGCTGAACGCGCTGGCCGGACGCGATGCAGCGATTGTTACCGATATTGCCGGAACCACGCGCGACGTGCTGCGCGAGCATATTCATATTGACGGCATGCCGCTGCACGTCATTGATACCGCCGGACTGCGTGAAGCCAGCGACGAAGTTGAACGCATCGGCATTGAACGGGCATGGAAAGAGATTGAACAGGCCGACCGCGTGCTGTTTATGGTCGATGGTACGACGACCGGCGCAACCGAGCCTGCGGAGATCTGGCCGGACTTTATTGCCCGCCTGCCGGAAGCTCTGCCGATCACCGTGGTGCGTAATAAAGCCGATATGACCGGTGAGGCACTGGGCATAACGGAAGTAAACGGTCACTCACTCATTCGCCTTTCCGCACGGACCGGTGAAGGTGTCGAGGTGCTGCGCGAACACCTGAAGGCCAGTATGGGTTTTTCGGGCAACATGGAAGGGGGTTTCCTCGCTCGTCGTCGCCACCTGCAGGCGCTGGAGCTGGCGGCTAACCATCTGCAACAGGGCAAACATCAGCTGCTGGGTGCCTGGGCTGGTGAACTGCTGGCGGAAGAGCTGCGTCTGGCGCAGCAAAGCCTGAGTGAAATCACCGGAGAATTCACCTCCGACGATCTGCTGGGGCGGATTTTCTCGAGCTTCTGCATCGGGAAGTGAAGCACTTCATTAATCAGAGAAACGTGGTAAAACCCTTCAAAACACATCAAACCAAGTAATTGTTTTTAATATAAATTATTTATTTTTGGTTACGAGGCGGTTTTACTACATTTCACATGCTTTTGCTCCGCTTTGCTAAAAATTGATCCCTATTTACTCCCAGGTTAGAATTTTGGAGTAATGGGAGCAAAAAGGAGCAGAGATGAAGGTATCAGTAAACAAGCGTAATCCTAACTCGAAAGGGCTTCAGCAACTTAGTGTAGTGGTCAACAAAAACTGGCCACCACTTTAGAGTTTTTCCAGTATCGATTTTCCGATTCGTTGGGTGGTAACCCGCCGTTATATTCGTGCGGCCTGAGCGCACTGTAATACCCAACGATATAAGCTGTTATTTCATGGGCAGCATCGCTGAAGCTTACGTAACCTGTCACTGGCACCCATTCATTCTTCAGACTCCTGAAGAAGCGCTCCATCGGGCTGTTATCCCAGCAGTTTCCACGTCGACTCATACTCTGTTTGATCCGATACCGCCACAGTAACTGCCGGAACTGCCTGCTTGTATAATGACTACCCTGATCGCTGTGGAACATCACTCTGTCTGGCTTGCCGCGAGCTTCCCATGCCATTTCCAGCGCTTTGGACGTCAGTTTGCTATCCGGGGAGAACGACATTGCCCAACCCACCGGTTTCCTCGCGAACAGATCGAGAACAACTGCAAGGTATGCCCAGCGCTTACCTGTCCAGATATACGTCACGTCGCCGCACCACACCTGATTTGGCTCTGTCACTGCGAACTGCCGCTCAAGGTGATTCGGGATAGCGACGTGTTCATGGCCGCCACGTTTATATCGATGAGTCGGCTGCTGACAACTGACCAGCCCCAGCTCTTTCATCAGTCCGCCAGCAAGCCAGCGTCCCATCCGATAGCCTCTCTGGGTTGCCATTGTGGCTATGCTCCTTGCTCCGGCAGAACCATGGCTGATGTTATGCAACTCCATCACCTGGCTTCGTAATACAGCCCGCCTGCCGTCTGGTTTTTCAGGACGGTTTTGCCAGTATTTGTAGCTGCTACGATGAACCCCGAACACGTGGCAGAGAGAGGCCACTGGATAACGCGCCCTGAGTTTCCCGATTAACGAGAACTGTTCAGGGAGTCTGACATCAAGAGCGCGGTAGCCTTTTTTAATATTTCGTTTTCCATTTCAATACGTTGTAGCTTTTTCTTTAGCTCACGTATTTCGATTTGTTCTGGGGTTATTGGAGAGGCGTTTGACGTTTTGCCCTGCCGTTCATCACGCAGTTGTTTTACCCATTTCGTCATCGTAGAAAGGCCAACGTCCATGGCCTTCGCTGCCTGAGCGGCTGTGTAATTTTGATCGACAACCAACTGGGCTGATTCACGTTTGAATTCAGGACTAAAATTTTTTCTTTTCATTGGTGCACCTGTGTTGTTCTGAGGTGAGCATATCACCTCTGTTCAGGTGGCCAAATTCAGTGTGCCACTACAGCCTTGATCGTCGTAGTGTCGAAAGAGACAAGACGAAATGCTTCAAAAATCCCTATTCGAGTGTTGTCACTTGAAGTAATGAAACCGTCTATCTCACCAGGACTTTTACCTGACGCCGAATGCCCGCCCCGTTTTTGATCGCGCAGCGATATTTTGGCATGCGACATTCGTTGATCGAACAACGATACAAACCAATCGTTGACCCAATCCTCCAGAGTCATACCTCTAAAACTGACATTGCCTTTTTCATCTTTGTAACCTTTCTGGAGGTTACGCTTGCGAAGGACTAGTTCGTTCGCAACTGCCTGCATAGCATCTCTAAGATATTCATAGGGTTCTAGATTTGGTTTGACTATCTCCACGTAGTCTTCAAAGTCTTTTGCGATTATTTGGTTGTAATGTTTTTGCAGTTGTACAACCGTTCGTTGGGAACTCTCGGCCATGATCAATAATAAATCCTTCGCCGAAGGAGCATCCTTCTCAATTTTGGCTAGCTCGGATATCAGGTCATCAATCTCAAGCTCATCCATTGTCGCGTGATTGATTTCCTTATAGCGAGCCAAGATTTTCTTAACTGTGTAAGAGTCCCGACGGTCTAAAAGCGCCCTACAGTAGGGGGTAAAGATGAGTCTGCGCCCTTGTTGTTCAGGGCTGAGCTGCGCCCAAAAGCGTTCGATACCTGCCGCTCCACTGAGTTGGTATGCCTCTAACACGATTCCAACCCAATAATCATACATACGCTCGGGCTGCTCTCTTCCCGCCCCTGACAGGAAAGTGGTCAAAGCGCTTTTGAGCTTGAGCTTGTTCTGGTCGATGCCAAACAGCTTGACGTGCCCATAGAGCAGAACAAAACCATGGTGCTCGCGCCTGGTTTCCTTATACAGCTGTTCCATTAAGAGCACAGTCTTGGCTGGCTCCGTATCGCAGAACGCAGTCGCGATCAGTTGTCTTCTAAAATATTGACACTCGTTATGATGTGGCCTGTCATCTGATTGGGATTGCGAGGAGCACAGGTCGTGAGGAATTGAAAGCTCGTTCGCAGACTTTTCAAAGCGAGCTGGATCTTGCCAATGGTGTTCATACAGTTCAAGGAGCTGGTACTTATATTCGTAGCTCTGCCAAATTTTGCTAACGCGCAAGGCATTTCTGTGTGTAGTGTTTGCAAATCGATCCTCAGCGAGCATTTTCTTTGCTGATAGAAGCATCCTTGATGCGATGTCCGTGCGGCCAGCATTAAAAGCTGAGGTGAAAGCGTCTTCCATTCCGCGCAGATCCAGTTCCTTGTCTGAATCGGTGTGGTGCCTATCGATCGCTTTATGTAGCAGCTGCTCCCGGGCGATGACTGACGTCCTTTCCAACAGCACAAACAGAAGGTTCAGGGGTACTAGGGGGGCGCACCTAGCGATGAAATCCTTATATAGCTCATCTGTAAATGAGTTAGAGTAGGTACACACCTGTTGCCAGAGATTGAACCTGTCGCTTCCCAGTCCCTCAAAGATTCGGGTATATTTTTCGCGGTTTTTAAACCCACAAAGTCGGATGATTTCTTGAACTCTAGCCGCTATAGTCTGTTGGGCGCTGGCTTCTGAAATTGCTTGTCCAGCGATGATCAGTACCTGTAGATAATGACCAACAGCTAAAGCGACTCCGTATGAGCCCTGATTCTCATGGGCGAGTTTTTGCTCCCATTCATTACAGAGGCTCGAAAGATCTAGCATGAAGTCTTGACCTACTCCAGCAAAAAGCTGTTTCCAAGGGAGCGTCCCAAAGAAGGAACTCGCTTCGAGGCTTCGTAATCCTGTTAGGTTGGCAAAAAATTCCGCTTTGTACAGCGCACGCAGGGACTCACGAACCGATTCGCAGATTTCCTCTGTAGGATCTATGCCAGTGCGCTCTAAACGCTCAATTAGCCAGAACCCTAAAAGATATCTGAAGTGTTGACGCGTTTGTTCGTGAGACGTTTTCTCGATCACTACACTAAATCCGGCAATTGTCTTCGCAAGTTCGGAGACCTGCTGATCTTTTAGTGAGTCCAACAGCGTGAGTAAGAGGCGGTACTCAAATCCTTTGAAAAAGTCAGGTGAGCGGAATACGCACTGCTCACCGAGAACTTTTAGTACTGCAACGAAACGAGATATAAAATCTGGCTCATCCTGAATAGCTTTTACATATTCGCGACACAGCAGTTGCTGATACCCGTCCCCAAGATTTTTAAGATAAGCAGTATCTTGGTTGCGGAAGTGCTCAAATCTTCGGGTTGCCAGATGGAAGAAGGAGACATCACTAGTCTCTTTTCGAGCCAGCAGCAGGGTCATGTAGTTGGGAAGATCATAATTGGGCAGAATGACGTAAAGCAAATACTTCAAAACCGGCCGATGGGTATTTGCCAGATCTACCAGCTTCTCTACGAATCCTGAAGAGGCGAGATGCGCAATTTCAATACGTATACTGGTCTCTACTGCAGTCGAAACTAACCTGCTATAGAAGAGCTCCCGCGATCGAAACTGCATATTGTCAAAGAGCTTGACGAATTCTAGAGCGCTTGAGGCTTGACTAAATGGCGTAGGATAAACCTCTTCAAGCGAGCCTAACGTGGGCATCGGAAGTTCCTCTTCCGATATAGTTGGCTCTGATCGTCCATTATTCGTATCAACGACAATACCATGGTACGTTTGCATAGACTGAATGCGAGCTGAAAAATCAATTTCATTGATGGACTGCCTGACGTAACAATCAATGCTCGTAGCTAATGTTGGGTCTTCAGACAGAAATTTAAGCAGCAGGTCGTGAAATTCTTCGCGCTCTTTGTACTGACTACGATCAAAAATAACGGGCATTGCCCATTCGCAATTTACGCAAAAATACATCATCCAGCGGTTGAAAGTCTCTTCTGGGGTATGATTACGTCGCAAATCCCACCATAACTGAGTGCTTATTTCAGAACTGAAATTCTGATTGCCGGGTTTTAATTTGAATGTGCCACCTTCTGGTTTAAGCTTGGGCAAGAGTTGCTCTACGGAAAGGTGATTACCAAACTCAGCGCGTAGGCTTTGTTTTAAGTCACCTTCGTCACAAGCGTAATGAGGCTGGATGAACCCGTTCCTACCCGATTGGATATCCTTAAGATGCTCAATGGCCTGGATCACCGGGATCAGAGTCGGGTCGATGCCCTTCTCATCGTTAACGGAGTTTGCGTGGGTAGCACACCAACCTGCATAAAACGACACCAACCCCAACTCTTCAAATCGGGAAAGGGGAATGTCGGTGCCGGGATATGGCGTGCCTCCGTTTCGCGGCCATTGGAGCTGACCGCTAAGAACAGCCTCTACCGTTTCACGATTGAGTTCAGGGGTTACGAGTTTGGCGTTAGTGAGGAAAATGGATAATGCCTTGGCATGGCGTTGCTTCTCATATGACGGCGCGTTGACTTCTGAATCCCTTCTTGTATAACCCGCCAATAATGCCTTTAAGTGCCGCCAGCTTTCCGAATACTCATTCATCGTTATGCTTGTCCTTTACGTAAAAGGGCACTTCTGTACCCCAGTATGTTTGGGCCCTGGTGCATTCGAAACTTCCAAGTCCTAGCCCACACACTGCGAAATTCTACTCATATTTATGCAAATCAAAAGATGAGTCAATCTGCTCAATTTCAATCAAGATTCTAACTATCCGGTAGAGCAAGGCACATGTAAGGGCAGTGTTTTCCCGGCTGATCCCTTATAGGCGGTGGTGCTACTGGCCGAAGTTGCTCGTGATGGTGTAAGTATCCCAGCTTTAGTTCCACACACTTTTTGAGATTTCCGGTTTCTCAGCCATCAGCCGGTATTCTTCCGGTGTCAGGTTATTCAGGGATTCATGGGGCCGCTCACTGTTGTATTCATTCA
>CAJYIY010000078.1 GCA_913775305.1 uncultured Erwinia sp. | reverse complement strand
AGCCAACGATATGATCGTGGATCTGCTGAAAGAAAAAGGTGCCCTGCTGCACGTTGAAAAACTGCACCACAGCTACCCACACTGCTGGCGCCACAAAACGCCGATTATCTTCCGTGCGACCCCACAGTGGTTTATCAGCATGGATCAGAAAGGTCTGCGTGCGCAGTCGCTGAAAGAGATTAAAGGCGTGCAGTGGATCCCGGACTGGGGCCAGGCGCGTATTGAAGCGATGGTGGCAAACCGTCCAGACTGGTGTATCTCACGCCAGCGCACCTGGGGCGTGCCGATGGCGCTGTTTGTGCATAAAGACACCGAACAGCTGCATCCAGACACCCTGGCGCTGATGGAAAAAGTCGCGCTGCGCGTAGAGGAAGAGGGGATTCAGGCATGGTGGGATCTTGATCCGCGTGACCTGATGGGCGATGACGCAGACAATTACGTTAAGGTGCCGGATACCCTCGACGTGTGGTTTGATTCCGGTTCCACCAGCTATTCGGTTGTGGATGCACGCCCGGAGTTTGGCGGTCACGCGGCGGATATGTATCTGGAGGGATCGGACCAGCATCGCGGCTGGTTTATGTCGTCTCTGATGATTTCTACGGCGATGAAGGGCAAAGCGCCTTACCGTCAGGTACTGACCCACGGCTTTACCGTAGATGGTCAGGGCCGCAAAATGTCCAAATCGTTGGGCAACACCGTGTCGCCGCAGGACGTGATGAATAAGCTGGGCGCGGATATCCTGCGTCTGTGGGTGGCTTCCACCGACTACTCCGGTGAAATCGCCGTATCTGACGAAATTCTCAAACGCTCTGCCGACAGCTATCGCCGCATTCGTAACACCGCGCGCTTCCTGCTGGCCAACCTGGCAGGCTTTAACCCGGAAACCGATCGGGTGAAACCGGAAGAGATGGTGGTGGTTGACCGCTGGGCCGTGGGCCGCGCGCTGGCTGCTCAGAACGATATCGTTGCCTCTTACGAAGCCTATGACTTCCACGAAGTGGTTCAGCGTCTGATGCAGTTCTGTTCGGTGGAAATGGGCTCCTTCTACCTCGACATCATCAAAGATCGTCAGTACACCGCCAAAGCCGATGGCCTGGCGCGACGCAGCTGCCAGACCGCACTGTGGTATATCGCCGAGGCGCTGGTACGCTGGATGGCACCGATCATGTCGTTTACCGCCGATGAAATCTGGGGCTACCTGCCTGGCAAACGCAGCCAGTATGTGTTTACCGAAGAGTGGTTCGACGGACTGTTCAGCCTGGCGGCAGATGAGCCAATGAACGATGCCTACTGGGCAGATCTGCTGAAAGTGCGTACCGAAGTCAACAAAGTGCTTGAGCAGGCGCGTGCCGATAAGCGCATTGGGGGTTCTCTGGAGGCCAGCGTGACGCTGTATGCCGATGCTGAACTGGCCGCGAAGCTGATCGGTCTGGGTGAAGAGCTGCGCTTTGTGCTGCTGACCTCGGGTGCGGCGGTAGCGGACTATGCGGAGGCTACGGATGATGCGTTGCAGAGTGAGGTCATCAAAGGCCTGAAGATCGCGCTGCACAAAGCTGAAGGTGAGAAGTGCCCGCGCTGCTGGCATTACACCACCGATATTGGCCAGAACGCTGCACATGCAGACGTCTGTGGTCGCTGTGCCACTAACGTCGCCGGCAGCGGCGAACTGCGTAAGTTCGCATGATGCGCCGCCCCGTTCTGTCAACCGGATTGCGCTGGCTGTGGCTGGTGCTGTTAGTGATTGGCATCGATTTCGCCAGCAAGCAGTGGATTATGGATAATCTGATGCTGCACGAATCGATGCCGGTGATGCCATTTTTTAACTTCTTCTATGCGCACAACTACGGTGCAGCGTTCAGTTTCCTCGCCGATAAAGGTGGCTGGCAGCGCTGGTTCTTCGCCGGCATCGCCATCGCCATCGTCGTCGTGCTGCTGGTGATGATGTACCGCAGCCCTGCGAGCAAGAAACTGAATAACATCGCCTATGCGCTGATTGTCGGCGGCGCAACAGGCAACCTGTTTGACCGGGCATATCATGGCTTCGTGGTGGACTTCATCGATTTTTATGTTGGAGACTGGCACTTTGCCACGTTTAATATTGCCGACTGCGGTATCTGTATTGGTGCTGCGCTAATCGTGCTGGAAGGATTTATCAGCCCGGCCAGCAAACAGGCTAAGAATAAAGGGTAGGGCATGATCGATACTGTACAGCGCGACAGCTCAGTGCTGGTGCATTTCACCTTAAAACTGGCGGACGGTTCAACCGCAGAAGCCACGCGCAACAACGGTAAGCCTGCGCTGTTTTGTCTCGGTGACGGCAGCCTGTCTGAAGCGCTGGAAAATCAGCTGCTCGGACTGAAAGTAGGGGACAGGCAGGCTTTTACGCTGGAGTCTGAAGACGCTTTCGGCGGCATCAGCCCGGATCTGATCCAGTACTTCTCACGCCGGGATTTTATGCAGGCTGGGGAGCCAGAGGTTGGCGCAATTATGCTGTTTTCCGGCATGGACGGTAACGAAATGCCCGGCGTGATTCGGGAAATTTCCGGTGATTCAATCACCGTTGATTTCAATCATCCGCTGGCCGGGCAGACCATTCATTTTGACGTAGAAGTGCTGGAAATCAATCCGGTACTGGAGGCGGCGAATGCAGATCCTGTTGGCTAATCCACGTGGTTTTTGTGCCGGTGTTGATCGTGCTATCAGCATTGTCGAGCGTGCGCTGGAGATGTATGGCGCACCGATTTACGTTCGCCATGAAGTGGTGCATAACCGCTACGTGGTGAACAGCCTGCGTGAACGCGGGGCCATTTTTATCGAGGAAATCAGCGAGGTGCCGGATGGCTCGATTCTGATTTTCTCCGCCCACGGCGTTTCACAGGCGGTGCGTGCAGAAGCGAAGTCACGTGATTTAACCATGCTGTTCGACGCCACCTGTCCGCTGGTGACCAAAGTGCATATGGAAGTCGCACGTGCCAGCCGTAAGGGCACTGAGGCGATCCTGATCGGTCACGCCGGTCATCCGGAAGTGGAGGGCACCATGGGCCAGTACAATAACCCGAAAGGGGGCATGTATCTGGTGGAGGCGCCCGCTGACGTGTGGAAGCTGCAGGTGAAAGATGAAGATAACCTGTGCTTTATGACCCAGACCACGCTGTCAGTGGACGACACTTATGAAGTGATTGATGCCCTGCGCGCGCGCTTCCCAAAAATTATCGGGCCGCGTAAAGACGATATCTGCTACGCCACGACTAACCGTCAGGAAGCGGTGCGGACGCTGTCGAAGGATGCGGACGTGGTGCTGGTGGTAGGATCGAAAAACTCCTCTAACTCTAATCGTCTGGCCGAGTTAGCGCAGCGTGCCGGCAAGCTGGCGCGGCTGATCGACTCTGCCGATGATATTCAGGAAGAGTGGATCACAGGCGCACGCTGCGTTGGTGTTACTGCCGGCGCATCGGCCCCTGACGTGCTGGTGCAGGCGGTGATCCAGCGGCTGAAACAGTTTGGCGGTGTGGATGCCGTTGAGCTGATTGGTCGCGAAGAGAATATCGTGTTTGAAGTCCCGAAAGAGCTGCGCGTTGAGGTTCGGCAGGTCGAATAGTTTGCCGCGGTTTCACGATGGCTGCCGCTAATCAGCTGTCGTTGAGAGCGCTGGTGAAGTGAACGCATTCCTGCTCGCTTCGTCTGACTCTGAAACCGCGATACGACCGATGGTGAGGGGAGACAGCCTCAGAGGCTGTCCTCCAACCCAAAGCCGTCAGCGACATAAATATACGTCGCATCATGAGTCTGTCTTCCCCCAGCCCGACCCCGCGGTACTCCCCCTCCCCCGTGATAAATCTGTTTTACTGATAATCTGCGCCAGCTGGCGTAAAATTCTAATTATAGGGTTTTAATTGTGGCGCAGAGGTTAACACCTGGTTAATCTGTATGCGCTTTGCATGCATAGAAATCTGTCAGGAATGAATAATTATGAGTAACGCAGAAATCCGTATCGCCGTTGTGGGAGCCGCAGGGCGTATGGGCCGTCAGCTGATTCAGGCCGCTGTTCAGGCTGAGGGCGCGCGTCTGGGGGCGGCGGTTGTACGCGCCGGATCTTCACTGGTGGGAAGTGATGCCGGAGAGATGGCGGGTTGCGGCGCTCAGGGTGTCAAGATCAGTGACAGCCTGGATGCAGTAGTCAACGACTTCGACGTGCTGATCGATTTCACCCGCCCGGAAGCGACATTGAACTATCTGGAATTTTGCCGTCAGCATCAGAAAGCGATGGTGATTGGTACGACCGGTTTTGATGACGCCGGAAAAGCCGCGATTAAAGCGGCGGCGGAAGAGATCGGTATCGTGTTTGCCGCCAACTTCAGCGTTGGTGTGAATCTGGTGCTCAAGCTGTTGGAGAAGGCTGCCAGAGTGATGGGTGAGTACGCGGATATCGAAATTGTTGAGGCTCACCACCGCCATAAAGTCGATGCTCCGTCCGGTACGGCGCTGGCGATGGGCGAGGCAATTGCTGATGCCATGGACTGGGATTTGAACGATCGCGCGGTTTACGCACGTGAAGGCATCACCGGGGAACGCAAGGCGCAGACCATTGGTTTTGCCACCGTCCGCGCGGGTGATATCGTCGGGGAGCATACGGCTATGTTTGCCGATATCGGCGAGCGGGTAGAGATAACCCACAAGGCTTCCAGTCGTATGACCTTTGCTAATGGTGCAGTCAGAGCAGGATTATGGATAAGTGCGCATAAATCAGGTCTTTTCGATATGAAAAACGTGCTTAATCTTGATGATTTATAAGTGTTGTAAACCATCGTGATGTGGTTATTTCAATCATAAGTTTATGATTGGGTGGGCAATAATTTTATTGCCCTTTTTATTTTTTATAAATGAGGCTTATAGCCCGATTATTGTATTTAATGCTTAAATAATCTGATTTTCTCCCCGCCCTTAGCCTTTTTTATATGAATTCTGACCATTTGGTCCACTTTTTGAAGTTCGCATGTCCATTTTTATGCGTTCGCTGGCAGGCAACCGATTTTATTGCCAGGATATGTGTAATTTTCAGCGTTAATCTTATGATAAATCGATCAGTGAGTTAAAAAGTGAAGAAAAACGGCCTCGCAGGGTAGACATTCGCGAGGGCGATCATTAGAATGCGCGCAATTTGCCAAAAACTGAGCAGTCAGGCAGTTTTTGCATTGATTCGGCTCTATTCATGAATTAATATGCAGATATTATGACTGTTTATTCCCTGGAGGATGTTTTGATTAAGTCAGCGCTCTTGGTTCTGGAAGACGGAACCCAATTCCACGGTCGGGCCATCGGGGCAACCGGATCGGCAGTGGGAGAAGTTGTTTTCAACACTTCAATGACCGGTTATCAAGAAATCCTCACTGATCCTTCCTATTCCCGCCAAATCGTTACTCTTACTTATCCCCATATCGGCAATGTCGGCACCAACTCCGCTGACGCAGAATCGACTCAGGTACATGCTCAGGGTCTGGTGATCCGTGACCTGCCGCTGATTGCCAGCAACTACCGCAATGAAGAAGGGCTGACCGACTACCTGGTTCGCAACAACATTGTCGCTATTGCCGATATCGATACGCGTAAGCTGACTCGCCTGCTGCGCGAAAAAGGGGCGCAGAACGGCTGCATCATTGCCGGAGATGCACCGGATGCCACCGTGGCGCTGGAAAAAGCCAAAGCCTTCCCTGGCCTGAAGGGGATGGACCTGGCGAAAGAAGTGACCACGCCAGAGGCCTACAGCTGGCTACAGGGCAGCTGGACGCTGGAAGGCGACCTGCCTGCGGCGAAAGCGGAGGGCGAACTGCCATTCCACGTTGTAGCCTACGATTACGGCGTAAAGCGCAACATCCTGCGCATGCTGGTGGATCGCGGCTGCCGCCTGACCGTGGTACCTGCACAGACCCCGGCTGAAGAGGTACTGAAGCTGAACCCGGACGGTATTTTCCTCTCCAACGGTCCCGGTGACCCGGAGCCATGCGATTACGCGATTAGCGCGATTAAGCGCTTCCTGGAAACCGACATCCCGGTATTCGGTATCTGCCTCGGCCATCAGCTGCTGGCGCTGGCCAGCGGTGCAAAAACCGTGAAGATGAAACTTGGCCATCACGGTGGCAACCATCCGGTGAAAGATCACGATAAAAATACCGTGATGATTACCGCTCAGAACCACGGCTTCGCCGTTGATGACAGCAATCTGCCCGCTAATCTGCGCGTGACCCATACCTCACTGTTTGACCATACGGTACAGGGCATCCACCGCACTGATAAAGCGGCCTTCAGCTTCCAGGGGCACCCTGAAGCGAGCCCGGGCCCGCACGATGCAGCCCCCCTGTTCGATCACTTTATCGAACTGATTGAAGCTTACCGTTCCAGCACGAAATAAGGTCAGGAGAGAGAAGACATGCCAAAACGTACAGACATAAAAAGCATCCTGATCATTGGCGCAGGTCCTATCGTTATCGGTCAGGCCTGCGAGTTCGACTATTCCGGCGCTCAGGCCTGTAAAGCCCTGCGCGAAGAGGGCTACCGCGTTATTCTGGTGAACTCCAACCCGGCGACCATCATGACCGACCCGGACATGGCCGATGCAACCTACATCGAGCCGATCAACTGGGAAGTGGTGCGTAAAATTATCGAAAAAGAGCGTCCGGATGCGGTGCTGCCGACCATGGGCGGTCAGACTGCGCTGAACTGCGCGCTGGAGCTGGAGCGTCGTGGCGTGCTGGAAGAGTTCGGCGTGACCATGATTGGTGCCACCGCCGATGCAATTGATAAGGCCGAAGACCGCCGCCGTTTCGACGTGGCGATGAAGAAAATCGGCCTGGATACCGCACGCTCTGGCATTGCCCACACCATGGAAGAGGCGCTGGCGGTGGCTGCTGACGTTGGCTTCCCGTGCATTATCCGTCCATCCTTTACCATGGGCGGAACCGGTGGCGGCATCGCTTATAACCGCGAAGAGTTTGAAGAGATTTGCGAACGCGGTCTGGATCTGTCACCAACCAACGAACTGCTGATTGATGAGTCGCTGATTGGCTGGAAAGAGTATGAGATGGAAGTGGTGCGTGACAAAAACGACAACTGCATCATCGTCTGCTCCATTGAAAACTTTGATGCCATGGGCATCCATACCGGTGACTCCATTACCGTCGCGCCGGCACAAACGCTGACCGATAAAGAGTATCAGATCATGCGTAACGCCTCGCTGGCGGTGCTGCGTGAGATTGGTGTGGAAACCGGTGGCTCCAACGTACAGTTTGCGGTGAACCCGAAAAACGGTCGTCTGATCGTGATCGAGATGAACCCGCGCGTGTCACGTTCCTCGGCGCTGGCCTCAAAAGCAACCGGCTTCCCGATAGCGAAAG
>CAJYIY010000077.1 GCA_913775305.1 uncultured Erwinia sp. | reverse complement strand
CCAGCGTTGGATAGGTACCGGGCAGATAGCGGCCGTCCGGGCCGACCGGGTTAGCGGTTTCCAGACCGTACTTCTGACCGATCACATAGTCATCCGGACCGTGGCCTGGTGCGGTATGGACGGCACCGGTACCGGCTTCCAGCGTAACGTGCTCACCCAGAACAACTTTCGACTGAATCTGCTCAATGAACGGATGCTGGAACAGCGCCAGCTCCAGCGCTTCACCTTTGCATTCGCCCAGCACGGTCCACTCGGTGACGCCCGCGCGTTTCATCACGCTCTCCACCAGCTCTTTCGCCAGAATCAGGCTGCGGCCTTCGATCTGCACCAGCTGATACTCAAATTCCGGATGCAGCGAGATGCCGCGGTTAGCCGGCATGGTCCACGGGGTGGTGGTCCAGATGACCAGTGAAACCGGGCCTTGTGAAGCAGTGACGCCAAACTTCGCGCGCACGGCATCGGCATCCAGCGCGTTAAACATCACGTCGATGGATGGCGAAGTTTTGTCATAATACTCCACTTCGGCTTCCGCCAGCGCAGAGCGGCAGTCCAGGCACCAGTGCACCGGCTTAGCGCCTTTGTGCAGGTGGCCATTACCGATGATTTTGCCGAGTGCGCGGATGATATTGGCTTCGGTTTTGAAGTTCATCGTCAGGTATGGGCGATCCCAGTCACCCAGCACGCCAAGGCGAATAAAGTCAGCTTTCTGCCCTTCGACCTGCTCGGCAGCATATTCACGGCAGGCTGCACGGAACTCAGCCGGGGTGACTTTTTCGCCCGGTTTGCCAATCATCTGCTCAACTTTATGCTCGATAGGCAGACCGTGGCAGTCCCAGCCCGGAACGTACGGCGAATCGTAACCCGCCATGCCTTTCGACTTGACGATAATGTCTTTCAGAATCTTGTTAACGGAGTGACCAATATGAATGCTGCCGTTCGCATAGGGAGGGCCATCATGAAGGATAAAGGTTTTTTTCCCTTTTTTGGCTTCGCGGATGATGCTGTACAGTTTGTCATCATACCAACGTTGCAGCATTCCCGGTTCGCGTTTGGCCAGATCGCCACGCATCGGGAACCCCGTTTCCGGCAAATTCAGGGTTGATTTATAGTCACTCATCAGATTCTCGATTCCGTATTTCGCTTCTGTTCTGTTTAAACCGGTGTCTTTAGCCCGAAAAAGTCGCGGGCAGTCACCACATCTTTAGCAATTTGCTCTTTCAGTGCATCGAGCGAGGCAAAGCGCTGCTCGTTGCGAATTTTTTTACGTAGCACCACGTCAATATGGCGTCCGTAAAGATCGATAGCGACATCCAGCAGGTGCACTTCGAGCTGCTGACGCAGCCCGGCTACCGTTGGCCGGGTGCCAATATTGGCGACGCCCGGCAGCGGACGATCGCCCAGGCCCAGCACCTCAACGGCATAAACCCCTTTCACCGGGGAAACGGTACGGCGCAGCGGCAGGTTGGCGGTGGGGAAGCCGATAGTCCGACCCAGCGCATCGCCATGGACCACACGACCGGAAATGCTGAAGGGATGCCCCAGCAAAACGGCTGCCTGCGACAGATCGTCCTCTGCCAGTGCCTGGCGTACCGCCGTGCTGCTGATACGTTTGCCATTATCGCAAAATGTCTGGGTGCTGATGACATCAAAACCATATTCGATGCCAGCCTTCTGTAATAACAGGAAATCGCCCTGCCGACCAGCGCCAAAGCGGAAATCATCACCGACGACAAGGAACTGCACGCCCAGCTTTTCAACCAGCAGATCGGCGATAAAGCTTTGCGCCGTATGCGCAGCAAAACGTCGATCGAAGCGCACGCACAGCACGTAATCAATACCCGCCTGCTGAAGGTAACTGACTTTTTCACGCAGGCGGGTCAGCCGCGCCGGGGCGCCATCCGCCGCGAACAGCTCCAGCGGCTGGGGCTCAAACAGCATCACCATGACCGGCAGATTGCGCTGACGCCCTTCTTCGCACAGGCGCGCGAGCAGCGCCTGATGACCGCGGTGTACGCCATCGAAATTACCGATAGCCAGTACGCAGCCGCGATGCTGCTCTCTCAGGTTGTGTATACCGCGGATAAACTTCATGGCCGGCTCAATCTTGTGGAAATCGGCGGATTATACCTTGTACAGCGATGAAGGTTAACCCGCGATTGCGGGCTTTCGCGCTTTCTTACTGCTATTCCATTCTGATATGGTACTCGCTGGCCATGGGATTATATTTTTTCTTGTGAATAAGCTGTATTCGCCAGACTGAAGCTGGTAGAATCTTGCGCCATCGAAACGTAACCAAGTGCCAATGTTTCATCGGCGCTTATTTGCACAAATCCATTGACAACCGAAGGCATAAAGGGCATATTCCTCGGCCTTTGAATTGTCCTCATAGAACTATTTGGGAGTTGGACCTTGGCTAATATCAAATCAGCTAAGAAACGCGCCGTAACGTCTGAGAAGCGTCGTAAGCACAACGCTAGCCGTCGTTCAATGATGCGTACCTTTGTTAAGAAAGTATACGCAGCTATCGCTACTGGCGATAAAGCCGCTGCACAGGCTGCATTCAATGAAATGCAACCTATCGTGGACCGCCAGGCAGCTAAAGGCCTGATCCACAAAAACAAGGCTGCTCGTCATAAAGCAAACCTGACTGCACAGATCAACAACCTGGCATAATGCCTGCTTGTTAATCCGCGTTAAAAAGACCGCCTAACGGCGGTTTTTTTATGCCAGTCAGACGGCAAACAGCGCGCTGAAGTCCTTATTGCAGATACGCTGCACCGCCGGGTGCTGGATCATCCGTTCGGCAAAAATCACGTGGTACTCTTCCACCACTGCCTCTGGTCGACCCAGCTCGACAATTCCCTCATCGTAATAGCTCTCCGTCCCGTACAGCGTGGGTGCCACAAAAATGGCCCGGTTAGCGGCACCAAAGGCCTTCATTAACGCCGCATCATCAAACTCACCGAGAATGGTGACGTCCAGATTCTGTGACTGGAACCAGTTGAGCAATCTGCGCCCCAGCATCGAGCGCCTGCCGGGAATCAGCAAATTATGCGCGGTCAGGCAGGCCGGAAAACGGCTGTCGGTGAGCGCATCGTGACACCAGAAACTGACGCCGCATTCGCCCAGCTTAACGGAAAACAGCCCCGCCTGCTGCGAAGAGTCCACCGGGCAGTCAGAGAGGATCATATCCAGCTTGTGCGCACTGAGCTGCTCCAGCAGCAGCTCATGGGTGGACTCAAAGCAGCGCAGATGGATAGGCTCTGCTTCCTGCACGGCGGTGGCCAGTATCTGGCTGACCAGTTTTTTGGACAGCGCATCGGCTACGCCAACGTCAAATAGCAGGCTGGCTTCCTTGCGGTAGTTGACGATATCCAGCATTTCCTGGCTGAGGGTAAACATGCGATCGGCGTAGCGGAAAACCAGTTGTCCCAGCTCGGAAGGCGCCAGTCCCCGCCCCTGCCGTTTAAACAAGCGCCCCTGTAACCGATCCTCCAGCACCTTTAACTGGCCCGTCACCGTCTGCGGCGTCAGGTTCAGCACCTCAGCGGCTTTAACCACCGAGCCGGTTTTACAGACCTGCCAGAAATAATAAAGGTGGTTAAAGTTCATCTGGGACATTTCACCCTCCGCAACACGTTATTTCAGCTTCAGTCGCAGCAGCAGATAGCCCACCACGGCGGACACCACCGAACCGGCCAGAATGCCCAATTTCGCCAGTGTGACCATCTCTTCATGCTGCGCATCAAAGGCCAGTGAGGCGATAAAAATCGACATGGTAAAGCCGATCCCGCACAGCACCCCTACCGCAGCAATATCGACCATGCGGGTCCGCTCCGGCAGAGCCGCAATTTTCAGCTTCACCGACAGCCAGCAGATCAGCGTAATCCCCAGCGGTTTGCCGATAAACAGGCCCAGAATAATGCCCAGCGGTACGGCGGAGAACAGGCCGTTCAGCGAGACACCGCTCAGCGAGACGCCGGCATTGGCAAAGGCAAACAGCGGCAGGATGAGCCAGCTGACCCACGGCTGTAATCCGTGCGCCAAATCAATCGAGGGTGAAACGCCATCCTTTTCCTTCAGCGGGATAAAGAACCCGACGATCACTCCGGCCAGCGTGGCGTGAACGCCGGATTTGAGCACAGCCACCCACAGCACCATCCCGACCAGCAGATACAGGGAGGTTTTACGCACCCCACACAGATTCAACAGCGCCAGCGCCACGACAGAGGCAGCCGCCACGCTCAGCGACACCAGAGAGAGGTCGCTGGTGTAGAAGAAAGCGATAATCACTATCGCCCCAAGATCGTCAATCACTGCCAGCGCCATCAGAAACATTTTCAACTGCACGGGCACCCGACTGCCGAGCAGTGCCAGGATCCCCAGCGCAAAAGCAATATCCGTGGCGGTGGGGATCGCCCAGCCGTGGATCGCCAGCGGATCGCTGTGGTTAAAGGCGGTAAAGATCAATGCCGGAGCCAGCATGCCGCCCAGCGCGGCAATCAGCGGAAACATCGCCCGCTCGCGGCTGTTCAGTGAACCCGCAATCAGCTCGCGCTTCACCTCAAGACCAATCAGCAGGAAGAACAGCGCCATCAACGCATCATTAATCCACAGCAGCAGGTCTTTGTTGATAGCGAGTTCACCAAAGCGGAACTGCACCGGCATCGCCAGCAGCGCCTGGTAGCCCTGCTGCGTGGCACTGTAATTCGCCAGAAACATAGCGACCGCAGCCGCTACGATCAGAACCACCCCGCCGGTGGCGTCATTGTTAAGCAGACGCTTAAGAGCTGTTTTCATCGAAGATTCCATTGATTCGAGTTTGGATTTAAGAAAGTCACAGCATACTCGCTTTAACCCTTCGTAAAAAACAGATTATAGATGGTTAAACAGTCGGGATTTCCGAAGTATGAACAGTCACTGCAATGAGTCCGGACCATTCCGGAAGCCGCGCAAGGGTGAGTCAAAAGGAAACGGGCCGAGGGAAGCCGATAAAGAAAATGGGCGGTCTCGTTTGAGAACGCCCATCGAATGACACTGCAATGACAGAACAGATTATCGGGTCAGATCGTCGAAGAACTTTTTCACGCCGTCAAAGAAGCTCTTGGAGCGTGGGCTGTTCTGATCGCCGCTCGGACCACCGAAGCTCTCTTCCAGCTCGCGCAGCAGCGCTTTCTGCTTGTCACTCAGGCTCACCGGAGTTTCAACCACAACACGGCACAGTAAATCGCCCTGTGCGCCACCGCGAACGGATTTCACACCTTTACCGCGCATGCGGAACAGCTTACCGGTCTGCGTTTCGGCAGGCACTTTCAGCTTCACGCGGCCATCAAGGGTAGGCACTTCAATCTCGCCACCCAGTGCCGCCATCGCAAAGTTAATCGGCACTTCACAGTACAGGTTATTCTCTTCACGTTCGAAGATACGGTGTTTTTTCACCTGAACCTGAACATAGAGATCGCCCGCCGGTGCGCCATGCTCACCGGCCTCACCTTCACCACTCAGGCGAATACGATCGCCGCTGTCCACACCCGCCGGAATTTTCACCGACAGTGTTTTCGTCTTCTCTACGCGGCCATGGCCATGACAGGCATTGCACGGATCTTTGATCACCGTACCGCGACCGTGACAGGTCGGACACGCCTGCTGAACGGTAAAGAAGCCCTGACGCATCTGTACCTGGCCTGCACCGTGACAGGTTGGACAGGTCTGCGGTTTGGTTCCCGCTTTGGCACCGCTGCCGTGGCAAACTTCGCACTCTTCCAGCGTAGGAATGCGGATCTCTTTGGTCACGCCGCGTACCGCTTCTTCCAGCGTCAGCTCCATGTTATAGCGCAAATCAGCACCACGCGCGGCGCGCTGCTGACGGCGGCCTCCGCCGAAAATATCGCCGAATACGTCGCCAAAGATATCGCTAAAATCTGCACCGCCGCCGCTGAAACCACCGCCGCCACCGCCCATTCCACCTTGTTCAAAGGCTGCATGACCGTACTGATCGTAAGCCGCACGTTTCTGCGCATCGGTCAGAATTTCATACGCTTCTTTGATCTCTTTGAATTTGCCTTCGGCTTCTTTATCGCCCTGGTTGCGGTCAGGGTGGAACTTCATCGCAAGACGCTTATAAGCCTTTTTGATTTCACGCTCTTCCGCCGATTTGGAAACGCCTAAAACCTCGTAATAGTCTTTCTTCGCCATTGTTATTGATCCTGCCCTTAACATGCGTGCACGGGCGGGGAGATATCTCCACGCCCGTGCTGGTTAATACGATGCCCCACCGGGGAGCATCATGCCCGCTCAAGGGCGATTATTTCTTGTCTTTAACTTCTTCGAATTCGGCGTCAACAACGTCGTCATCTTTTTTGCCTTCGGCGGCTTCAGCTGCGCCACCAGCGGCCTGCTGCTGCTGTGCAAATTCCATCAGCTTGCCGGATACTTCCATCAGCGCCTGGATTTTCGCTTCAATCTCAGCTTTGTCTTCGCCTTTCAGCGCGGTGTCCAGCTCGGCCAGAGCCGCTTCGATTGGCGCTTTCACGTCTGCTGGCAGTTGATCGCCGGCATCGGTCAGCTGCTTACGGGTGCTGTGCGCAACCTGGTCACCCTGGTTACGGGTCTGCACCAGCTCTTCGAACTTACGGTCAGACTCGGCGTTAGCTTCAGCATCGCGCACCATTTTTTCGATCTCTTCGTCGTTCAGACCGGAAGAGGCCTTGATGGTGATCTTCTGCTCTTTGCCGCTGTTTTTGTCTTTCGCGGAAACGTGCAGAATACCGTCGGCATCAATGTCGAAAGTCACTTCGATCTGCGGCATGCCGCGTGGTGCCGCCTGGATACCGTCGAGGTTGAACTGGCCCAGGGACTTGTTGTCCGCCGCGCGTTTACGTTCACCCTGCACAACGTGGATGGTCACGGCAGACTGGTTATCTTCTGCAGTCGAGAACACCTGGCTGTGCTTGGTTGGAATCGTGGTGTTCTTGGCAATCAGCGAAGTCATCACGCCGCCCATGGTTTCGATACCCAGCGACAGCGGGGTAACGTCCAGCAGCAGAACGTCTTTAACTTCACCGGCCAGCACGCCACCCTGAACCGCAGCACCGACCGCTACCGCTTCATCCGGGTTCACGTCTTTACGCGGCTCTTTGCCGAAGAACTCAGCCACTTTAGCCTGAACCATTGGCATACGGGTCTGACCGCCGACCAGGATAACGTCGTTGATATCGGAAACGGACAGGCCAGCATCCTGCAGCGCAACCTTCAGCGGCTCGATAGAACGCGCGACCAGATCTTCAACCAGTGATTCCAGTTTTGCACGGGTCACCTTGATGTTCAGGTGCTTAGGACCCGTCGCATCCGCAGTGATGTACGGCAGGTTCACATCCGTCTGCTGAGCAGAAGACAGTTCAATCTTCGCTTTTTCAGCGGCTTCTTTCAGACGCTGCATGGCCAGCGGGTCGTTGTGCAGATCGATACCCTGATCTTTCTTAAACTCACCCACCAGGTAGTTAATCATACGGCTGTCGAAGTCTTCACCACCCAGGTGAGTATCACCGTTGGTTGCCAGCACTTCGAAGGTTTTTTCGCCATCAACTTCATCGATTTCGATGATGGAGATATCGAAGGTACCACCACCCAGGTCGTATACCGCGATGGTGCGGTTGCCCTGACCTTTATCCAGACCGTAGGCCAGTGCCGCTGCGGTCGGTTCGTTGATAATACGCTTGACTTCCAGACCGGCGATACGGCCCGCATCTTTTGTTGCCTGACGCTGCGCATCGTTGAAGTAAGCCGGTACGGTGATGACCGCTTCGGTCACTGGCTCACCCAGATAGTCTTCCGCCGTTTTCTTCATTTTTTTCAGCACTTCCGCTGAAATCTGCGGTGGTGCAATTTTCTGGCCTTTCACGTCCAGCCACGCGTCACCGTTGTCAGAGCCGATGATTTTGAACGGCATGATTTTGATATCACGCTGAACTTCTTCATCCTGGAAGCGACGGCCAATCAGGCGCTTGATCGCGAACAGGGTGTTCTGCGGGTTGGTCACAGCCTGACGTTTAGCCGGCTGGCCTACCAGGGTCTCACCATCCTGAGTGTAAGCAATGATCGATGGCGTAGTACGGTCGCCTTCTGCATTTTCCAGTACACGCGCCTTGCCGCCATCCATGATGGCAACACAAGAGTTAGTTGTACCCAGGTCAATACCAATAATTTTGCCCATCTAAACATCTCCCACTTAAATTTGTGTCAAATCAGGTTATGAACCTTTAATGCGGGCATTTTTTACAGTTTCAACTGCTCGCCCTGCGCTTTTTTTTCCAGGTTCGTCGCCTCGGATGACAAGTAAGATGGGGCCGGGCGACGCCGCATCAAGGGGCAAACTAAAAAAAATTTTCACTTTGCCATAAAAATATGACGGGCCAGCCTGAGCTGACCCGTTTTCCGTCGCCCTCACCGAGCTTACTGCTGGCTGACCTGCTGCAACAGGGTTTGCTTTGCGCCTTCTCCGCGCAGCCAGCAACCCACCAGCAACCCCATCACGGCCAGCGCCAACACGTACCAGGCCGGTGCCATCGGCGAGAGTTTCAACATCAGAGTCAGGGCGATTGGCGTCAGGCCGCCAAAAATGGCGTAGGCAACATTGTATGAGAATGAGATCCCGCTAAAGCGCACTTCCGGTGGGAAGGCTCGAACCATGATAAACGGTACCACTCCCACCGCCCCCAGGCATAAACCGGCAATAGCGTAGGCAATAAATAACCAGGCCGGTGCCTGGGCCGCAATATGGAAAAATGCCCAGCTCGACATTGCCAGCAGCAGGCTGCCGATAATCAGCGTGGTGGAAGCCCCGATACGATCGACCAGCGCACCGGCAATAATACAGCCAATGATCAGCATCACGGTCGCCAGACTGTTGGCCTGCAGCGTCATCGCGGCGGGCAGGCCGTGCAGTTTTTGCAGCAGCGCAGGCGCCATCAGCAATACCACCACAATACCGGCTGACAGCAGCCAGGTCAGCAGCATTGAAACCACCACGGCCTGCTTGTGCCGCAGCACCACGGTTTTTAACGGCAGCTCGTCGGACAGCGCTTTCCGCTGTTTCATCTGAGTGAAAACCGGCGTTTCATGCAGCCAGCGGCGCAGATACATCGCCAGCAGGCCAAAGCCGCCGCCCAGCAGGAAGGGGATGCGCCAGCCAATATCAAGCACGGCCTGAGCACTCAGGGTGGTGGCGATCAGCGTGGCCACCAGCGAACCCAGCAAAATACCGAAGGTTAATCCTGAGGTCAGCGTGCCACAGGCAAAACCGACCCGATTTTCCGGCACATGTTCAGCGACAAACACCCAGGCGCCCGGCACTTCACCGCCAATGGCAGCACCCTGTAAAACGCGCAGCAGTAATAGCAGTATCGGTGCAGCAATGCCGACTGAAGCGTAAGTGGGCAACAGCCCCATCGCCAGCGTGGGCAGCGCCATCAGCAGAATGCTCAGGCTGAACATCTTTTTACGACCCTGACTGTCGCCGAAATGCGCCATGATCAGGCCACCTAACGGACGGGCGAGATAGCCCGCCGCAAAAATGCCAAAGGTTTGCAGCTGGCGCAGCCATTCTGGGATATCAGCAGGAAAAAAGAGCTGGCCGATAGCCGCTGCAAAAAAAACAAAGATGATGAAATCGTAAAACTCTAACGCGCCGCCTAAAGCGGCCAGTGACAGGGTTTTGTAATCCTGCCGGTTGAGGCGGCGGGCATGTTCTGCAGGCATCATGATAAAGAGAGTTCCAGTGGCAGTGAAAATTATCGTTTTCGCTGTAAAGCTGAAATGACTATACCGTCAATTTTTTCCACAAACGCCAGTACTGGATCTTATGCCTGAAAAACCTGTTTTTTAGCTGTTTGTTTCGCGGCGAGCGCTTTTGGGCCTAAATGCTGCTACTACCTGCGAGTTGGTCTCAATATAAGGTCCATCCAACAGTTGAATACAGTAGGGCACGCTGGCAAAAATACCGTGCACAACCGTCTTGCCCTGTTCGTCTTTCAGCCCTTCCAGCGTCTCTTTAATCGACCTGGGTTGCCCCGGCAGATTGACAACCAGCGACTGTTTACGGATCACGCCAACCTGACGGGAAAGGATCGCGGTAGGGACAAAGTGCAGACTAATCTGGCGCATCTGCTCACCGAAACCGGGCATCACACGATCGGCAATGGCCAGCGTTGCATCCGGCGTCACATCGCGCCGCGCCGGACCGGTGCCGCCGGTGGTCAGCACCAGGTGGCAAAACAGCTCATCAACCAGCTCACAGATCGTCTGCTCAATCATCGGCTGCTCATCGGGCACCAGTCGTTTCTCAATTTCAAACGGCGTGGACAGCGCCTCACTGAGCCAGGCTTCCAGTGCGGGCAGTCCCTGATCCTGGTAAATACCGTTCGCGGCGCGATCGGAAACGGAAATTAATCCTATGCGTAATGTATTCATAGCGTTTTGATTTCTGCATGAGGGGGATTGAAGGGGATTATATACTGAAAATAATTCAAGATGCAGGCAGACGGTTACGGAAGGCGATGCAGATAGCGGAGGTTAATCAGGTTTCTGACATCGGATGCCGTGGCCGGGAGTCCGGCCACGGGTGCGCGGTTACAACAGGTCAGCAATCATCTTATCAAGTTTGCCCTGGTCAACGGCAAAGTTGCGGATGCCTTCAGCCAGTTTCTGCACAGCCATAGGATCCTGGTTGTGCTGCCACAGGAATTCAGATTCGGTCATCTTAGCCGGACGCGCTTTCACTTCTCCGGTGTAAGACAGCTTGCGCTCGATGCTGCCTTCGGTCTCAGCCAGCTCTTTCAGCAGGCCCGGGGAGATAGTCAGACGGTCGCAGCCAGCCAGCTCAATGATTTCACCCACGTTGCGGAAGCTTGCCCCCATCACCACGGTCTCGTAGCCGTGCTGCTTGTAGTATTCGTAGATTTCAGTCACAGAGATCACGCCCGGATCTTCAGCGGGTGCGTACTCTTTCTTATCGGTATTGGCTTTGTACCAGTCCAGGATACGGCCTACGAATGGAGAGATCAGATACACACCGGCCTCGGCACAGGCGCGCGCCTGGGCGAAGGAGAACAGCAGGGTCAGGTTACAGTTAATACCTTCTTTTTCCAGCTGTTCAGCGGCACGGATACCCTGCCAGGTAGAAGCCAGTTTGATCAGGATGCGGTCATTGCTGATACCGGCATCGTTATAAAGTTTGATCAGGCTGCGCGCTTTGGCGATGCTGCCTTCGGTGTCGTAGGACAGACGTGCATCGACTTCGGTCGAGATGCGGCCCGGAACCAGTTTCAGGATTTCCAGACCAATATTGACGGCCAGTTTATCGGCGGCAAAAGAAACCTGTGCTTCTTTATCGCTGCTCTGCTCACGTGCCCAGGTAACGGCTTCATCAATAAGCTTACGGTATTCTGGGATCTGGGCTGCGCTGAGGATCAGAGAGGGGTTGGTCGTTGCATCCTGCGGTTTGTAGAGTTTCATCGCAGCAATGTCGCCGGTATCGGCAACAACGGTTGTGATCTGACGCAGGGAGGATAATTTGTCCGTCATAGTTGTCATTCTCATCAAGGTTGAAACAAGGTTAATTTGTCAGGGCGTTGAAAATGTCTGTCCAGGATGATAGCACGCGTACCCTGCCATGCAACAACCATAAAACCCTGTGCCACAGGGGGATAAAAGCGGCGCATAAACGTGCTTTTTTCGTGCATTAACGCTGAATTGAACGATCCGCCAATGACAGCGATTTGTCCTCTGTTAACGCTTTTTTGCTACAGTATGCTCTGGTAATTTTTCGCGATGCACAAGGACCCCCGATCATGCTGATGGTAATTTCCCCCGCTAAAACGCTGGATTATGAAAGCCCGCTGGCCACCCACCGTTATACCCAGCCCGCCCTGCTGGAGGAGTCACAAAAACTGATTGCCGTAGCGCGTCAGCTTTCTCCGGCGCAGATCGGTTCCCTGATGCATATCAGCGACAAGCTTGCCGTTTTAAATGCGGAGCGCTTCAATGACTGGCAGCCGCAGTTCACTCCTGAAAACGCACGTCAGGCGATTCTGGCATTTAAAGGTGACGTGTATACCGGCCTGCAGGCGGAAAGCTTCAGCGAAGCGGATTTCGACTATGCCCAGCAGCATCTGCGTATGCTCTCCGGCCTTTATGGCCTGCTGCGCCCGCTGGACCTGATGATGCCTTACCGACTGGAGATGGGTATCAAACTGGGTAATCCGGCGGGAAAGGATCTTTACAGCTTCTGGGGTGACCGGTTAACGCATGCACTAAACGATGCGCTGACAGCCCAGGGCGATAACGTGCTGGTTAACCTCGCTTCCGATGAGTATTTCAAATCGATAAAACCGAAACAGCTCCACGGCGAAATTATCAAGCCGGTGTTCCTGGATGAGAAAAACGGCAAGTTTAAGGTCATCAGCTTCTATGCGAAAAAGGCCCGTGGCTTGATGAGCCGCTACATTATTCAGAACCGCCTGACGCAGCCGGAACAGCTGAAGAAGTTTGATGTTGATGGATATGTTTATGATGCCGATGCCAGCAAAGGAAATGAACTGGTGTTTAAGCGGCGAGAAATGGCCTGATCGTCAACGGATAGCATTGTAACCTGCTCTCTCTTACCCCTCATACTGAGTCAGTACGGTTACCCATTAAAATGGGTAACCCGCATTTTAGCAACAGAATCAATGTCTGGAATAAAAATTCAAGGCATCTCCCCTACTCTTCATCTGAATAAAAATAATAACTGCAGAATATTATCCCTTTATTATCCCTTCACATTAAAGGCTATTATTTTATGTGTGCTTTTATAATAAAATGAAATCACCAAAAAACCAGTGCGTGGGGACATCGTGCCTTACCTATCTGAATATTAATTTAAAAATCAGTAAACAGAGAAATTCTTTATACCAATAAATTAAATCAACTTGGGAATTGAAATAAAAAATAAAGGATTTATTATTTCAAGCTCACTGTTTTTGTTATATTTAGTCTCAGAGACCGCATTCGCACAAAATCAAGGTACTAACATAAATATAACCGCAATGATCGTCGGGCCGCCGCCCTGCACTCTACCACCCAGCATGGAGGTAAAATTCAATACTGTCGATATTGATAAAATTCAGGGACTCAATGTCAGAAAAAATAGACTACTTTATAAAATGCACTTCCAATTTAAAGTTCATACTGAAGATACTGGGAGAACAGGCTGATTTTGATACGGGAGTTCTGAAAACCGACAAAGAGAACCTGGGAATAAAAATCTATGCTGAAGGCCGGGAATGGAGCATCAATACCCCGCTGACAATCATTTCGATTTCCACACCTCCCCAGCTTGAAGCCGTTCTGGTACGTAAAATAACGGTTCTCTCTCTTCTGGAGAATTTAGCAGCAGTGCGACGATGATCGTCGAGCAACACTAGCCATGACTACATCATAACAACAAAGATAATTTTCAAAAAACAAGAAATTTAAATCTTAAAATAAGGACTGTAGGAATGAAAAAAAAAAAATAACCAACATCGCATTGTGCTTTTTACTATTACTTAACTCCATAAATGCATTAGCGTTTATGTGCATATCACCCAGTGGGCTCATTCCACCGGGAGGGTCAACGACACCTGTTGATACCTGGGTCAATGTAGAACCTTTTAAATTAATCGGGCAAACTCAATTATTATCAGTTGGGCAAATCAGCTGTCAAAATGAGGTAGCGAACTGGGTAGATTACCTTAGCACAGATACAATGGACAATGTAATAAATGAAAAATTGTTCAATAACATGGGTGGCTACCTGTTAATAAACGGCATTTTTATATAAAACCCCTGTCTCTGCCGGAATAAGGTTACTGTCTGTGACGAAATTACAGAGTACGAAAGTAGACATAAACTTACTCCTCATCCTCAGGAACACACCATCGAAAAGCATCCTGATAAAAAGAGGTGATGTAATTGGTGAGTTTGATTTCAGACAAACGAATGACCAGCCAGGATGCCCTCAATGTGGGCCGTATCGTTGGCGTTTAAGAGCGAACAATGATGTCATTATCGAAACAACCTCATGCACAATTAATAACGCCCAGGCAATAAACGTTCAATTTAATCAACTACGGCAGGATCTTTTAACGACATCAGAAAAAATTTCTTTGTATAAGATAGACAAGGAATTGACCTTCAATTGTACAGAGGAAAATGTTTCCCAGGATATTAAAATAACCCTGATTGGTGACTCCTCGCCATTTTCATCTGACTACCTTAAAACGACCAATAAGGATGTGGGTATCGCCCTGATCTATCAGGGTCAAACGATTAAGCCAGGAAATTCCTTTAACGCTCGCTTATCCGCCAGTAATGGTACGGCTAACATTACGTTTTCACCGGTTAAAGCGAATATCGCCGGTAGCGGAATATCAACAGGGGAGTTATCCGGTTCCGCAACGCTGATTATCAGCACGCCATGAACCCCTGATTCTTCAGGTTCGTTATAAATCTTGACCGTCGAAAAAAGGGCGAAGTCACCTTCGCCCTTTTCGCTTGATGTGATTACTTTTTCAGCAGGAATTCACGCAGCTCAGCAAACTCAGCCTTCATCTGATGCGACAGCAGCGGCAGGTCCGCGCGCTCGGCTAAGGCCTCAGGCAGAGGCAGCTTGCGTTCAAGGATCGCTTCCACGCTCTCTTTGAATTTCGCTGGATGCGCAGTGCCCAGGAACAGGCCAAACTCCCCTTCCTGAAGCTGATCGCGCAGCAGACGATAGGCAATCGCCGCATGCGGCTCAGAAATGTAACCCAGGTCGGCCAGCTCACGCATACTCTCTTTGGTGGTTTCATCACTGACCGCACCAAAGCCCAGATCCTGCAAACGCCAGGTCTTACGGCGGAAGATCTCCTCCACACGTGGCCAGTTGTTGGGCTGCGAGACATCCATCGCGTTAGACAGCGTGGCAACCGTGGCGTTGGGCGTCCATTTGCCGTCGGCAAGGAAGCGCGGTACCGTATCGTTAGCATTGGTGGCAGCGATAAAACGCTTAACCGGCAGGCCCAGCGATTTCGCCAGCAGGCCGGCGGTCAGGTCGCCGAAGTTGCCGCTTGGCACAGAGATGACCAGCTGATTGCGTTTTTCCTGCGGCAGCTGCGCGACGGCTTCGAAGTAGTAGCAGACCTGCGCCAGCAGACGGCTGATATTGATTGAGTTCGCTGAGTTCAGACCAATCGCTTTCTTCAACGCTTCATCGTCGAAGGCCTGTTTAACCAGCGCCTGGCAGGCGTCAAAATCGCCGTCGATGGCGATAGTCTGGATGTTACCACCCAGCGTACAGAACAGTTTTTCCTGTAGCGGGCTGATTTTTCCCTGGGGATAGAGGATCACCACGCGCACGTTTTCCATACCGTAGAAAGCATGCGCCACAGCTGCGCCGGTGTCACCGGAGGTGGCCGTCAGAATGGTAATTTTCTCATCAGCACCGCTGACGTAAGAAAGCATCTGGGCCATAAAACGGCCGCCGAAGTCCTTAAAGGCCAGCGTCGGGCCGTGAAACAGCTCCAGAGAAGCGATATCATCAGTCACGCTGGCAACCGGAGCCGGGAAGGTAAAGGCCGTTTTCAGGCGCTCCAGCAGTTGATCCTGGGGAATTTCGTCGCCGATAAACGCCGACAGAATTTTGCTGCTGCGGGTCACGAAGTCCTGCTCCAGCAGCGCATCAATATCCGTCAGTTCGAATTCCGGTAATTCCAGCGGAAAGAACAGGCCCTGCTGTGAACCCAGTCCCTGCTTCACCGCCTGGGCGAAGCTAACCTGCTCGTTGTGATCCTTAAGATTGTAGAGTTTCATGCGTTATCCCAGTTTACGTGCGCCTGCCGTATCTAAACGACAAATATGAACGAAGCCTTCATCATTTTGCAGATAGTTCTGTCGAAGCCAGTCTGCCATCCGTTGGGCCGTATCCCGCTGATTGCAAACGGCAAACAGCGTTGGCCCTGAACCCGAGATACCGCAGGCCAGCGCACCGATATCGGCAGCGGCCTCACGCGCTTCGGCAAAGCCGGGCAGCAGACGGGTACGGTAAGGTTCAGCAATCACGTCCTGCATCAGCTTAGCCGCCAGCTCAGGCTGCTGCGTGTGGCAGGCATGTATAAAGCCGCCAAGGTAGCGGCCATGACGAATAATATCTTCTTTGCGGTACTGCGCGGGCAAAATCGCCCGGGCTTCAGCGGTAGACACTTTAATTCCCGGATATGCCATCACCCACAGCCAGTCATCAAAGCCGGGCACGGGCTGGCTGATAATGCCGTTTTCCTCCAGCATCAGCTGCATGCCGCCAAGGAAGCACGGCGCAACGTTATCATAATGAACGCTACCGGAAATCCGCCCTTCCAGTTCGCCCATCAGCGCCAGCAGCTGCGTATCATTCAGCGGTTTACCGCAGAACTCGTTCATGGCCATCAGACCGGCAACCACCGAGCAGGCACTGGAGCCGAGGCCGGAGCCAATAGGCATATTTTTTTCCAGCGTCATCGCCACCGGAACACGCTTGCCGATCGCATCACAGAAGCGATCCCAGCATTGATAAACAATGTTTTCTTTCGGATCGGCCGGCAGTTTACTGACGAAGCTGCCTTTATTGCACAAGCTGAATTCATCAGCAGCTTCTACGCTGACACAGTCGCCCAGCAGCGTGCCATCAATCGGCGATACCGCCGCCCCCAGCACGTCGAAGCCGACGCTGACGTTGCCAATTGAGGCAGGGGCATGAATCTTAACCATGTTTAAACTCCCAACTTCCACGACAGCGTGCGTAACAGATCGGCAAACACGCCCGCTGCGGTCACATCATTACCGGCGCCGTAACCACGCAGCACCAGCGGAATTGGCTGATAGTAACGGCTGTAGAAGGCCAGCGCGTTTTCGCCGTTTTTCACTTTAAACAGAGGATCGTTACCGTCCACGGCCTCGATCTTCACTTTACAGACGCCGCCCTCTTCAATCGCGCCCACAAAGCGCAGGACTTTACCCGCTTCGCGCGCGCTGGCTACGCGGGCAGCAAATGCCTCGTCCAGTTCCGGCAGGCGGGCCATAAAGGTATCGACATCGGCAATTGCGGTAAATGCTTCCGGCAGCACCGCTTCGATTTCGATGTCCTCCAGCTCCAGCTGATAGCCGGCTTCACGCGCGAGGATCAGCAGCTTACGCGCCACGTCCATCCCGGAAAGATCGTCGCGCGGATCCGGCTCGGTGAAGCCCATGTCGCGCGCCATGCGGGTAGCCGCCGACAGCGATACGCCTTCGTCCAGCTTACCAAAAATAAACGACAGTGAGCCGGAGAGAATACCGGAGAAGCGAATCAGTTCATCACCCGCGTTCAGCAAATTTTGCAGGTTCTCAATCACCGGCAGACCGGCACCCACGTTGGTATCGTACAGGAACTTGCGGCGCGATTTCGCCGCGGCCGCACGCATCTGCTGGTAATAGTGGTATGACGAGGTGTTGGCCTTTTTGTTCGGCGTCACCACGTGGAACCCTTCCGCCAGGAAGTCGGCGTAGCGATCGGCAACCTGCTGGCTGGAGGTACAATCAACGATCACCGGATTCAACAGGTGGTACTCTTTAACCAGGCGTTTCAGGCGGTCAAGCTCGAACGGCTCTTTTGCCGCCTGTAGCTGCTCCTGCCAGTTTTCCAGTGGAATACCGTGAACGTTGGTTAACAGCCCGCGCGAATTGGCGATGCCGCAAACGCGCAGATCGATATGCTTGTTCTTCAGCCAGGCCTGCTGGCGGCATAGTTGATCGATTAACGCGCCACCCACGCCACCCACGCCGATCACAAACACTTCAATAACCTGATCGGTAGCGAACAGCATCTGATGCACGACCCGTACACCTGTGGTCGCATCATCATTACTGACCACTACCGAGATAGAGCGCTCTGATGAGCCCTGCGCGATAGCAACGATATTGATGTTGGCACGGGCCAGGGCGGAAAAGAACTTGGCCGAGATACCACGCAGGGTGCGCATGCCATCGCCCACCACGGAGATAACCGCCAGCCGCTCCATCACATCCAGCGGCTCCAGCAGACCGTCTTTCAGCTCGAGGTAAAACTCCTCTTCCAGCACCTTACGTGCGCGGGACAGTTCGCTCTGGGATACGCAGAAGCTGATGCTGTATTCGGATGATGACTGCGTGATCAGCACCACTGAGATACCGCTGCGCGACATGGTAGCAAACACGCGTGCCGCCATGCCGACCATGCCTTTCATCCCCGGACCGGAAATATTAAACATCGCCATATTGTTCAGGTTAGTGATGCCTTTCACCGGCGTATCGTCATCGCTGGCGCTGTCGCCGATCAGCGTACCGGGAGCCTGCGGGTTGGCGGTGTTTTTAATCAGACAGGGGATTTGGAACTGGGCAATGGGGGCGATGGTGCGGGGGTGAAGAACTTTAGCGCCGAAGTAGGACAGCTCCATGGCTTCCTGATACGACATCGACTTCAGCAACCGGGCATCCGGAACCTGGCGCGGGTCACAGGTATAGACACCATCAACATCAGTCCAGATTTCGCAGCAGTCGGCGCGCAGACAGGCGGCCAGCACTGCCGCAGAATAGTCGGAACCGTTACGCCCCAGCACCACCAGTTCGCCGCGTTCGTTACCGGCGGTGAAACCCGCCATCAGCACCATATTGCTGGCCGGAATTTTACAGGCAGCGATACGGCGGGTGGATTCCGCGATATCCACGGTTGATTCCAGATAGTGCCCAATCGCCAGCAGATTCTCGACCGGATTGATGACGCTCACGCCATAACCACGCGCCTGAAGCAGCCCTTCCATGATGGCAATCGAGAGTTTTTCACCGCGGCAGATAATGGCTGCGTTAACGCTATCCGGGCACTGCCCCAGCAGGTTGATGCCATGCAGCACCTGCCTGAGTTGGGTGAACTCCTCATCGACCACGCTTTTCAAACGATCGAAGTCGAAGCCCGGTTGGGCATCGGCCAGTCCCTGCAGCAGTTCAGCAAAAATGCGTTCTGCATCATGGAGGTTTGGCGCTGCATCCTGGCCGCTGATAGTTTTTTCAATCATCGCCACCAGATGATTGGTAATTTTTGCTGGCGCGGACAATACGGTAGCAACCTGTCCCTGCTGTGCATTGCTTTCCAGAATGTCAGCCACACGCAGAAATCTTTCCGCATTGGCTACCGAGGTTCCACCGAATTTCAGCACTCGCATGTTCAAACTCTCCTGAATTTTTCACGAAAAAAAAGCCCGCACAGTTCAGGTGCGGGCTTTTTTCTATTTTACTCTCTATGCGTCAGCCCGCACCGTTACCTGTGGTAATGGTGGTGGTAATAATGATTGTGGTAATCAGGCTGTTTTTGCGCATTTTAGATTTATCGTCTGTCTGTCTGTAAAATCTGTCGGCTTTCAGAAGTAAAGCAATTGACCCGCTAAGTCAATTTTTTTATCGCCAGCGCCCGGCGTGCTCTGCGACGTCAGTTTACACAAACTCAGCCCGATACCGACCTGTTCTGTTACCCTGATGAAGGATGGCAGCAAATCACGCCACCAATTCGTTATTAGTCAGCGTTTTTGTCTGCCAGCTTTTTTTCAATATCGTGCAGTAAACGATGCAGCATCGCCGTATCGCGCTGCTGCAGCAGACCGAGCCGCTGTTGAAGCCAGTCCGCGAGTTTGACATCCCCCGCCACCTCCAGCGTCTCCAGCAGCCGCTGCGCACGCTGACGCAAAGCGGCCAGCTGAGGAACTTGTGCCGCCGGTTCCATCAGCGCGCTGACCTGGCGCAGCGCCGAAAGCTGGTAACAGTAGACCATTACCGCCTGGCCCAGATTCAGTGAAGGATAATCCCCGGCCATTGGGATCCCGGTCAGCAGATCGACCCGTTCCAGCTCGTCATTGGTCAGGCCGCTATCCTCACGGCCAAACACCAACGCGGCGCTGCCGATCCACTGCTGTTTTTCTTCCAGCACGGTTTGCACCTGCTGCGGCGTAGCGTAGTAACGAAACTTCGCCCGGCTGCGTGCCGTGGTAGCAATGCTGAAATCAATATCCTCTAATGCTGCGGCCAGCGAATCCCAACGGGTGGCATTATCGAGGATCTCGGTTGCACCGTGGGCAACTCGCCTTGCGGCATCATCCAGATGCACATCGCTATCAACAATGCGTAACTCGCTAAATCCCATAGTTTTCATCGCGCGCGCAGTGGCACCGACATTTTCAGGACGTGCAGGGGAAACAAGAATGAGAGGGAAACGCATAACCGCCTTTACTGTTCATTAAGCCAGGGTGGCTACTTTGCCATGTCGTCAACACAAATGACAGAAAGCGATGTTTAACGACCGGTCACGGCAACAGGGCCGTCATTAAAAGTGGAAAACCCGGCGTTACACTCGCATTCTGTTGAATAAGCCATATAAACCTGATGTTAATAAAATAAAGTCAATTTTATCAATTAAGTGAAATTTGTTAAATTTATAACCACCATAAGATTAATCTTACAAGCTTAATCGTTAGCATTTGGCTCTGTTTGTGAGCTAAGCTGGCCTTCTGGGAAGAGTTTTTCACAAAACTGTTAACGTGCTACAATTGGTTTGATATAAGTCAACTGAGCGTTACTTTATTGCTTAATGGTTGTTGCCGGTACTGTTATGTTGCCGTTATTGCAGTTAGGATGTATGCCGTATTTGCACTGCCGGGGCATTCAGAGGCCATCCGTACGGCTACGCTGACCATGTTGTTGACAGTAACTAAGGTGTATCAAGAAAATTATTCTGTACCGCTGTTCTTTCAACGCTGATTTCTCATATCAGCGACGTAACCGCGGTATGTCCTGTTCCAGTTTTGTTGGCAATTTTTAGGTAGCGAACACATGCAGACCCCGCACATACTTATCGTTGAAGACGAATTAGTCACTCGTAATACACTCAAAAGTATTTTTGAAGCCGAAGGCTACATGGTTTATGAAGCTACGGATGGTGCCGAAATGCATCAGGTTCTGACGGAGAACGACGTCAATCTGGTGATCATGGACATCAATCTGCCGGGTAAAAATGGCCTGTTGCTGGCACGTGAACTGCGTGAGCAGGCCAATGTCGCCCTGATGTTCCTGACCGGTCGCGACAACGAGGTCGATAAAATCCTCGGTCTGGAGATCGGTGCAGATGACTACATCACTAAACCGTTTAACCCACGTGAACTGACCATCCGCGCCCGTAACCTGCTGTCGCGAACCATGAACCTCGCCGCAGTAAGCGAAGAGCGCAAACTGGTGGAAAGCTATCGCTTCAACGGTTGGGAGCTGGACATTAACAGCCGCTCGTTGATCAACCCGCAGGGCGAACAGTACAAACTGCCACGCAGCGAGTTCCGTGCGATGCTGCACTTCTGCGAAAATCCGGGAAAAATTCAAACCCGCGCTGACCTGCTGAAGAAAATGACCGGTCGCGAGCTGAAGCCGCATGACCGCACCGTGGATGTGACCATTCGCCGTATTCGTAAGCACTTCGAGTCGATGCCGGATACCCCGGAAATCATCGCCACCATTCACGGCGAGGGCTATCGCTTCTGTGGCGATTTGGAAGATTAACGGAAACCTTATTAGATCTGAATGGGCCGAATGAATTCGGCCCATTTTTTTTAAATCTGAATCAACTACTTCCGCAGATTACTTGCCTGCCCATGGAATAATCGGCACCGCGCTGAGTGCATTTTTCGGCGAGCCATCAATGACCTTATCGGAATAACTCAGGTAGACTAAAGCATTACGATTTTTGTCATAAAAACGGACCACCTGAAGCTTTTTAAATACCAGTGAAGTTCGCTGACGGAAAACCACGTCGCCATTCGCTTTTCCCTTAGCGATTTTATCAGACAGCGTCACGGGGCCCACCTGCTGACAGGAGATAGCCGAGTCCGACGTGTCCTCTGCAAGCCCCAGCCCGCCCTTGATACCACCGGTTTTGGCGCGGCTAATATAGCAGGTGACATTCTTGACATCCGGATCGTCGAATGCCTCTACGACAATCTTATGGTCAGGGCCAAATAATTTAAAAACCGTGTCAACCGAACCCACCTCTTCAGCCTGTAACGAAAATGAAACCAGCGCGACTGAAGCGACTACTAACAATTTTTTAATTGTCATGACGTTACCATTTCAAAGAAAATAGCCAATATTGTGTGTCATTTCAGATGACATGCATAGCTCACAGCTACTCACGCGAACTACAGTTAATGGGTCATTAATTTAGCACATTCTTAAAACTATAACCGCGTACTTAATTTTTACTTTTAGTGCTACTATCCACCGACTTTGCTTTTTTGCTGCAACACTGAACTGAGTAGAATTGAGGACGATTTATGGACCAAGCCGGTATCATTAGAGATTTGCTTGTCTGGCTGGAGAGCCACCTTGATCAACCGTTGTCGTTAGATAACGTCGCGGCAAAGGCAGGCTATTCAAAATGGCATCTACAAAGAATGTTTAAAGACGTCACGGAGCACGCGATTGGTGCTTATATCCGTGCCCGTCGGTTGTCGAAAGCGGCGGTTGCACTGCGTTTAACCAGCCGTCCGATTCTGGACATTGCATTACAGTACCGTTTTGATTCGCAACAAACCTTTACCCGCGCCTTTAAAAAACAGTTTAATCAGACCCCAGCCTGGTATCGTCGGTCATCCGACTGGAACGCATCGGGCCTGCGTCCCCCCATCCGCCTCGGAGACTTTACGCTTCCGGAGCCGACGTGGGTCAGCATGCCTGAGACATCGTTACTTGGGCAGACGCAGAGCTACAGCTGCACTCTGGAACAGATTTCCCGTTTTCGCGACGACATGCGCATGCACTTCTGGCGACAGTTCCTGACCGAGACGGATACGGTTCCCCCGGTGCTGTATGGCCTGCACCAGTCACATCCAAGTTCCGAAAAAGATGACGAACAGGAAATTCTGTACACCACTGCCGTGATACCGGATCAGACTTCGAGCCAGCTACAGTCGGCAGAGCCGGTGATTCTGGAAGGGGGAGACTATGTTCAGTTCACCTATCAAGGATCCACCAGCGGCCTGCAGGATTTTGTTCTGCTGCTTTACGGCACCTGTATGCCAACGCTGCAACTTACCCGCCGTCACGGTCAGGATATTGAGCGTTTCTATACCCACGGCGGTAAGAAACGTACTGAGCCACCGACGGAGATTCGTTGCGAATATCTGATCCCGATACGACGCTCGCCGGAGTAACCCGGGAAGCAATAAGGGGCCGGTCATACCGGCCCCTTATTATTTTAGCGCTGCAGTTCGTCCAGCGCGGGCGCATCGAGATGGGTGATATCACCGGCGGTTTCCACCACCCAACCGGATGCCAGCCACGGACTTTCCTGATACTCAATACGTGAAAGCGAGCAGTTGCGCAGCCGCAGTCGACGCTCGGCGTTAGCCGGCAGGCCGAGAATGGTGCTCAGCAACACGCCCAGCGCCATGCCGTGACTGACCAGCAGCGGACGGCTGCCGGCAGGCAGCTCCAGGCAGGCGTTCAGAGCCTGATGCATACGCTCAGCCATTTCACTCATTGATTCGCCCTCTGGAATGCGGCCGTTCACGGTGCCGTCCACCAGCGCTTTGCGCCAGCGCTCCTCTTCCGGATTAAGTGAATCCAGCGCCCGCTGTTCCAGCACGCCCATATTCAACTCACGCAGACGCGGATCGAGGGTGACATCACAGCCGCATGCGTCGGCAATAATCTCAGCGGTACGGCGGGTACGCCCCAGATCGCTGGCGATCACGTGGGTAATGCCGAGGCTTTTGACCCGCTCTCCCACCTGATGCGCCTGGACTTCTCCCTTTGCAGTCAGCGCGCTGTCTGACTGCCCCTGAATACGGCGAGCGGCATTCCAAAGCGTTTCTCCGTGGCGAACAAGATAGACCTGTAACATACGTTTTTCCGTTATACTGCGATTATTTACCTAAAGGGTTCAACCAATTATGTATCATGTTGTCGCTGCTACCAGCAATCCAGCCAAAATTAAGGCAATTACCCAGGCCTTCAGCGATATTTTCGGAGAAGGATCCTGCCACATTGAGGGTGTTGAGGTCGACAGTGGCGTAGCCGCACAGCCCATGACAAACACAGAAACGCGAACTGGCGCACGCCAGAGGGTGATGAATGCCAGACAGGTCCGACCTGAAGCAGACTTCTGGGTAGCCATTGAGGCCGGAATCGAAGAAGACACCGCCTTCGCCTGGATGGTGATTGAGAATCACAAGCTACGCGGTGAATCCCGCTCAGCCAGCTTTACGCTGCCGCCAGTCGTGCTGAAAGGCATTCATGAAGGGCGCGAACTGGGCGAAGAGATGGCGCGCCTGACCGGCATTGATAATATCAAACAGAAAGGCGGCGCTATTGGAGCCTTCACCGCCGGGCATCTCTCCCGCACCAGCGTCTACCATCAGGCGCTGATCCTGGCCCTCTGCCCGTTCCATAACGACGTCTACAGCCAGCCGGTTTAAACCCGATCGCTGCCGTTAAGCAGCTGCGCTTCCAGCCAGGCTTTCAGGGCCGGCGGCGCGCTCTTCAGGCTGTTCGACCCTCGCGTTATGGTGGCGATCCCTGCCCCCAGTTCGTTCTTCAGCTCACGCTGGCTCATCTCACCACGCATCAGCTCTTCCACAATTCGCAGCCGGGTTCCCAGCGCTTCACGCTCATCCGGAGTCAGCATCAGCTGGAGTAGCGGCAGGTGCAACTCACTCTGAAAGGCGCGCTGCAGCAGCGCAACAAAGCGCAGCCACTCTTCATTTGGAGGATCAACGGATACCGGCACAGAAGGATCATCGGTCATGATGGATTACCATACTATTTAACTAGTACAGGAGTGTAGCATCATCATCGCCAGACTTGAAGCCGCAACGGTATTCACCGCTGTGGCCTGTCTGATGCGTTAATAACGCTGCTGCCACTCGCTGTCAGCAAACAGCTTGTCAGGTTTATTAAGGAAATAACGGTAGTAGGCATCGTAGGCCAGCACGTTTTTCACATAGCCCCGCGTTTCTGAAAAGGGAATGGTTTCAATAAAGGCCACCGGATCCAGACGCCCGGCGCTGTTGCCCTGCCAGGTTCTTACCCGGCCCGGCCCGGCGTTGTAGGCTGCGGAAGCAAAGATGCGGTTCTGACCAAACTGCTGATAGACCGATTCCAGATACTGCGTACCGATCTGAATATTCATTTCCGGATCCAGCAGTTGGCTGCTGTTACTGTATCCGCTGATGCCGAATTTGGTCACCGTATGCTGTGCGGTTGCGGGCATCACCTGCATCAGTCCGGCAGCGCCAACCGGTGAGCGGGCTTTTGGATTCCAGGCACTCTCCTGGCGTGCAATGGCCATCGCATAGCTTTGCGGAATGCTTTTCCCGCTGATATTACGCTCAAACTGGCTCTGCCAGGCCAGCGGGAATCGCTCCTGGAGGCTGTTCCACAGCTTGCCCGCGATGGTCGCCTGCACACTGAGATCCCACCACCCCTGCTTCAGCGCATAGCTGGCCAGCATCTGCTGCTGACCCGTGGTGCGGCTGGCGATCAGGTAACTCCATTCGCTGCGCGCCAGATTATCCATTCCCCAGTACATCAGCTCGCGCACCCGGGCAATTTCCGGCCCGGTAGTCAGCGCGCCGTCAATCGCCGGGGCCTTATCAACCTTTAAGGGATAATCGACGCCGAGACGCTGTGCTGCCACCATCGGATAGAAGCCGCGTTCCTGCATCAGCTTTCGCAGGATCTCTTCAGCTTCGTCATTGCGTCCGCGCTCCAGCAGCAGGTCGGCCTGCCAGTACTGCCACTCATCTTTCTCCTTGGCTTCCAGCGGCAGCCGGGCAATCCAGGTGTTTAAGCCTCGACGATCGTTATTACCCAGCGACATCCGCACCCGACGCTCAATCAGCGAGGTCGAATCGCTGCGCATCACCACATCATCGCGCCAGCGGCCCTGCTCGCTGGTAATATCGTTGCCCATCAGCCGCCAGGCCACCGCCTCTTTCAGCGCCTGAACCTGCTGCTCGTCCAGCTTCTGCTGCACCGCCAGCGAAGGGATCATCTGTCGTGCCAGTTCCGCATCGCTGCGCGCCACGCTGGCAAAAGCGATCGCCGTTGCCTGGCGAGTAAAATCTGTCGGCCCCACGCTCGCCGCAAAAGTCTGGACCGTCATCGGATCGTTTTGCAGATTCATCACCGCGCTGGCGATAGTCTGATAGTCATCAGGCAGCTGCTTCGCCAGGTAGTTGACCAGACTGCCGTTGCCCGCTTTCATCGCCAGACGAATGCGCTCCAGCGTGGTGATGGGATTTTGCTCTCCGGCCTGCTGCCAGACGCTGAACAATTTGTCGCAGGTTGTCGGCAGTGAAGAGCCGGTCAGCCAGATCTCTTTTGCTCCCTGCCAGGCGACCTGCTGCTCGCCGGTCGCCCACTTGGCGTAGTACCAGTTGCAGCGTGCCGCAACGGGCTTCGGAGCCTGAGGGCTGAACACCAGTAGCCCGCGCCAGTCTTCGCGGCGCGCCAGCTCGTTAACGAAGCGGGCGGGCAGCGAACGTACCGGCGGCAACGTGGGATAGCGCTGAATAAAGGCGTTAATCGCCAGCCCGGTTTCCTGGCCCAAATCCTGCGCCAGCTGGCGATATTCCAGATAGGGATAGAGCGGATAATCCTGAAGAGTGGGCATCAGTTGCGCCACGGTATCCATCTGTTTGCTATCCCAGGCCTGCTTAATCTGCAGGTAGCGGGTACGCTGCGCATCCAGCGAATCCGCCTGTACACTCCCTGCCGCCAGCACCAAACAGGATGCGACTGTCCACAACTGCCACTTGTCCGCCATGACCTTCCCCACGTTGCTTTGTTAATCCTGAACACCCGAAATTACCCTCTTCATGCTAACCAGGTACAACCGGTTGTGCCACGTGGCGGGCAAATATTTATTCAAATCCTCTGAACGCCTCATTTTGGATCATTCACTGCGCACTCATTGAGCACGCCAAAGCGCCAGAATTATAAAAAATCAAGTAATTTAGCAATTTAACAACATGGCACACCCTTTGCTTTGTTGAATGCCATCTTGTATACCATACGGAATTCAACACATGGCTTTAACCACAGGATTTACGTTACAGGACTGGCAGCGTCACTATCAGCTTCATCCGGAGTCGGTGCTCTCCACGCTGGAATCACTGCTCTCCGGGCTTTCCACCGCCGATAACGCCTGGCTGTACCTCGCCACCCCCGCGCAGCTGCGGGCGCAGATTGAACCACTGCTGGCGATCTGGCAGCAGAATCCGACGTCACTGCCGCTGTTTGGCGTTCCCTTCGCGGTTAAAGACAATATTGACGTCGCGGGCTGGCCAACCAGCGCCGCCTGCCCGGCCTTCACCCGTCAGGCCGAGGCCGATGCCACAGCGGTAGCCAGACTGAAAGCGGCCGGTGCGATTGTGATTGGCAAAACTAACCTCGATCAGTTTGCCACGGGCCTGGTCGGCACGCGCTCGCCGTTCGGTGCGGTATGCAACACCTTTAATCCGGCCTACGTCAGCGGCGGTTCCAGTTCCGGCTCCGCGTCAGTGACCGCTCGTGGTCTGGTGGGTTTTGCCCTCGGGACCGACACCGCCGGTTCCGGCCGCGTTCCCGCCGGATTTAACAATATCGTTGGCCTGAAGCCGACCAAAGGCTGGCTGTCTGCTACCGGCATGCTGCCCGCCTGCCGCCTGAACGACACCCTTTCTGTTTTCGCCCTGACGGTTGAAGATGCCTTCCTGGTCGCCAGCTGCGCCGGGGGCTACGACAGCCAGGATGCCTATTCGCGAATCGATCCGGGCCTGGCACCTGCCGCGTTCTCCGCGACGCCGCGCCTGGCGGTTCCGGCTGTCCCGGAATTTTACGGCGATGACCAGGCTGCTGCCGCGTGGGAAGCGGCACTGGCAGCGCTGACCGCCGGGGGGGCAACGCTGCATTCCATTGATTTCACCCCCTTCCACCAGCTGGCAGAGCAGCTTTATTACGGTCCGTGGGTGGCAGAACGCACCGTTGCCGTCGGCGAAATGCTCAACCGCCCGGATGAGATGGACCCGGTAGTCTACGGCATCGTTAACAGCGGCCATCACTACAGCGCCGTGGAGGCGTTTAAAGCCGAATACCTGCGTGCCGATCTGACTCGCCTGATCCAGCAAACGCTGAGCCAGTTTGACGCGCTGGTGGTACCGACTTCGCCGACCATTCACACCCTTGACGAGATCAAGCAGGAGCCGGTGCGCTTCAACTCACAGTTCGGCATTTACACCAACTTTACCAACCTTGCCGACCTCTCCGCGCTGGCACTACCCGGTCCGTTCCGCGCTGACGGGCTGCCTGCCGGGATTACGGTTATCGCTCCGGCATGGTACGACCGCGCGCTGGCAGACTTTGGCTGCCGCTGGCAACAGCAGCAGGCGCTCAGCCTGGGAGCGACCGGCCTGCCGCTGCCTGCCGTCACCTCATCGCTTCCTGCGTCTTCACTGCACGTTCGTCTGGCGGTAGTGGGCGCACACCTGACCGGTATGCCGCTGAACCATCAGCTGACCCGCCGCAATGCGGTGTGGGTGGAAGAAACCACCACCGCCAACTGCTACCGGCTGTTTGCGCTGGCCAACACCACTCCCGCGAAGCCCGGACTGGTCAAAGACAGCTCGGGCGCGGCCATTACCGTCGAACTCTGGGACATTCCGCTGGCCCGCTTTGGCGAGTTTGTCGCGGAAATCCCGGCACCACTGGGGATCGGAACGCTTGAGCTGGCCGATGGCCGTACGGTGAAAGGCTTTATCTGCGAACCCGCGGCACTGACCGAGGCAACTGAAATCACCGCAATGGGTGGCTGGCGCAACTGGCTGGCCCGTCAGGAGACGTCACATGTTTAATACCGTACTGATCGCCAACCGTGGCGAAATTGCCTGCCGCGCCATCCGTACCCTGAAGCGACTGGGCATCACCAGCGTGGCGGTTTACTCCGACGCGGATAAAAATTCTCAGCATGTTAAAGATGCCGATATCGCCATTGCGCTTGGCGGCGAGAAGGCCAGCGACAGCTACCTGAAAATTGACAAAATTCTCGGTGCAGCACAGGAAAGCGGTGCCCAGGCCATCTGGCCAGGCTACGGTTTTCTGTCAGAAAGCCTGCCGTTTGCCGCGGCCTGTGAAGAGGCGGGAATAGTCTTTATTGGCCCAACTGCCCGGCAGATTGGTGAATTTGGCCTGAAGCACCGGGCGCGTGAGCTGGCCGCTGCCGCAGGCGTACCGATGACGCCCGGCACTCCGCTGCTCGCCTCGCTGGATGAAGCGCTGGCCGCCGCAGAACGGATAGGCTACCCGATTATGCTGAAAAGTACCGCAGGCGGAGGCGGTATCGGCCTGACCCGCTGTGCCAATGGTGCTGCACTGCGCAGCGCCTGGGACAGCGTTCGCCGTCTCGGTGAGCAGTTCTTCAGCGATACCGGCGTGTTCCTGGAACGCTGTATCGATCGGGCCCGCCACGTTGAAGTGCAGATCTTCGGTGATGGTCAGGGCAGGGTGATCGCTCTCGGCGAGCGTGACTGCTCACTTCAGCGCCGCAATCAGAAAGTGGTGGAAGAAACCCCGGCCCCAAACCTGCCCACCGCCACGCGCAATGCGCTGCTGGAGTCCGCGGTGAAACTCGGCGAACTGGTCAACTACCGCAGCGCCGGAACTGTGGAATATATCTACGATGCTGCCCGCGACGAATTTTATTTCCTTGAGGTCAATACCCGTCTGCAGGTGGAACACCCGGTTACCGAATGCGTCACGGGTCTTGATCTGGTGGAGTGTATGCTGCAGGTTGCAGCGGGCGAAGAGCCAGACTGGGCGCGGATGGCGCAGGCTCCGCAGGGTGCCTCCATTGAAGTCCGTATTTATGCGGAAGATCCGCTGAAGAACTTCCAGCCCAGTCCCGGCGTACTGACCGAAGTCAGCTTCCCGGACGATGTGCGCGTGGACAGCTGGATTACCACCGGCACCGACGTCACTGCCTTTTACGATCCGATGATCGCCAAGCTGATCGTCCATGCAGAAAACCGCGAGGCGGCGCTGAAGAAAATGCAGACGGCGCTCGGCCAGACCCGGCTGCACGGCATTGCTACCAACCTCGACTATCTGCGCCAGATCGTCGCGACGGAAGCTTTCCACAGCGGCCAGGTGTGGACGCGTATGCTCGACGGCTTCAGCGCCGCGTCTCCGGTGATAGAAGTGCTGCAGCCAGGCACCTGGAGCAGTATTCAGGACTATCCGGGCCGACTCGGCTACTGGGATATCGGCGTGCCGCCGTCAGGTCCGATGGACGATTACGCCTTCCGCCTGGCAAACCGCATCGTCGGCAACGCGGAAGAGGCCGCCGCGCTGGAGTTCACGCTACAGGGACCCACATTGCGTTTCCACAGCGATGCGCTGATCGCCCTGACCGGTGCCCCCTGCCCCGCAATGCTGGACGATGAGCAGGCCGCCTGGTGGCAGCCGCTGGCGGTCAAAGCGGGACAGACGCTGACGCTGGGTCGTGCGCAGCAGGGCTGCCGGACCTATCTGGCGGTGCGTAACGGTTTTGACGTGCCGGAATACCTCGGCAGCCGTTCAACCTTTGCTCTCGGCCAGTTTGGTGGCCATGCCGGGCGAACCCTGCGCGTTGCCGATATGCTGGCCATTTCACAGCCCGAGCTTGAAGCCTGCACCACGCCAGCCCCGGTCAGCGAGCCCAGGTCGCTGCCGCTGGCTGCGCAGCCGGTCTACGGCGATGAGTGGCGCATCGGCGTGCTTTACGGACCGCACGGTGCGCCCGATTTCTTTACCCAGCAGTCCATCGATGAATTTTTTGCCAGCGAATGGCAGGTTCACTACAACTCTAACCGCCTTGGCGTGCGCCTGGTGGGACCTAAACCCGGCTGGGCACGGGCCAACGGCGGTGAAGCCGGGCTGCATCCCTCCAACGTTCACGACTGCGAATACGCCATCGGCGCAATCAACTTTACCGGCGACTTCCCGGTGATCCTCACCCGCGATGGCCCGAGCCTTGGCGGCTTCGTCTGTCCGGTGACCATCGCCAAAGCCGAACTGTGGAAAGTCGGCCAGGTGAAACCGGGCGATCGTCTGCGCTTTCATCCGATCAGCGCAGAAGAAGCCCTGGCGCTGGAGCAGGCCCAGGCCCGCAGCGTGGAAAATCTGAACGCGCTGCACCGGCCGACCTTTGAGGTGCCCTCGCTGGCTGAAACCGCGCACGGCTCCGCAACCATTCTCGCCTCGCTGAAAGCCACGGCGACCACGCCAGCAGTGGTCTGGCGCCAGGCAGGCGACAACTACATTCTGCTGGAATACGGCGATAACGTGCTGGATCTGGCGCTGCGGATGCGTATCCATCTGCTGATGACGGCGCTGCGCGAATACGGTCAGCCCGGCGTAGAAGAGCTGTCGCCCGGCGTGCGCTCGCTGCAAATTCGCTACGACAGCCGCATTCTCAGTCAGAAACAGCTGATGCTGCTGCTACAGGAGCTGGAGAAAAACCTCGGCGACGTCAGCAGGATGAAGGTGCCGTCACGCATCGTGCACCTGCCGATGGCCTTTGAAGACAGCGCAACGTTACTCGCGGTGGAACGCTACCAGCAAACCGTTCGCGCCAGCGCGCCGTGGCTGCCCAACAACGTCGACTTTATCCAGCGAATTAACGGCCTCAGCAGCCGCGAAGAGGTGAAAAACACGATTTTTGACGCCAGCTACCTGATCCTCGGCCTCGGCGACGTTTACCTCGGTGCGCCCTGCGCGGTGCCGGTTGATCCGCGCCACCGCCTGCTGAGTTCCAAATACAATCCGGCGCGAACGTTTACCGCCGAAGGCACCGTCGGTATCGGCGGCATGTACATGTGTATCTACGGCATGGACTCCCCGGGGGGCTATCAGCTGGTGGGCCGCACGCTGCCTATCTGGAATAAATTCCTGAAAAACCCACAGTTTGCCGCAAACGAGCCCTGGCTTCTGCATTTCTTCGATCAGGTGCGCTTCTATCCGGTCAGCGAAGCCGAACTCGAACGGCTGCGTGATGATTTCCGTGAAGGCCGCGCCAGCGTGCGCATTGAACACAGCGAGTTCGATTTTGCGGAACATACGCAGTTTCTTACCGATAACGCCGAAGCTATCGCCGCCTTCCGCCGTCGTCAGGCCAGCGCGTTTGATGCCGAAGTGGCGCTGTGGGCACAGGAAGAAGAAAACGCCCCACTCAACGGCAGCGGGGCCTCACAGCCGCCGGAAGAGGACAACAGCGCCCTGCAGGTCAGCGCCGATATGAACGGCAACATCTGGAAGATTCTGGTGCAGGAGGGTGACATGGTGGAGGCCGGGCAACCGCTGATTGTGGTTGAAGCCATGAAAATGGAGCTGGCGATTAATGCCCCGCAGGCTGGTCGGGTAAAACGAATTGGCTGTCAGTCAGGCCGTCCGGTCAGTCCGGGCGATGCGCTGCTGTGGCTGGAATAAGGATGTGAATATGCAGGGATCATCGCAGAAAAGCAGCAAGGATCGGCCAGAGGTGCTGGCCGACCGCGTCTATCACGCGCTGAAAAATGACATTTTCGACTTTCGCCTGATGCCGGGTGATCGCTTCAGCGAGAGTGAAATCGCCACACGCATGGCGGTAAGCCGTACCCCGGTGCGTCAGGCGCTGTTTCGCCTGGAGCGTGAAGGCTATGTCGAGGTGTGGAGCCGCCTTGGCTGGCAGGTCCGCCAGTTTGATTTTGCGTGGTTCGAAGCGCTGTACGACCTGCGTACGGTGCTGGAATGCGAGGCGGTGAAAAGGCTGTGTCGCCTTCCCGTCCGGCAGTGTCGTGAGCTGCTGGCCCCGCTGACGCGCTTCTGGATTGACGAACCGCGCCTGGCCGATTTTCTCGCCGTTTCCCTGCATGACGAAGCCTTTCATATAGCGCTGGTTTCCACCACAGGCAACGAGGAAATGGCCCGCATTCACGGTGAGTTAACGGAAAAGATCCGCATCATCCGCCGCCTCGACTTCACCCGCGAGGATCGCGTTGATGCCACCTATAACGAACACGCACAAATTTTAAACGCGGTACGACATCAGCAAAGCGAGGAGGCCCAAAGCATTCTGACCGGGCATATTGCCGTCAGCAGGGCAGAGGTCAGAAAGATCACATTGCATATGCTCCAGCAGGCAAGGCTACACACGGTTTCACCTACATAATCTTTTTAATAATTTCAGGGGATTACTGATGAAAAGACGTTCATTGCTTAAGGCTTTTGCACTTTCTGCCACCGTGATTGGCATGGGACTATCCTGGAGCGCTCAGGCGGCCGACACCATTAAAGTCGGCATTATGCACTCGCTGTCCGGCACCATGGCGATTTCCGAAACGCCGCTGAAAGATGTCGCACTGATGACCATTGATGAGATCAACGCCAAAGGCGGCGTGCTGGGCAAAAAACTGGAGCCGGTGGTGGTCGATCCCGCCTCTAACTGGCCGCTGTTTGCGGAAAAAGCCCGCCAGCTGCTGACGCAGGATAAAGCCGCCGTCGTGTTTGGCTGCTGGACGTCAGTTTCACGCAAGTCCGTTTTACCGGTGTTTGAAGAGCTGAATGGCCTGCTGTTTTATCCCGTGCAGTATGAAGGCGAAGAGATGTCGCCAAACGTGTTCTACACCGGTGCCGCCCCTAACCAGCAGGCGATCCCGGCGGTAGAGTATCTGATGAGCGAAGATGGCGGATCGGCAAAACGCTTCTTCCTGCTGGGTACTGACTACGTGTATCCGCGCACCACCAATAAGATCCTGCGCGCGTTCCTGCATGCTAAAGGCGTGAAGGACAGCGATATCGAAGAGGTCTACACGCCGTTTGGCTACAGCGACTACCAGACCATCGTTTCCAATATCAAAAAGTTCTCTGCCGGTGGCAAAACGGCGGTGGTCTCTACGATTAACGGCGACTCTAACGTGCCGTTCTACAAAGAGCTGGCGAACCAGGGCATTAAGGCCACCGATGTACCGGTCGTGGCCTTCTCTGTTGGAGAAGAGGAGCTGCGCGGTATTGATACCAGGCCGCTGGTCGGCAATCTGGCCGCGTGGAACTACTTCGAATCGGTGGATAACCCGGCTAACGCTAAATTCGTCGCGGATTACAAAGCCTATGCCAAAGCGCACAAGCTGCCGAACGCCGATACGGTGGTCACTAACGACCCGATGGAAGCCACCTATGTCGGTATCCATATGTGGGCGCAGGCCGTAGAGAAAGCGGGGACGACCGATGTGGATAAAGTGCGTGCCGCGATGGCCGGGCAGACCTTTGCCGCACCGGACGGCTTTACGCTGACCATGGACAAAACCAACCACCACCTGCACAAACCGGTCATGATCGGTGAAATCGAAGATAACGGTCAGTTCAACGTGGTCTGGCAGACCGACAAACCGGTTCGCGCACAGCCGTGGAGCCCGTACATCGCCGGTAACGAGAAGAAACCCGATTACGCGGTAAAAACCACGCACTGACAGAGCCGTTCCGCAGGGCCAGGCGCTGCCTGGCCCGCTGAATTTCATCGCACCCGAGATAAGCGAGAGAGCAAACTATGATGCGATTGCTGCTAATACTGCTGTTGAGCCTGCCATGCCTGGCCCTGGCCGGACCGGCAGCGGACTTTTCCGCCGCCAGCCGCAGCGATCAGCTGAAGATCCTCCAGCAGTGGGCCGCTGCACCGGACCCTGCCCGCCTGCCGCTGTTGCAGGCCCTGCACAGTGAAACCGTCGTCATCGACGAGAACAAGCAGCCGTTCAACCAGCTTAAAGGCCAGCTGACGCCGCTGGAAGGCAATGCCACACCGGCAGGAACCCCTAAAAAGCTGTTTATGAATAACCGGCTGCGCACAATGATTGCCACCACGCTCGCCGCCCATCAACTGGTCAGCCCGCAGCCCGCCACGCGGCTGAAAGCCGCGCGGGCACTGCAAAATGATGCCCAACCCGATCAGCTGCCGCTGCTGCGCCAGCGGCTGGCGGCAGAGCAGAACAGCGATGTCCGCGCGGTATTGGCACAGGCTGTTGCCGGGCTGCAGCTGAGTGACAGCGATCCTCAGGTACGTTTACAGGCGGTCAAACTGCTGGGCGAGACCAGCGACCCGCAAACCCAGGCCAGCCTGGAGCGCCTGCTGTCACCGCAAAACGAAGCCGATGCCAGTGTGCGCGCCGCCGCCGCCGACAGTCTGAAGCAGATCCGCCATCGTCTGATGCTGGGCGAGGTACTCGGCCAGGCGTTCACCGGCCTGTCGCTGGGCTCCGTACTGCTGCTGGCGGCACTTGGGTTGGCTATCACCTACGGCCTGCTCGGGGTGATTAACATGGCTCACGGCGAAATGCTGATGCTCGGTGCTTATGCCACCTGGCTGGTGCAGAATCTGTTTCAGCGCTTTGCGCCGGAGTGGCTGGCGTTTTATCCGCTGCTGGCGCTGCCGGTCGCCTTCTTTATCACCGCCGCCATCGGCATGGCACTGGAACGGACTATCATCCGCCATCTTTATGGCCGTCCGCTGGAAACGCTGCTGGCCACCTGGGGCATCAGCCTGATGCTGATCCAGCTGGTCCGGGTCGTGTTCGGTACGCAGAACCTGGAAGTGGCTAACCCGGCCTGGCTCTCCGGTGGCATGCAGGTGCTGCCTAATCTCGTTCTGCCGTACAACCGCCTGGCCGTTATGGTCTTTGTGGTTGGCGTGCTGCTACTGACCTGGCTGCTGCTGAATAAAACCCGCCTGGGGATGAACGTGCGGGCAGTCACGCAGAATCGTGCGATGGCCGACTGCTGCGGCGTACCCACCGGACGTGTCGATATGCTGGCCTTCGGCCTCGGTTCCGGCATTGCCGGACTCGGCGGCGTGGCGCTCTCCCAGCTGGGCAACGTCGGGCCGGAGCTGGGCCAGGGTTATATTATCGACTCCTTCCTGGTGGTGGTGACCGGCGGCGTTGGCCAGCTGGCAGGCACCGTGGTGGCTGCGCTTGGCCTCGGTATTCTCAACAAAGTCCTGGAACCGCAGATCGGCGCCGTACTCGGCAAAATTCTGATCCTCGTACTGATCGTGCTGTTTATCCAGAAGCGGCCACAGGGGCTGTTCGCCTTTAAAGGAAGGGTGATTGACTGATGACGCAACCCATGACGCTAACCGTGGCGCAGAAAGCGCCGCGTCTGACTCTCGGGCTCGGGACCGTACTGCTGCTGGCCCTGCTGGTGCTGCCGTTCCTGGCCCTGCTGCCGGCGGATAATCCGCTGGCACTCTCCACCTATACCCTGACGCTCATCGGCAAAATTCTTTGTTACGCTGTTGTGGCCGTAGCGCTGGATCTGGTGTGGGGCTACGCCGGACTGCTCTCTCTCGGTCATGGCCTGTTCTTCGCGCTGGGTGGCTATGCAATGGGCATGTACCTGATGCGTCAGGCAGCAGGTGATGGTCTGCCCGCCTTTATGTCGTTTCTGTCGTGGAACGAACTGCCGTGGTTTTGGGTGGGGACGCAGCACTTCGCCTGGGCGCTGTGTCTGATCGTACTGGTCCCGGGGATGCTGGCACTGGTGTTCGGCTGGTTTGCCTTCCGTTCGAAGATCAAAGGGGTCTATTTTTCGATCATGACTCAGGCACTGACCTATGCTGGGATGCTGCTGTTCTTCCGCAACGAAACCGGCTTTGGCGGTAATAATGGCTTCACCGGTTTTACCACCCTGCTCGGCTTCTCCATTACCACCACCGGTACGCGCATCGGACTGTTTGTCGCCACCTTGCTGCTGCTGGTCATCAGCCTGGGCATCGGTTTTGCACTGGCCCGCAGCAAGTTTGGTCGCGTACTCACCGCGGTGCGCGATGCAGAAAACCGACTGATGTTCTGCGGCTACGATCCGCGCGGCTTTAAGCTGTTTGTCTGGACGCTGTCGGCGGTGCTGTGCGGGCTGGCCGGGGCGCTGTATGTGCCACAGGTTGGCATAATCAACCCCGGCGAAATGTCACCCACCAACTCGATTGAGGCCGCTATCTGGGTTGCCTTAGGGGGACGCGGCACGCTGATTGGCCCGATGCTGGGTGCGGCGATCGTTAACGGCGCGAAAAGCTGGTTCACCGTCGCCTTCCCGGAGTTCTGGCTGTTTTTCCTTGGTCTGATGTTTATTCTCGTTACGCTGTTTCTGCCGCGTGGCGTTATTGGTCTGCTGCGCAGGAGGAAACATGACTGAACAGCTGTTTACTCAGCCCCATCCGTCCGACCGCTACCGTGCGCAAACCGATCCGGTGTTGCAGCTGGACAAGATTAATGTCTCCTTTGACGGCTTCAGGGCGCTGACCGATCTGTCACTGCAAATTGGCGTAGGTGAACTGCGCTGTATTATCGGCCCCAACGGCGCCGGAAAAACCACGCTGATGGATGTGATCACCGGAAAAACCCGCCCGGATAATGGCCGGGTCATTTACGACCAGGATACCGACCTCACAACGCTGTCTCCGCCGGAAATCGCCCGTATCGGGATTGGCCGAAAATTTCAAAAGCCGACGGTCTTTGAAGCGCTGACGGTGTTTGAAAATCTGGAAATTGCGCTGAAGACCGACAAGTCCGTCTGGGCCTGCCTGCGGGCAAAACTGAACGGCGAGCAGCAGGACCGGATTGATGAAGTGTTAACGCTGCTGCGTCTTGGCAGCAGTCGGCAACGTACCGCCGGGCTGCTCTCTCACGGGCAGAAACAGTTTCTGGAGATTGGCATGCTGCTGGTGCAGGACCCACATCTGCTGCTGCTGGATGAACCGGCTGCGGGGATGACCGATGCGGAAACCGAATATACCGCCGAGCTGTTTCGCCGCCTCGCCGGAAAACATTCGCTGATGGTGGTGGAGCATGATATGGGCTTTGTGGAGACCATTGCCGACCACGTTACGGTACTGCATCAGGGCCAGGTGCTGGCAGAAGGATCGCTACGCCAGGTGCAGGCCAACGAGCAGGTTATTGACGTTTATCTGGGGCGCTGACATGTTGAGAGTATCAGAACTGCATCAGTATTACGGCGGCAGCCATATTTTGCGTGGCCTGTCGTTTGAAGCCCGTCCGGGCGAAGTGACCTGTCTGCTGGGGCGCAACGGGGTGGGTAAAACCACCCTGCTGAAATGCCTGATGGGACTGATCCCGGCGAAATCGGGCACCATCAGCTGGCAGGATAAGGCGATTAACAACCGCAAACCGCATCAGCGGGTGCAGTCAGGGATCGCCTACGTGCCGCAGGGGCGGGACATTTTCCCCCGTCTGACCGTGGAAGAGAACCTGCTGATGGGGCTGTCACGCTTTTCCGGCGCTCAGGCCGGTAAAGTCCCGGAGGAGATCTGGCAGCTGTTCCCGGTGCTGCTGGAGATGAAGCAGCGGCGCGGTGGCGATCTTTCCGGCGGCCAGCAGCAGCAGTTAGCGATCGGACGGGCGCTGGCCTGTCAACCTCAGCTGCTGATCCTTGATGAACCCACCGAGGGGATCCAGCCTTCGGTGATCAAAGAGATCGGTGCAGTGATCGCCAGCCTTGCCGCACGCGGTGATATGGCGATCCTGCTGGTTGAGCAGTTCTACGACTTCGCCGCTGAACTGGCCGACAGCTATCTGGTGATGTCGCGTGGTGAAATTGTCCAGCACGGTCGCGGTAAGGATATGGAAGCCGACGGCGTACGCGGACTGGTAGCCATTTAAGAGGATACAGCATTTGCGGCGCTATCCTGTTGAAGGTAAACTGCAAATTGTCTGAAATGGCCAGGTTATCGTTGACCTTTACCGTCATTCGCCACAATGGAAGAAACCTCATGGAAACCCGGCGCGACGAGCGCATAAACAAGCTGGCCCAGGCGCTGAAGCGCACCGATAAAATTCATCTGAAAGAAGCGGCCCGGCTGTTGGGCGTTTCTGAGATGACCATCCGTCGCGATCTGAATGAAGGATCCGGCGCGGTGGTACTTCTTGGTGGCTATATCGTTGCCGATCCGATTCGCAATCAGAGCCACTACTTTGTCTCCGACCAGATGAGCCAGCACGTTGAACAAAAACGTCTGCTCGGTCTGCGGGCGGCGGCGCTGATTAACCCGAATGAGGTGATCTATTTTGACTGCGGCACCACCATTCCGTGGATTATTGACGCCATTGATCACGAACTGCCGTTTACCGCCGTCTGCTGTGCCGTCAATACCTTCCTGGCGCTGAAGGAAAAACCGGCCTGCCGGGTGATCCTTTGTGGGGGAGAGTTCCACCCGGATAACGCGATGTTCACCCCGCTGGGCCAGCTGTCGGTGATGGATAACCTCTGCCCGGATAAGGCGTTTATTTCAGCGGCGGGTGTGGATTCAGAACAGGGAGCCAGCTGCTACAACCTGAACGAGCTACCGGTGAAACTGCTGGCGCTTCAGCGTGCGCGTCAGCGGCTGCTGGTGGCCGACAGCAGCAAATTCGGCAAGGTGCTGCCGGCGCGTATCGCCGATCTCAGCGCCTTCGATGGACTGATTAGCGATGCCGCTCCGCCGCAGGATTTGGGCATCCCCGTCATCTGTCCGCAAGGCTGACAGCAACAGACAGGGAAGCATTGCAGATCTCATGCCATCAGATGGCGGACGGGAAATATCCTCGTTCCAATGAGCAGCCATCCATCACGTCTGCTCACAGGCCGCTCAACCAGGCCATCGGCTGCGTCACCCTCTCCAGTCAGCCAGCACGGCCAGCACGGCCAGCGTTCATGGTATGATTGCGGAGCACACCGCCGAAGGCATTTTCTTCCGCCGCAGCCAGGTGGCTGTGATTAAGGGGGGAAAACAGCTAAACTTCGTGGTTTGAAGGGGCAACATTTCGCCCTGCTACTCACTCAGACCTTAAGAGGCTCAATCTACGTGGCTCAATTCGTCTATAGCATGCATCGCGTTGGCAAAGTCGTGCCGCCGAAGCGTCATATCCTCAAGAATATTTCACTCAGCTTCTTCCCGGGCGCCAAAATCGGCGTACTTGGCCTGAACGGCGCGGGTAAATCTACCCTGCTGCGCATCATGGCCGGTATTGATAAAGAGATCGAAGGCGAAGCCCGTCCACAGCCTGGCATCAAAATTGGTTACCTGCCGCAGGAACCCCAACTGAATCTGGAACACACCGTGCGCGAATCGGTGGAAGAGGCGGTGGCTGAAGTCGTGGGTGCCCTGAAACGCCTGGATGAAGTTTATGCGCTGTATGCCGAAGAAGATGCCGACTTCGACAAGCTGGCCAAAGAACAGGGCGTGCTGGAAGAGATTATCCAGGCTCACGACGGCCATAACCTGAATACCCAGCTGGAACGTGCCGCCGATGCGCTGCGTCTGCCGGACTGGGATGCCAAAGTCGCTAACCTTTCCGGTGGTGAACGTCGCCGCGTTGCGCTGTGCCGCCTGCTGCTGGAAAAACCCGACATGCTGCTGCTGGATGAACCGACGAACCACCTGGATGCCGAATCCGTGGCCTGGCTTGAACGCTTCCTGCACGACTTCGAAGGTACCGTGGTCGCCATCACCCACGACCGTTACTTCCTCGATAACGTGGCGGGCTGGATCCTGGAGCTCGACCGTGGCGAAGGTATTCCATGGGAAGGCAACTACTCCTCCTGGCTGGAGCAGAAAGATGCCCGCCTGGCACAGGAAGCCTCCTCCGAAGCCGCACGCCGCAAGTCGATTGAGAAAGAGCTGGAGTGGGTGCGTAAAGGTGCCAAAGGCCAGCAGTCGAAAGGCAAGGCGCGTCTGGCCCGCTTTGAGGAGCTGAACAACACCGAATACCAGAAGCGCAACGAAACCAACGAGCTGTTTATTCCACCTGGCGCTCGTCTGGGCGACAAAGTGCTGGAAGTCAGCAACCTGCGTAAATCCTATGGCGACCGCGTGCTGATTGACGATCTGAGCTTCTCCGTGCCGAAGGGCGCGATTGTGGGCATCATCGGTCCTAACGGTGCGGGTAAATCGACGCTGTTCCGCATGATGTCCGGTCAGGAGCAGCCTGATTCCGGCAGCATCGTGCTCGGTGAAACCGTGAAGCTGGCTTCTGTCGATCAGTTCCGTGACAGCATGGATAACTCAAAGACCGTGTGGGAAGAAGTGTCCGGTGGTCAGGACATTATGCGTATCGGTAACACCGAGATGCCAAGCCGCGCCTATGTCGGCCGCTTTAACTTCAAAGGCGTCGATCAGGGCAAACGCGTTGGCGAGCTGTCCGGCGGTGAGCGCGGCCGTCTGCACCTGGCCAAGCTGCTGCAGGTTGGCGGCAACATGCTGCTGCTGGATGAACCGACCAACGATCTGGATATTGAAACCCTGCGCGCGCTGGAAAACGCCCTGCTGGAGTTCCCGGGCTGCGCCATGGTGATCTCGCACGACCGCTGGTTCCTTGACCGTATCGCAACCCATATTCTGGATTACCAGGATGAGGGTAAGATCGAGTTCTTCGAAGGTAACTTCACCGAATACGAAGAGTACAAAAAACGCACGCTGGGCGCAGAAGCGCTGGAGCCAAAGCGTATTAAGTACAAACGAATGAGCAAGTAACGAAGAGATGCACCGGACGAAGCGTCCGGTGCTGTTTAAAACTGCAGACCGGCGGTTATCCAGCCGGTCGCTTTGTTCTGGGGTCCAAGGAGCGGCTCGTTCCCCTGCCGCCAGGCATAGCTGGCATTAATAAATGCCGATTGAGTGAAGTTATAGGCCAATCCAATGCCATAGCCCTTCAGTACCACCTTCTGCGACTGCGGCGCAAATTTCTGCATCTTTCCTCGTCCATAATCATAAAACAGCTCAAATCGCGCCTTATCCAGCCACGGCACCGGGATACTGATACCCGGCGAGATGACATATCCGCTGTCTACGCTGGCCGCCGAGTTGCCATAGGCCCTCACCGCGTAAGCGCCACCCAGCGACATTTTCTCCGCGCCATCGAGATTCTTATTAGCCTGCTGCCCGGTGAAATTGAGCGTCAGATTCACCCCCGGCGTCAGCGACTGCAGGTAGTTCAGGTTCTGCATCAGTTTAAGAAAGTGGCCACGAGTCGATGCGCCATTCCACTCATCAGCGTTACTGATACGCCCGGCTGATGCGGCAAGTTGATACTGCAACATCCACGGCCTGCGCCCCAGCGCGCCCTGCTTATCCCCTGACAGTTGCAGGCCCAGCACCGGTGTATGACGATCGTTGTTCATACCCCAGAAACGGTCATGCATCCGTTTCCAGTCGAGGTTTGCCCCCAGATTAAGGTGGCTGTTATCACTACGCAGCAGGGGATAGCTGGCATAGAGTGAAGCGATATCAGCATATCCGTTGCCCAGCCCGCTCAGCGTCGGGCCGCCCAGCTTGTAGTTGACGCGCGAAACCGCCAGTCCCCATCGGCTGCCGCGGTAACCGATGGGGAGGTCGTAAGCCAAGCGACCAATCAGCGTATTGCCGTGATCGCTCTTATGGTTGATTTGCAGGAAATCCGGCGCTACATATGCCAGCAGCTGTAATTTGTCGCCCATTCCCAGCGGACTGTTGACGTTGAGCTGCATACCGAGACGATTGCGCCCGCTGGAGACAGACCCCATGTTATCGAACACCATAACGCCATCCACCCGTGGCCCGGCCAACAGGTTCAGGGTGAGCAGGCTGCCGCCCGGCTCTTCCCCCGGGCTCAGATAGGATGAGACATTTCCCACGCCGGGCAGATCGGCAATACGCGACATAAACTGTTCCAGCTCAGTAATCTGCGTTTTGCGCGTTGCCATTTTACTCAGGTAATTATTGACAAATTGGTGAGCGAGCAGGGACTGATTATCTCCCAGCTTTACCGCCTCGATGTGCCCATTGAGGACATCCAGCGTGACGGTATTATCCGTAACCTGCTGATCGGGTATATAGGCATAGCTTAGCCGCTCGCCCTTTTCCTGCAGCATTGCCGTGATGCGAACCGCCAGATTTTTCAGCGCAATAAATGTCATCCTCTTCCCGGCGAAAGGCTTGATCAACGCTTCTACCGCCTGCTGCGACGAGGGAGGGACATGGGTCACGTGAATCGTTTTAATGAGAATTGCAGGTACGCCAGCGTCCTCGGCCTCAATCGACTCGGCATGCTGACCGTCCAGTTTTTCCAGTGGTTTAGAGGAAGGTGTTACGTCATTGCGTAACATCGGATTATTTTGCAGTAACTCACCACTCACTGAACCGATATTGACCGTGGATACGGCCTGCGCGGGAAAAACACAGAGCTGACAGGAAAAACAAAAAGCAGCCAGCACGTTAGCGCGCTGTGCCGCAGGTGATGGCATCTTCATTAAATGGAAAACTTCCCTGTAGAAAAAACCCTCAACCGGAAGGTTGAGGGTAAAGTACTCTTAAAGGTCAACGGTCAGATTAGAATCGCCCCATCATCTGAGCGCGACTGAGCCAGGCCATACCCGCGCTGGTCTGTAACCACTGAAGATGCTGAGGGTTTAGCAACCAGTTACCCAATTGTTCTGAGCTCATCGGCTCATTATCAAACGGGAAGCCAGGCGTGGTAGGTTTCTGTCCAGCGTTCTCGCCGGGATTAACGATCGGATCGGTGGGTTCACCTGATCCACCCGGTTTGCCTGGTTTGCCTGGTTTTCCTGGTTTAACCGGGTCAGTCGGTTTCTGTGGATCATAAGAGCCGTAATTTCCCGTACCGGTCGCGGATGCAGAGTGACCGATAACCTGACCATTTTTCACCACTTCGTAGCCCGCAGCATAACGCTCAACGTCAATATTTTTACCGTTAAGCCTCAGCTGAGATTTCTGACGATCGGGCGTGTAGTCGTTGAATTTACCAGCCTTAATATCATTCACCGCAATGGTCTGACTGGCTGTTAGCGTCGTATGGCGACCGGACTCAATGGTATGCTTGCCCAAACGTGATGGCGTTGCGTCACCGATATTGTTTGCCGCAATAGTAACATCGCGTCCAGCTGACAGGGCATCCTTAAATATCACGTCTTTCTGGGCAGTGACGTTGATGTCCTGAGAAAGGTCAGACGAGAGCAGCGCCACGTTGCCACCCGCTTTGATCGCTGCATTACGGGCTTTAATCCCGGTAGTCACACTACCGCCAGAGGTGACATTGACATCACCGCCCGCGTTAATGCTTTCAACGGCCACGTCCTGCCGGGTATTCAGCGCGACGTTCTCACCGGAACGGATGCCCGGTGCGAAATAGTTATCACGTCCCGCCTTGCTGTCGATATTTTTTGCACTGATGGTAACCCCTTTATTGCCATTCAGCACACCGGCCAGCGTGACATTGTCCTGCGCATTAATTCGGGTATTTCCCCTGACTGCCAGGTCGTTCAGGGTAACGTTACCGTTACTGTTAAGCGTCAAATCGTTGTTGATTTTTGAACCATATTCCAGGGTGGTATTCCCCGCGGTGGAAAGATTCAGCGTGCCCGCTTTGCTGACCATCACCGAATCAACACTGTTGTTACCCTGAGAGAGATTAAAATTGCCGCCATGCAGCTGAGCACGGCTGGCATTCAGCGAGCCCGTTTTAGCCTGAACGGTATTTTTTTCAACCTTGATGCTTACCTTGTCGCCCCGGGTGGCCCCGTCCAGCTGCGCATTTTGCGCGGTATAGGTAAGCTCTTTATCGGCGATGGTGCTGACACCCGCTTTTTGCGTTATCTTGCCGTGGGTGGCGATATCAACAGCCCCCGCAGAGACGATATCTGCATTCTGCTGGAAACCATCCTGGCTATCAATATTCACTGGACCGGAGGCATGAATGGCGGCACCCGCTTTTTGGTTAACACCTTTGGCGAACATCGATACCGATTTGCCGTTCATTTTACTGTTAACATTGATATTTCCGCGACTGCTTGACAGCGTCATATCACCATAATTCTGGCTACCGTTGTTGACGTTAATATTGCCCTCGGTGCTGAACACTTCAAGTTCCTGACCGCTTTTCGCCACCGCGTCCACGAATCCAGCGCTGATGGCACTTTTACCTGACTGAATCTTGCTGTGGTCGGTTACGGTCGTATTGGCGAGGTCGATATCATTTTTATTTGACAGCGTGTAGGTCGAAACTTTATCGCCGAAATGGGCGTCACGGGCTCCCGCTGTGGTCAGAACATTATCAGCAACGATAGTGGTATTGCCCGACTTAACGTTCACTTTACCCACGCTGACGTAGCCATCTTTCGCTACGGAGGTCAGCGAGGTATTCGTTAAGGTTTTAAACTCTGCACCATCGTTAACGTTTATCGCTTGTGCACTGGCATTGATGGAGCCCAGACCGGTGGTAGAAATTTTACCGCCCGCATTGACAATCCCGTTGCCCTTACTGCTCAGGTAAACGCTGCCATCACCATTGAAGCGCATATCACTGGCTTCCAGCATGCCGGTGTTATTTATCACACCGCGGGTCAGCTTGTCAGTTGCCCAGGCCGTCAGCATAACGGAACCGTCTTTTGACACCACAATTCCACCATTGTTGACCAGCGCTTTCAGGCTACCCTGATTGATGCGCACGCTCATTTTACCCATCGCCGGGAAAGAGAGCATGATATCGCTGCCTGCCGCCAGGTTCACATCGCCTTGATTAGCCGTAATGCGGCCGGTGTTCGTAACTTCTCCGCCGCCCAGGAGCGCGGTAGAATTAGCGCTGTTAATCTCACCTTCGTTGACAACCTTACCTTTTCCCGCTCCGCTGAAATGATAATTTCCCTTGTTGAAATCGTCATTTTTAATATCGAGTGATGAAGCGATCAGACTGCCGACGTTGATTTTTGCGCCATTTCCGATCAGCACGCCATTAGGGTTTACAATAAAAACTTTACCGTTAGCATTAAGCGCGCCCTGAATAAGGGTCGGATCGATACTGGTGATTTTATTTAAAACTGCAGAATTAACACCGTTTTGTTTAAAATTCAGTGATTCATTTTTGGCAACATTCATATTGTCCCAGTTGATAATCATCTTATCACTGTTTTGATTTACTATGGTGTTGTTTGAATTTTTCGAAATACTTCCAGAACCACTGACGATACTCCCTGTACCTACAGCACATGCGCCACCAGCAAACGCTAACGTGACTAATAGTGAGATAGGTTTAATAGCAATCTTAATATTTCTCATAACTCTTCCTTTTTTTTAGACAAACTTCCTGCAGACAAAATATAATATTATTTATATCCTTGATCAATTAATAATAAATTTAATTATCGTTATAATTTGGCTGGTGATTTTAAATAATTTCTGGTTACGTATTAAAATTAACGATAATACTGGCCAAGAATGCTACTATTGCAGGCAAAAGCGATATAATTGTTCAATGCTGGCATATTGAGCTTACGACTGGGATACACTAACCATAATTCATTCCCTTCCACTTCCCACTGTTTTAAAACGCGCACCAGATCGCCCCGTCCCATAATTTCATCGGTTAGAAAATGCGGCAATAGCGTAATCCCGCCACCGTCCAGTGCACACTCGCGGGCATAGACCAGATTGTCAGTCACATGACTCTGAGGCAACAGCCAGCGATAGTATTCCTCACCCCGTTTCAGTACCGATTCACGCCAGGCACGATGGGCGATACTCCGGTGCTTTAGCAGCTGACTGGGATGAATCAGCGGCTCGTATTGAGCCAGGTAAGCCGGGGAGGCCACCAGCAGCCGCTCGCAGTACCCGATGCGCCGTCCAATCAGCGAGGAGTCCTGTGGCCGTCCGGTGCGCAGGGCCACGTCGAAACCATCCTGCACCAGATCGCGGATTTCATCAGAAACCGACACTTCCAGCGAGACATCAGGAAATTCACGTTGAAAATCCGCATTCAGACGCGCCAGTAACGTCGCACCGATACCGGCGGGAGATGTGATGCGCAGCCGACCGCTGGGGTTTTCCCTCAGACGTTCTATCGCCATATCAGCGCGCTCGCTGGCAGCCAGCATCTCCTGACAGTGCACCAGGTAACGCTCGCCGGCAAAGGTCAACTTGAGCTGACGCGTAGTACGATTGATCAATCGCAGTCCCAGCGTCTGTTCCAGTCGACTGATGCGCTGGCTGACGCTGGATTTCGGCAATTCTGCTCGTCGGGCCGCGCCGGTGAAGCTGCCGCATTCTGCCACCAGCGCAAACAGCGCCATATCCTGCAACGCCTTAAACATCGTTGTTCACCTCAGACGAACACTCAATACATTATTATCCAGCTTATCATTAGCCGTATGACTCTCTACACTGAATAAAACCTCATTTCAGGAAAATTACTATGACATTTAAAGCGATTGCTATTGACTCAAAAAATCCGCAGCAGTTTATTGAAATCCAGCAGCCGCAGCCGACACCCGGTGAGTACGATCTTTTGGTTGAAGTGAAAGCCGTGTCGGTCAATCCGGTCGATACGAAAGTACACAAAGGTGCCATGAAGAACGGCCTGCAGCAGCCACGTATTCTCGGTTGGGACGCCAGCGGTATCGTGCTGGCCGTTGGCAGTAAAGTCACTGGCTTTAGCATCGGCGATGAAGTTTACTACGCGGGCGATATCACCCGGCCGGGCAGCAACGCGACCCAACAGCTGATTGACGCGCGCATTACCGGCCACAAGCCGCGTAATCTGGACTGGGCCCAGTCGGCAGCGATCCCGCTGACCGCGCTGACCGCATGGGAGGGCCTGTTCGATCGTCTGCAGATTGACCGTGCCGCGGAGAATAAAACGCTGCTGATTGTTGGCGGTGCGGGTGGTGTCGGATCGCTGGCGATCCCATTTGCCAAACTGCACAGCAAGGTAAAGGTGATTGCTACCGCTTCTCGCCCGGATTCCGTTCAGTGGTGTCAGGATCGCGGTGCCGACCTGGTGATTGATTATAAGGATATGTCGGCGGAGCTGGCGAAGCACGGCCTGAAGCACGTGGACTATATCTTTTGCCTGAACGACACGGATGGCCACTGGCCAGCAATGAGCCAGATCATCGCGCCGCAGGGCCAGATTTGTACCATTGTGGAGAACGAGAAACCGCTGAACATGGATCAGCTGAAGTTGAAAAGCGCAGCGCTGCATTTCGAATTCATGTATACCCGCAGCATGTTTACCACCGACGATATCGCCCGCCAGGGTGAAATTCTGGATGCGACCGCCAGGCTGCTGGATGAGGGCAAAATTGCCACCTCACTCAGCAAAACGCTGCACGGTCTGAGCGTGGAAACGCTGAGCGAAGCGCACAAACTGGTGCTGGAAGGCCATATGCGCGGCAAAGTCGTGATCGCGTATTAATCCCGGTAAAGGGCCGCTGGCGGGTGATCAACCTCAATAGCGGCCAGTGCGCAGGGCGACCAGCTCTTTACTGGGCGCCCAGCATCTCTTTCACTAAGTCCACGCAGCGCAGGAAGCGCTCATCGTAGTTATCCTGCTCCACGTGCACATAGCTGATGCCGTTTTTCTTCAGCATCGACACCAGCAGTTCCTGAAACTCTTTGCGATCGACAGAGCTGCCCAGGCTACGCAGGCCGTCAGCGACCCACGGCACATTGTTCTCCACCAGGATCACCAGATCGAAGCGATACTCATCAATCAGCGCCTGAACAAAGGGGTGCTCCTGCCCTTCGTACTTCTTGCAGAAGGCCTGAGTCGTGACAAAGTCCGTATCAATAAAGGCCACTTTATTGGCGTATTTAACGGCAAAATCGATGTACTGCGCCTGACCGAGGGCGATTTTGTCATAGTCAGAATACTGTAGCGCCATCTCATCACCGCCGAGGTGCGTGAAGACATAATCACGGCCAAACTCCCACGCGCTGGTGGTGTTGAAGATGTTCGCCAGCTTGTTAACCAGCGTCGATTTACCACTGGATTCACCGCCCAGGATCGCCACGGTACGCACAAAAAATGGCTTCACCTCGGTGGGGATATATTCCCAGTAGCGGAAGGGGTCCTGGCGGATCTGCCCACCGCTAATGTTCATAAACGATCGCCGGGGATCGATGACCATCGCCTCCACGCCCAGATGGGCTTTAAACTGCGGCGCATCGGCCTCTTCACTGGTATAAATCCGATCGGGAACAATCCCACGATCGTCCATAAAGGCACGGACGCCTTCACTCCACACGTCCCAGCCGTGGGGATACGGTTCCATCCCCTCTTCATTAAATGAGTGGATACGGATATTTTTCTGGTATTTAAAGGTCTGCAGCAGCCAACGCAGGCGGTCGCTGACGGTGGGCTGCTGCGACATCGCGCTGTCTTCAAACAGCTTTTTGTCGCGCGGTTCGTCGTAGCCCATAATGATATGCAGCTCATCCACCTGGCTACAGGCGCGCTGGATCAGGTAAATGTGACCGGTGTGCAGTGGATAAAACTTGCCGAACACCACGCCGATGGTTTTCTCACGGCGGGGAAACTCCAGCCCGAGGAAACGGTGTAGCGCCTCCAGCTTCTGCGCGCTGGGGCTTTTGATTTTGGCATTCAGTAGCTGGCTCAGATAGCCCTTGGTCATGCCGCTGGCGTCAGCAACCTGTTGCAGCGTGCAGCCCTGCTGGCGAATGGCAGTTTTCAGATAATCAAACGACGACACAACATGCCTCCTGCGCGATCGGCGGGCCGCCTCGGCCCGCGATATCTCATTATAGGTCGTCAAGAATAGCCAGCGCGTCCGCCAGCTTCTTCACTCCATAAACCTTCATATTTTCCGGCATCTTCTTCGGCACGTTGGCCGCTGGAACAATGGCGCGGCGAAAACCGTGCTTGGCCGCTTCGGAGATGCGTTCCTGCCCGCTTGGCACCGGACGGATTTCACCGGCCAGCCCCACCTCACCGAACACCACCAGATCCTGCGGCAGCGGGCGGTCTCGCAGGCTGGAGACCATCGACAGCATCAGCGCGAGATCGGCACTGGTTTCAGTGACCTTCACCCCGCCCACCACGTTGACAAACACGTCCTGGTCAGCCATTTGCAGGCCCCCGTGGCGGTGAAGTACCGCCAGCAGAATAGCCAGTCGGTTCTGCTCAAGCCCCACCGCCACGCGGCGCGGATTGCCCATCATCGAGTGATCGACCAGCGCCTGAATCTCCACCAGCAGCGGCCGCGTGCCTTCCCACAGCACCATGACCGAGCTACCGGAAGTCACTTCGTCACCGCGGCTTAAAAAGATTGCCGACGGGTTGCTGACTTCACGCAGCCCCTGTTCGGTCATGGCAAACACGCCCAGCTCGTTCACCGCACCGAAGCGGTTTTTATGGCTGCGCAGCGTGCGAAAGCGGGAATCCGCATCACCATCCAGCAGCACCGAACAGTCGATGCAGTGCTCAAGAACCTTCGGACCGGCCAGCGAACCGTCTTTGGTGACGTGGCCAACCATCACGATAGCCACACCGCGGGTTTTAGCGAAGCGCGTCAGCCAGGCGGCGGTTTCACGCACCTGGGCTACGCTGCCCGGCGAAGACTGAATATCTGCCATATGCATGACCTGAATGGAATCGATCACCATTAGCCTGGGCTGTTCCTGCTCGGCAATCAGGCAGATCTGTTCGATGCTGGTTTCCGACAGCATATTCAGATTTTCGGTCGGCAGCCCCAGCCGGTGCGCGCGCATTGCCACCTGCTGTAAGGACTCTTCCCCAGTGACGTACAGGGTTTTCATCTCTTCCGACAGCTTGCACAGGGTTTGCAGCAGCAGCGTACTCTTGCCCGCACCGGGGTTGCCGCCGATCAGGATGGCACTACCGGGCACCACGCCGCCGCCCAGCACGCGGTCAAACTCTTTAAAACCGGTACTGAAGCGCGGCAGCGCCTCAAGGCTGATATCCGACAGTTTCTGCACGCGGCTGGTTCCGGCACTGCCGGCATAGCCTGACAGGCGCTCGGTGCGCGCAGCGGCGGGAGATGCGGCGAGCCGCACCTCAGTGATCGTGTTCCAGGCGTGGCAGGCGCTGCATTGCCCCTGCCAGCGCGGATAGTCTGCGCCACATTCATTGCAGACAAAGGCGCGTTTTACCGCTTTAGCCAAAACGTCCCCTTAACGCTCTTCGTGAATCAGACTGCCGCTAAGAATGCAGAACACGCCCATCAGATCCGCATGACGGATGCTCACTGCGGCCTGTTCATTGACCTTCGGCTTGGCGTGGTAAGCAATGCCCAGCGCGGAAGCCTTAATCATCGGCAGATCGTTTGCGCCGTCGCCCACCGCCACCGTCTGCTCAGAGGCAATGGCAAATCGCTCGGCCAGGCGCTTCAGCGTGTCAGCTTTGTACTGTGCATCAACGATATCCCCCAGCACTTCACCGGTCAGTTTGCCATCGCGGATCTCCAGCACGTTGGCAGCAATGGCCGACAGATGCAGCGTATCGCGCAGATGTTCCGCAAAGTAAGTAAAGCCACCGGAAGCGATCGCCACCTGCCAGCCCAGCGCCTGCAGTTTTTGCACCAGCGAGGTCAGGCCCGGCATCAGCGGCAGCACATCGCGCACCTGTCTGAGGATATTGGCATCGGCATCTTTCAGCGTGGCCACGCGTTCGCGCAGGCTGGCGGCAAAGTCCAGTTCGCCGCGCATGGCGCGCTCGGTGACGTCAGCCACCCGTTCGCCGCTGCCCGCCAGTTTGGCGATTTCGTCGATGCATTCGATTTCAATCGCCGTTGAATCCATATCCATTACCAGCAGACCCGGGGTTTTCAGATGGGGAATGCGCCCCAGCGGCGCAACGTCCAGCCCCAGTTCGTGAGCCAGTTTGGTGGCGCGCGGCGTCAGTGAGCCAGCCAGACGCAGCACCTGATAATCTTCCACGCTCCATGCACTGACGATCACCATTGCAGCACCCAGGCGATGCTGATAATCCGTCAGGCGGGCTTTGTCGAGCTGACGCCCATACAGCAGCCAGCCGGTTTGGCCAGCGCGGTAGTCCAGCGGCATCACTTCATCACCGCTGAGAGAAAGAGGTAACCCCGGCCAGAGAGAGACATCGGAAGGCAGGTCGCACCAGGTCAGACTATTTGGCATTACAGCTCCTGTAAGGACTTAATAACTTCGACAGAACGACGATAAAGCTGGCAAGAGGCTACCCTGTTAGCCCGCCTTCTGGCAACATAAAGCAGGTGTGTCGGTCTATTTTTTGAAGGGTCACGATGGCAAAAGCCAAACTTAAATTTCGCCTGCACCGAACGGTGATTGTATTGATCTGCCTGGCGCTGCTGGTGGTACTGATGCAGGGCGCATCCTGGTTCAGCCTGGGTCGTCAGATGGCCCGTTCGGGGCAGGTAGAAGAACTGGCGCAGACGCTGACCCGCCAGGTGGCATGGACCCTGACACCGCTGATGGAAAACAGTGACGATAATCATCAAAAAATTGTCGATACTCTCGACCAGCTGACCCATGAAAGCCGGATCCTCGATGCTGCAGTCTACAGCGATGACGGTAGCCTGGTCGCCCGCAGCGGTGAAACCATCAACGTCCGCGATCGTCTGGCGCTGGATGGCCAGCGCGCTGGCAGCTACTTCAATCATCAAATCGTTCAGCCGCTGACCAGTAAAGAGGGGCCTATCGGTTTTCTGCGCGTCACTCTTGATACACATGTGCTGGTGACGGAAGCTAAACAGGTCGATAACACCACCAATATCCTGCGGCTGATGATGCTGCTGGCGCTGGCAATCGGTATTATTCTCAGCCGGACGCTGCTGCGTGATCGCCGTACCCGCTGGCAGCAGTCGCCTTTCCTGCTGACCGCGAATAATCCACTCAGCGAAGACAGTGATACGGATCGTGAAGATCGGCGCGATGATGCCATCAGGCCTGACTCTGAAGACTCGCCGGACGGCCCTGCCAGCAAATAGTGTGACTTTTCGGGAAAATTCCGGGGTTTTGTGTGCTGCGAAGGGCAACGTGTGCGATGAGCTTTCGCGGAGATATCAGGTCACCACAGCTTGTTCCGAAAGAGCGGAAAAAATGTGAGGCTGGCGACTGCCAGCCTCAGCGGGAAATTACGCTTTATCGCCCAGCAGAACCGACTCCAGCGCGATCGCCACCATGTCGCTGAAGGTGGTCTGGCGCTCAGCGGCAGTGGTCTGCTCGTGAGTGCGGATATGGTCAGATACGGTACAAATTGCCAGCGCTTTTGCGCCGAACTCGGCGGCCACGCCGTAAATCCCGGCCGCTTCCATTTCCACCCCCAGGATGCCGTACTTCTCCATCACATCAAACATCTGCGGATCCGGCGTGTAGAACAGATCGGCGGAGAAGATGTTACCTACGCGTGCCTCCACGCCCAGCGCCTTCGCCGCATCCACCGCGTTACGCACCATATCAAAGTCAGCAATCGCCGCGAAATCGTGATCTTTGAAGCGCAGGCGATTCACTTTAGAATCGGTCGAGGCCCCCATCCCAATCACCACATCACGCAATTTAACGTCGGCACGAACCGCACCGCACGATCCCACACGAATGATTTTCTTCACGCCAAATTCAGTGATCAGCTCTTTGGCATAGATTGAGCAGGATGGAATGCCCATACCGTGGCCCATAACGGAGATTCTGCGGCCTTTGTAGGTACCGGTATAGCCCAGCATGCCGCGCACGTTGTTCACTTCTACCGCGTCCTGCAGGAAGGTTTCCGCGATATGTTTCGCACGCAGCGGGTCGCCCGGCATCAGAACCACGTCTGCGAAATCACCCATCTCAGCGTTAATATGAGGCGTAGCCATGTTTTATCCTTATTTTTCAGGCCAGGCTGCTGCCTGGCCGGTTATGAGTCGTCGTTACAGGTGCTGCCGCCAGTCGCAGCGGCAGCATTACTTCAGCAGGTTTTTGCCGTATTCCATCGGTGACAGGCCAAAATAACTGGCAACCGTCTGACCAATGTCAGCAAAGGTATCGCTGTAGCCCAGATAGCCGGGCTTAACCCCAGGACCGTAGATCAGCACCGGGATATGTTCGCGGGTGTGTTCCGTTCCGGCCCAGGTCGGATCGCAGCCGTGATCGGCGGTGAGGATCAGAATATCGCCCTCTTTCACCTGCGCCATCAGCTCCGGCAGACGGCGGTCAAACAGCTCCAGCCCGCCGGCATAGCCCGGAACGTCGCGACGGTGACCCCAGGTGGAGTCAAAATCAACGAAGTTGGTGAAGACAATACTGTTGTCCGGTGCGGTTTTCATTTCCGCCACGCTGGCGTCAAACAGCGCATCCAGACCGGTGGCTTTCACTTTTTTGGTGATGCCGACGTGCGCATAGATATCGGCAATCTTACCGACCGAGATCACCTCGCCGCCCTGCTCATCCACCAGCTTTTTCAGGATGGTTGGCGCCGGTGGCTCGACCGCCAGGTCGTGGCGATTGCCAGTACGCTCAAAGTGACCGGCCTTGTCGCCAACAAACGGACGCGCGATAACGCGGCCAATATTGTAGCCACCTTCTGTCAGCACTTCACGGGCGATTTCACACAGTTCGTAAAGGCGATCGAGGCCAAATGTCTCTTCGTGGCAGGCAATCTGGAATACCGAGTCTGCCGAGGTATAGAAAATCGGCTTGCCGGTTTTCATGTGCTCTTCGCCCAGTCGGTCGAGGATCACCGTACCGGAAGCGTGGCAGTTACCGAGGTAGCCCGGCAGCCTGGCTTTTTCCACCAGCAGATCCAGCAGCGCCTGCGGGAAGCTGTTCTCCAGATCGCTGAAGTAACCCCAGTCAAACATCACCGGCACTCCGGCAATTTCCCAGTGGCCGGAAGGGGTGTCTTTACCGGAGGACAGCTCGCTGGCATAACCGTAAGCGCCAATAATTTCCGCGTTTTTATCCAGGCCCGGCGGGAATTTACCCGTTGAGGCTTCTGCCGCTTTCCCCAGCCCCAGTCGGGTCAGATTAGGCAGGTTGAGTGGGCCTTTACGGCCCTGATCTGCTTCACCCCTGAAGCACGCCTCGGCAATGTGTCCGAGGGTATCCGAGCCTTTATCACCGAATTTATCGGCGTCTTTACTGGCGCCGATTCCAAAAGAATCCAGCACCATAATAAATGCACGTTTCATCCTGATCTCCTGCGCGAATGTCGCGATGAGCGTTAAAAAAATGCGATCAGAACAGAATACCGCTTATTGCGAGATTCTGCGATAGATAACGGGTGTTTTCTCGATCTGCGTCTCAGACAGCGTGACCGCCGCCCTGACGGCTGTGGCAGCTTGCTGCCAGCTGTCTTCGCTGGCAGCATGGATAACCGCCAGCGGCTGCTGGCTGTCCACCGCCGTACCCAGCGCCACAACGTTGCTCAGCCCGACGCTGTAATCAATGCTGTCGCTGGCGCGGCGGCGACCGCCGCCCATCGATACCACCGCCATTCCCAGCGCGCGGGTATCCATCGCGCTGACGATACCTGCGCGTTCGGCGTAGACCGCTTTGCTCAGCATCGGCGCAGGCAGATAGCGGTCCATACGCTCAATAAAATCGGTCGGGCCTTGCTGCGCGGCCACCATGCGAGCAAATATCTCTGCCGCGCGGCCGTTATCCAGCACCGTCTGAAGTTTGATTCGTGCTTCGTCTGCCGAGCCTGCCAGGCCACCGGAAATCAGCATTTCAACACACAGCGCCATGGTCACTTCCAGCAGGCGCGGATTGCGGTATGCGCCGGTCAGGAACTGCACCGCTTCACGCACTTCCAGCGCGTTACCGGCCGTTGAGGCCAGAACCTGATTCATGTCGGTCAACAGCGCGGTGGTTTTGCAGCCCGCGCCGTTGGCCACGCCAACGATCGACTGCGCCAGCAGCTCGGACTGTTCGGGGGTCGGCATAAACGCGCCCGATCCCACTTTGACATCCATTACCAGCGCATCCAGCCCCTCGGCCAGTTTTTTCGCCAGAATCGACGCGGTGATCAGCGGGATCGAATCCACGGTAGCGGTAATATCACGGGTCGCATAGAAGCGCTTATCCGCCGGAGCCAGCGAATGAGTCTGCCCGATGATCGCTACGCCAACCTCTTTGATGATCTGCCGAAAACGATCGTCATGCGGAAAAATATCAAAGCCGGGGATCGCCTCCAGCTTATCCAGCGTGCCGCCGGTATGGCCGAGGCCGCGACCGGAGATCATCGGCACATAGCCGCCGCAGGCGGCAACCATGGGTCCCAGCATCAGCGAGGTCACATCACCGACGCCGCCGGTGGAGTGTTTATCCACGATCGGGCCGTTAAGATCCAGCGACTGCCAGTTCAGCACCGATCCGGAATCGCGCATGGCCATGGTCAGCGCCACGCGCTCCGGCAGCGACATATCGTGGAAGTAAATGGTCATTGCCAGCGCGGCAATCTGTCCTTCTGACACCGTATTGTCGCGCACACCGTTAATGAAGAAGCGGATCTCTTCTTCACTCAGCGCCTGTCCGTCACGTTTTTTCCGAATGATCTCTTGTGGCAGAAACACGGTAACCCCCAATAAATATTGCTGTCATGTTTGTCGCCTGCCGCCGTGGCTTTATGGCAATGCACAGCGCGGACTGAGAGAGAGGCCGCTGGCCCGGAATACGTCAGCGGCCAGCGGCTGGTGGCTGAGTCAGCCCCCAAAACGGGTAAGTTTTTAATATTTGCTGTCGCTGGTCGCACCGGCAAAACCCGCCGCGTTCAGCAGACTGGCCAGCAGGCTCGAAGCACCAAAGCGGAAATGGCGGGCGTCAGCCCAGCCGCTGCCGAGAATGTCATCGGCCAGTTTCAGATACAAAGCCGCATCATCGGCCGTGCGCACGCCGCCCGCAGGCTTAAAACCAACCTGCTGCTGCACGCCCTTTTCTGCAATCACCCGCATCATTATTTCAGCCACTTCCGGCGTGGCATTGACCGGCACTTTACCGGTTGAGGTTTTAATGAAATCTGCACCGGCATCAATGGCGATCGACGACGCCTGACGAATCAGCGCCGGATCCTTCAGTTCACCGGTTTCAATGATGACTTTCAACAGTACGTCCGCCGCCGCGCAGGCCTCTTTACAGGCTTTTACCAGCTGATACCCCACGGTTTCATTACCGGCAATCAGCGCACGATACGGGAACACCACATCCACTTCGTCCGCACCGTAGGCAATCGCAGCCCGGGTTTCTGCCAGAGCAATATCAATATCGTCATTGCCGTGCGGGAAGTTGGTCACGGTTGCGATACGGATCTCCGGGGTGCCCTGCTCGCGCAGCGCCTTGCGTGCTGCCGGAATAAAACGTGGATAGATGCAGATCGCCGCCGTATTGCCTGCCGGAGATTTCGCCTGGTGGCAAAGCGCAATAACCTTTGCCTCGGTGTCATCGTCGTTCAGCGTGGTTAAATCCATCAGTTTCAGGGCGCGCAGCGCCTGCGTTTTCATATCAGACATGTTTTTTCTCCAGAAAAGGTGATCAGGGGCCGGGCCTGACACAGCAGCCACCCTGAGATGTTAGAATTATAACACCGAGGCTGGATGTTTTTTGTATTACAGCTCACAACCAGATGCTATAACTTTCAAAATTATTGCATTTAACGTTACGCAAATCACATATTTTCCGTGCGTAGTCCGTGCCACCGATATTAAAAAGGTAGTACCATACTGCAATGTTACAATTATAACATTTTTTGCGACGGAAAAAGTGAACTGCGCTGGCCTGCGATCGGGATAGTGGATTTACAGGCCGAACAGCGCGCGGGTGTTTTCTCTCAGGGTTTCTGCAATCTGTACTGGCGGTTCAGGGCGCAGTTCGCAAAGGCTTTGCCAGACATGTTTCACCCGTTCAGGCCGGTTAGGCTGGCCCTGCCAGCCCTGAAGCGGCATATCCGGTGAATCAGTTTCCAGCAGCAGCGAACTCAGCGGCAGCCGGGCAATCGCATTACGGGTTTTACTGGCTCGGGGATAAGTGATGGTACCGCCAACGCCGATGGCATAGCCCGCACGAATAAACGCCAGCGCCTGCTGCTCGCTACCGGCAAAACCGTGGACGACACCGCGCCTTGGCAGTGGAATACGGCGCAGATGCTGTGCCAGCCTGTCGTGAGTGCGGCGTGAATGCAGAATCACCGGCAGATCGTAATCACGAGCCAGCCGAAGCTGTGCATCCAGCACCGCCTGCTGGCGTTCGAACTGCGGGTGTTCGATATAAAGATCGAGCCCTATTTCACCCAGCGCCACCAGCTTAGCTGGCCGCTGGCGCAGGCACTGTTCCAGCGAGGCCAGCGCCTGCTCATCGTGTTCATCTATTGCCATTGGATGCAGCCCGATCGCAGCATAAACGGGGGGATGATCGGCAGCCAGCGCCAGCACCCGACTGAAGCGATCTGCCGATACGCTGACCGCAATGATTTTCTCGACTCCGGCTTCTGTCGCCAGACGCAGGCTTTCCCGCTCGTTACCCACAAAGGGAGGGAAATCAAAATGACAGTGGGTATCAACAAATTGTGGACTCATGCCGGGGTTCCTTTATCCAGGTTGCTGTCAAAGCCCGCCGCCGGATCGACTATGATCCCCTCACGATCGGGCTCGTTCGCTACCAGGGCGGGCGGGACCACGGCTTTTGGATACAGCTGCCCGCTACCGAGCCACTGACCGAGCGTGGCAAGGAAATAGCGCCCGCAGCGTCGGCCCAGATGATAATCCTGATTGAGTGACACAATCCGGCTGCCCAGCGCATTGCTGGCCAGCGCACGGGGCGGATAGATTTCAATAATGTTCAGCTGTCCGGGAGGCGCCTCGATAAAACTCTGAATCTGGTGATAGCTTCCTTCATGCAGCTGCAGGATATTTACCAGCGGCTGCAGCGCGCTGTCGCTGAGCCAGCGCTCGATACGCTTCACCCACTGCGGGGTATAGGTCATCTGCGACGGCACGGTCCGGATCACCACAATGGTATCCGCGCCCAGACGCGCGGCTTCACGCACCGGAATCGCATCACTGATGCCGCCGTCCAGATAGCTCACGCCGGAGAGATCCACGCCGTTGCGGTACAGGCCGGGGATCGCGCTGGAGGCTTTAATAATGTCATGCCAGCTGTCCGCATCCGGGGAAAAGTAGTTCGCCGAATAGTCGTCGCTGCGGCAGGCGCACATATAGAATTCGCGTCCGGAACGAAACAATTTTTCCCCGGCATCCAGCGCCAGAGGAAACTCTTTACGGGTAATGTCCACCAACCAGTCGAGATCGATCATATTGCCACCGCGGACAAAGCGCAGCGGATTAAAGAATTGATTACTGGTGGTATAGCGGGTAATCACCCGTCGGGCGTAACCCGGCTGACCGCAGACATACGCAGAGAGGTTCTGTGCACCAGCAGAGGTGCCCAGCAGAATATCAAAGGGGTTATAGTGAGCCCGCTGGAATTCATCCAGCACGCCAGCGGTGAAGATACCGCGCTGACCACCCCCTTCGCACACCAGAGCAAGTGTCCCTGGCCGGAAAGGTTTCAGACCCAGTGGCGCAATATTGCCGAGGGTAATCGGGATGCGTTTGCCCAAGTCAGGTATCCTCCATATACACGGATCTCAGAGGATACCTGGTCTCAGTCACGTCCGTAAGACGCTTTTTGCTTTTTGTTGCAATTCGATTTATTTGATTCGGCTGTCAGAGCTTTTTACGTCCGGTAAACAAGCTTACCAGGAAGATAATAATACCGACAACGAAGACGAGTTTTGCCGCCCAGGCCGCAGTACCAGCCAAACCACCAAAACCTAACGCGGCTGCAATCAGCGCGATTACCAGAAAAATAATGCCCCAACGAAACATAAGCTTCTCCTTACCACCAAAGTTGAAATCGAACGGCCTGCATCGCTTTTTAATCCGGCATCGGTATTCCTCCGCCGGAATCAGTCCGGAATGTCATCCAGTTCAGCAGTGCATCAGCCGGACTGAATCTCTTTTTACTATTTAATGCTCAGATCGTTTTTCACGCTTTTGACGCCATCAATGGCTTTGGCAATACTTTCGGCACGATCGGACTGCGCCTGGGTTTTCACCTTACCGGAAAGTTGAACCACACCGTTGGTGGTTTCCACCTTCACGTTGCGTGACGGTACAATGTCATCAGCTAACAGTTTAGCCTTAATTTCACTGGTCGTTGCCGCATCACCGGCATAACCACTCACGCTCTGTTTGGTGCTGTCTTTGACGTGCAGCTTGTCACTAACGGATTTAACCCCTTCGATCCCTTTGGTTAGCGCGACCGCTTTTTCAGCCTGATCCTGTGAGGCAACAAAGCCGCTCAGCGTTACCACGCCGTCATGGGTTTTAACCGAGATATCCGTACTTTTAATCGCCTCATCATCTACCAGCGCCGCTTTAACTTTTGCCGTCACGCTGCTGTCGTCCATGTAACCACCGACTTTTTTCATAGAGCTATCGATTTTTTCACCCGCACTGTCGGCAGAGTTTTGCACTTTATTCATTAAGGACTCTTCCGCCATTGCAGAACCGCCCACCAGCGCAGAGCCTACCAGTACAGTCATCAGTGCTTTAGCAATCTTAGTCTTCATCATCGATTCGTTCCTTTTAGTCTTCATCACTCACAACGGTGAGCTTTTCAGCTACAAACGGCGTAGCTGTAGATTCGGTTTCGGTTATCCATTACCGACAATATTGCAGCCGCCGCTGCCATCCATTTTTGCGGCCCGTAAAATCAATATAGTCAGGAATCAGAATTTCACCGGACAAGACGAAGGAAATGATGGGTAAAGCAGCAAAATGATGGGGTTTTAGGAGTAGTCTGTAACGAAAAAGGGGAACGATCTGTACAACAGATCGTTCCCCTTTCAGAGTGCTATAACGGCGTCAGGGCAGACGCATCGATGCCGACATCAGTGCTCGCGGGTTTTACGGAACACCACCTCAGGATAGCGCTCCTGGGTAATATTCAGGTTCACCATCGTCGGCGCGATGTAGGTCAGGTTATCACCGCCGTCGAGCGCGAGGTTAACCTCGTTTTTACGCTGGAACTCATCGAATTTTTTCACGTCACCGCATTCCACCCAGCGGGCGGTTGAGACGTTCACCGATTCGTAAATCGCTTCAACGTTGTATTCGCTTTTCAGGCGCGCAACCACCACGTCGAACTGCAGCACCCCAACGGCGCCAACGATCAGATCGTTGTTGTGTACCGGACGGAAGACCTGAACAGCCCCCTCTTCCGACAGCTGAACCAGCCCCTTCAGCAGCTGCTTTTGCTTCAGGGGATCGCGCAGGCGGATGCGGCGGAAAAGCTCCGGCGCGAAGTTCGGAATACCGGTGAACTTCATGTTCTCACCCTGGGTAAAGGTGTCGCCAATCTGGATGGTGCCGTGGTTGTGCAGGCCGATAATATCACCCGGATAGGCTTCTTCCACGTGTGAACGGTCACCGGCCATAAAGGTCAGTGCGTCGGCGATCACCACGTCTTTACCCAGACGTACCTGACGCAGCTTCATCCCTTTTTCATATTTTCCGGATACCACGCGCATAAACGCCACGCGGTCACGGTGTTTCGGGTCCATATTGGCCTGGATCTTGAACACAAAACCGCTAAATTTTTCGTCGGCTGCGGTCACGGTGCGCGCATCGGTCTCACGCGGCATCGGTGAGGGTGCCCATTCAACCAGGCCGTCAAGCATATGGTCCACACCAAAGTTACCTAACGCGGTACCGAAGAAGACCGGCGTCAGCTGCCCCTCAAGGAACGCATCGCGATCAAATTCGTGGGATGCACCCTGCACCAGCTCCAGCTCATCACGCAGCTGCGCGGCCAGGTCTTCACCGATGGCGGCATCCAGCTCCGGATTGTCCAGCCCTTTAACGATGCGGACATCCTGAATGGTATGGCCTTTACCACTCTGATACAGATAGGTTTCGTCTTTATACAGGTGGTAGACGCCCTTAAACAGCTTGCCACAGCCAATGGGCCAGGTGATTGGCGCACAGGCGATTTTCAGCTCGTTCTCCACCTCATCCATGACCTCCATCGGATCGCGGATATCACGGTCCAGCTTGTTCATAAAGGTCAGGATCGGTGTGTCGCGCAGACGGGTCACTTCCATCAGCTTGCGGGTACGATCCTCAACGCCTTTTGCAGCGTCGATCACCATCAGACAGCAGTCTACTGCCGTCAGGGTGCGGTAGGTATCCTCCGAGAAGTCTTCATGCCCCGGGGTATCCAGCAGGTTAACCAGGCATTCGCGATACGGAAACTGCATTACAGAGGTGGTGATCGAGATACCACGCTGTTTTTCCATCTCCATCCAGTCCGATTTTGCATGCTGGTTGGATCCGCGACCTTTTACCGTACCGGCAGTCTGGATCGCCTGTCCGAACAGCAGCACTTTTTCAGTGATGGTGGTTTTACCGGCATCCGGGTGGGAAATGATGGCAAAAGTGCGGCGACGGGCCACCTCTTGCATAAAGGGTGCATTAGACATGAAGTTCTTCTGAGCCAATTAATCGTAATGGCCGGCATTTTCGCCGATTCTGCCGTCAGAAACAATGCAGAACGCCGCTTATTCCGCCGAAAGGCCAGCCGCAGCTGGTTCCGGCCTTTTCAGCAGGCCTCTTTCTGTCTCGCAAGCCTCGCGCACGCAGCAGCCCTGCAGGTGATCGTTGACCAGCCCCAGCGCCTGCATCAGGGCATAGGTGGTGACAGGTCCTACCCAGCGCCAGCCGCGTTTTTTTAACGCTTTCGACATCGCCTGTGCTTCCGGCGAGGTGTTATTGTTCTGCCAGTAGTGAATGTCGAGCGTCTTCGGGCGCGCTTCCGGTTTAGGTTCAAACTGCCAGAACCATGCTGCCAGCGACCCCGCCTCCGCCACCATCTCAAGCGCGCGCTGTGCATTGTTAATGGTGGCGAGGATTTTCGCCCGGTTACGAACAATGCTTTTGTCTGCCATCAGTCGGGCTATATCGGCATCGTTGAAACGCGCCACCGTTGCGAAATCAAACCCGGCAAAGGCCCGACGGAAATTTTCCCGCTTGTTATAAATCATCTGCCACGACATGCCGGAATGAAAACCCTCCAGACAGACTTTTTCAAAAATCAGCCGATCGTCAGTCACCGGCCTGCCCCATTCACTGTCGTGATAATCAGGCATCTGCGGCTGCCAGTAGCAGCAGGTACGCCCCTCTGCATTCACAATCAGTCCCGTTTCATGTTGCGCTTCGCGCTTTTCGTGTTTCATCTTCACCTCAATCCCAACGCTGCTCGTTATAGATAAACGCGGACAGGTCAGCCGTGCTATACCTGAACAATGAGAGATGCCGTGTTTGGCTTTCAGCGCGGCATTCCGCCACGTTTAATCTGTCTGCGGCATCACAGCCAATCCACTTCCTAGCAAGGGTATATCGCGTTATGAGCACCAACGATTATCAGCCAGCAAAAGTCTGGAGCGAAAATAAAGCGCATGGTGGCAAATGGGGCAGCATCAATCGCCCAACGGCGGGTGCACGTCACGAGGCCACCCTGCCAACCGGCAAACATCCTTTGCAATTGTACTCGCTGGGTACGCCTAACGGTCAGAAGGTCACAATTCTGCTGGAAGAGCTGCTGGCGTTGAACGAGCACGGCGCTGAGTATGATGCACACCTGATCCGCATTGGCGAAGGCGATCAGTTCTCCTCCGGTTTCGTGGCGGTGAATCCAAATTCCAAAATCCCGGCGCTGCTGGATACCTCCACCACGCCGGCAACGCGCGTGTTTGAGTCGGGTGCTATTCTGCTGTATCTGGCAGAAAAGTTTGGTCACTTCCTGCCAAAAGATCCGGCCGGGCGTACCGAAACGCTGAACTGGCTGTTCTGGTTACAGGGGGCGGCCCCCTACGTCGGAGGCGGTTTCGGTCACTTTTATCACTATGCGCCGGTGAAGATCGAATACGCCATCGATCGGTTTACCATGGAAGCCAAACGTCAACTCGACCTGCTGGATAAGCAGCTGGGCGAGCATCGCTACATTGCCGGTGATGCCTACACTATCGCCGATATTGCCATCTGGCCGTGGTACGGCACGCTGGTGCAGGGTCTGATGTATGAAGCCGCAGAGTTTCTCGATGCAGCCTCGTATAAGAACGTGGTGCGCTGGGCAGAGGAGATTGCGAAGCGCCCGGCAGTGAAGCGGGGCCGGATTGTCAATCGCAACTGGGGCCCGGAGGATCAGCAGCTGGCAGAGCGCCATGACGCATCGGACTTTGCGAAGCTGGGGCTGTAAGGTTTGGGCGATCTTTTTTGGAGATCGCTGTTAGACCTGCGAACTGGTTAACCGTTACGGTTCCCCTTCAAATCATTGTGTTGCTGCCGGAAGAAAGTGGATTTCAGGCAGCAACGCAGCAACATTCAGGCAACCGGGTTTGGCCGGATAAGCGGAGCGTCCGGGCACAGGGAGGTGTGAGGCCAGGCGAACAAGGATACAACCTTAACTGAACAACTTATCCTGCAATTCGCGCAGCGATGCCACCTGCCACGTCGGATTAATCCCTTCCGGTCGAACCCGACCGTCAGCATTTAACCAGCAGGTCGCCATCCCGGCATTAATGCCGCCGAGAATATCGGAATCCGGATTGTCTCCCACCATCATCACCCGATCGCGCGGTGGGTTGCCCATCTGCGCCAGCGCATAATCAAAAATCGCCGGGTGCGGTTTGGCATGGCCCACCTGCTCGGAAATCACCAGCAGATCGAAATAGCCGAGGAATCCGGTGCGCTCCAGTCGCGTCTGCTGAAGCGCAGTAAAGCCATTGGTAATAATGCCCATTTTGACCCGGCCCTTCAGCGCATTAAGCAGGTCCGTTGCACCCGCCAGCGGCAGGCAGATCTCCGCCATGGCGGTCAGAAATCCGCTGTTCAGGTCCTGTGGCGTCACCTGTAAACGATCGGCCCAGCCCTGAAAACGCTGATGCTGTAGCTGCAGGGCGCTTATTGCCCCGTTCTGATAGTCCACCCACAGCGGTTTGTTAATTGCCTGATAATCGTCGAAATCTGCGTGGCTGAACTGCACGTCGTAGCGTTCAAATAGCCGCTGTAACCCTGCAAAGGCATCGAAGTGAAACAGCGTGTCGTCAGCGTCAAATAAAATCCAGTCCCATTGGGTCAGCATCGGTCATTCCCGGTTAAATCGTTAAGGCCATAATGACGGCGTCTTCTTTGCCATCTGCGGTCGGATAGTAGTTGCGTCGAACGGATACCTCATTGAAATCCAGCTGCTCGTACAGGGCGATAGCGGGATGGTTAGAGGCGCGTACCTCCAGCCAGAGCGTAAGAATTTCACGCTGCTCCAGCTCGGCGATCAGGTACTGCAACAGCTCACGGCCAAGACCGCGTCGCTGATACGCCGGGTCGACGGCCAGGTTAAACAGGGTAGCCTCGTCCAGCACCACCTGGGTGATAGCGAAGGCGGCCAGCACGCCATCGACCTCCAACCGGAGGTTCAGATAGCGTTCGCCCTGATTGCTGGCAAAGGTTTTTTCCGACCAGGGAAAAGCGTGGCTGCGCTGTTCAATGGCAAACGCGGCATCAAGATCGTGCGTGGTGAGTAAAGAAATCTGATTCATGTTGGCAAATCTGCTGCCATAGTGCCCGTTTGGCACTGGCATTATCATACAGCTCCGCCAGTACGGGCGAAACAAGGTGGGTTCCGGCGAGCGTTGCCGGAGCATCTAATCCCAGGCACCAGCTGTGACAACGAATGTCATCCGGCAGCATCGCCAGCTGATCGGGTGTGAGCATCTGAACCTGCATTTCAGCCAGCTCCAGCGCGCGCAGCACGTCGGCAACCAGCGGATCCTGCAGTGCGGGTAGGACCTCGGCAATAATCACCAGCCGGGTTTCTGTGGGGAGAGTTACCGCAATCTCGCCCTGCAGGGCACGCGGACGCCGCAGCGTATACTGCGTAATGCCCATTTGCTGTAATAACCGGTCGCGTCTGGAAGACATCTTTTTTCCTGTCTGACTGCCCGTGTGACCGACATAGGTTAACAAAGCCTTCGAAACTGCGCCAACAAACAACTATAATCGCCGCTCTGATTTTTAAGGAGTGACCGATGTCCGCATTTACCCCGGCCAGTGAAGTGATACTGCGCCACAGTGATGAATTTACCCAACGCCGCGTACTCTTTGCTGGCGATCTGCAGGATGACCTGCCCGCCCAGCTGGAAACCGTACAGAGCCGGGCGCATACCCAGCAGTATCATCACTGGCAGATCCTTAACCGTGCTATGGGTGACAATGTGCTCTTCGGTCTGGTGGCCACGGCAGCGATCGCCGAAGGCTGCGATACGCTGGTGTACTACTGGCCGAAAAACAAGCCGGAAGCGCAGTTCCAGCTGCAAAACCTGCTGTCTCTGCTGCCGGTTGGCACCGATATTTTTGTTATTGGTGAAAACCGCAGCGGCGTGCGCAGCGCCGAACCGATGCTGGAGAACTGGACCAAACTGGAAAAAATCGACAGCGCCCGCCGCTGTGGGTTGTACCATGGTCGTCTGGAGCAGCAGCCAACGTTTGATGCCGACGGCTACTGGGAAGATTATTCGCTGGGTAATTTGACCATCAAAACCCTGCCGGGCGTATTCAGCCGAGACGGACTGGACATCGGCAGCCAGCTGCTGCTCTCCACCCTGACGCCACACACTAAAGGCAAAGTGTTGGACGTTGGCTGTGGCGCAGGCGTCCTGTCTGCGATGCTGGCCAGTCACTCTCCGAAGGTCCGTCTGACCCTGACCGATGTCAGTGCCAGCGCCGTGGCGGCCAGTGAAGCCACGCTGGCCGCCAACGGTCTGGAAGGCACCGTTGTTGCTGGCAACGTCTATTCAGGTATAACCGGACGCTTCGATCTGATTATCTCTAATCCGCCATTCCACGACGGTATGCAGACCAGCCTGGATGCCGCACAAACGCTGATCCGCGGCGCCGTCGCCCATCTGAATACCGGTGGCGAATTGCGTATTGTGGCGAACGCCTTCCTGCCTTATCCGCAGGTACTGGATGACACTTTTGGCAGTCACGAAGTGCTGTTGCAGAATGGCCGCTTTAAAGTGTATCGCGCCGTCAAAGGCCGCGCGCCAAAAGCCTCACGTTAATTATCGTCAGGGGCCGGACGGGCCCCTGAAAGCGCGTTGAAACGCCTCTGCACCCTCTATTCGCCGTTTTTTCAGGCGATCGCCTCAGCATAAAGAAATAACTGTTGACGTACCTGGTAAAATCTCTAGAATGCGCCTCCGTGGTTGCGATACAACGTTGTTGTGTTGCGGGTATGCGAAGGTGGCGGAATTGGTAGACGCGCTAGCTTCAGGTGTTAGTGTCTTAACGGACGTGAGGGTTCAAGTCCCTCTCTTCGCACCAAACCATGTTATTCATATTACGCAGCATCTGCGCGAAGGTGGCGGAATTGGTAGACGCGCTAGCTTCAGGTGTTAGTGTTCTTACGGACGTGAGGGTTCAAGTCCCTCTCTTCGCACCAAATGCGGTGATATGAATAAAAGATCAACAGGACGCGAAGGTGGCGGAATTGGTAGACGCGCTAGCTTCAGGTGTTAGTGTTCTTACGGACGTGAGGGTTCAAGTCCCTCTCTTCGCACCATGTTGATAACCTTTCTGTCAGACTCCCGAGACCTTTCCCCAGTAGTATCCTGTTCAATTCCGGTACGGATTTTCCGACTTTCAGCCGCTCTGAACTCCTGTTTAAATTATCCCTTATCCCTGATGTGTTAATCTCCGCTGTTACGTGCCGAAGTCAAGGGTCATCGCAGCAATCCCGCCAGCCAGCGCCATACACGACGGTAGCAGCATATAGTGACGCAGACGTTTATGAAACAGCATCACCATCGTTGCCAGAAACGCTACAACCATCAGTATCCGCCATTCGGAAAATGACAGCTCCATCAGCGCTATCAGCGGCATGACCGTGCAGGGGAGCAGTACACCCCAGCCGCTATCGAGCCTTTTAACGTTCATCCCGCTTATCCCCCCTGATCCACACGCCGCGATGGTTTCACTATGTCCACACAACACTGAATGATAATGATTACCAATATCATATGATAGTTTTTATCACTTTGCAGCACCATTGGTGAAACTTTATTCCAGCGGATGACAGCCGGATCGATAACTGTTAGATTGACACCGATCACAATTCAGAAAAAACAAAACAATAACAGCTCTAAACTATTCCAGCTGATAATCATCCGCCGTCTGTAAACAGCCGTGCTTTGATATTCCAGGGCAGTCACGAGTATATAAAATGCATACAAAAGTCTATGATGAATTGCTGAACAGCAAGCGCCGATTGTCGTTGATGCTGTTTCTTTTTTTGAATATCGTTACTGCTTTATTTGTGTCAGTTCGCGCCACCGGTCATGCTCCGCTCACAGCCTGGCTCCCCTCATTATTTATTGCAATATTCAGCGCCGGGTTGCTGGCAAAAATGCTTATCCATCCGGAAGAAAAAATAGAGCGTCTGAATAGCGTGGCATTATTTACCGGAATTCTGTGGGCCTGGCATATATTCTCCCGCTATCATTATCAGTTCTACGCCACCGATAATTACCTGCTGGTCGCGCTGGTTTGCGTCTTCTTTATAAGCGCAATTGCCCTGGCGGATCACCTGCTGGCGTTTTGCCTGCACGCCCTGCCGACCGCAGCAACCGTGCTGATCCTTGATGACGGGCGTAATACGCTGTTAATGCTGTTTACCATTACGCTGCCGGTGGTGGGTTTTACTCTTCATCACCTGATGCTGAGGCGACTGGACATTTTTACCCGTCGTCTGCTCAGCCAGCTCAGCGCAGAAAAAGAGTCCTTCAGCGATCTCAGCATGCTGGACCCCCTTACCGGCTTATATAATCGTCGCGGTCTGAATAATCGCCTGCAAAATAGTCTCGAAACACATTCAGGCAATCACTTTGTCCTGCTGCTGGATATTGATAATTTTAAGGCTTATAACGACAACTACGGTCACACCATGGGTGACCAGGCATTAATACGCGTTTCTGCTGCCATCCGCGATGCGGTGCGCTCACGGGATATTGTCACCCGCTACGGTGGCGAAGAGTTTCTGGTTCTGCTGACTAACGTCAATGAAGCCATCGCAATGCAGCTGGCGGAACGTATTCGCCAGTTTGTGGTTAATCTGGAGATCCCCCATCGTTTTAACGATAAGGTATCGACCCACGTCACCCTCAGCGCCGGTATTGCCCCGCTCGAAGGTGACGATTTTAACACCGCGCTAACCCATGCCGACCAGGCCCTGTATCTGGCCAAAAATCAGGGCCGAAATATGCTGCTGTCATATCAGGATCTGATGCACAGCACCCAGCCACAGGCGGCCGCCCCTCTGAATGTACTTACCCGTGGAAAATAATGTCGTGGCGCGACTCTCAGGAAGTCTTAGCCGCAGCGGCTGCCGTTCATTTAGCGGTTTTCCCCTGTGGCTCCCGCCGTACTGTCACTGGCCGAAATTTTCACGCCCTGCGTTTCGCGGCCTAAAGCCACAATCAGGCAGATCAATACAGCCACTGTCCCCGCCACTATCGCCATCGCCAGCCCGTAGTTGTTGCCGTGTGCTTCTGCAATTTTCGACTGTAGCGTTGCATTGACTGAAGCAATGAGATTCCCCAGCTGATAGACAAACCCCGGCAGCACCGCTCGTGCATTGGCTGGAACCAGTTCGGTCAGATAGGTCGGCACCACGCCCCACGCGCCCTGCACCATAAACTGCATCAGAAAGGCACCGCAGCCAATCATCCATGAACCGCTGGAAAACGCCCACAGCGGCAGCACCGGCAGCGCAAGGAAAGCTGCAATCATCATGGCCTTCTTCCGGCCAATTTTCTCCGACAGCGAACCAAAGAAAATGCCGCCCATCATCGCCGCGATATTGTAGAAGATGGCAATAATGCTGACGGTGTGCGGCTCGAGGCCGTGCTGCACTTTGAGAAAGGTCGGATAAAGATCCTGGGTGCCGTGGCTGAAGAAATTAAAGCAGGCCATCAGCAGCACCAGATAGATACACAGCTTCCAGTGGCTGCGCAGCACCGGCATCAACGCTGCGCTCTCCTTACGCTCACGGGCAGCCAGCCACACCGGTGACTCCGGCACTTTAAAATAAATAAACGGCAGCAGCAGGATCGGCACCACACCGATCAGGAACATGCCCCGCCACCCCACCAGGCTGTAGCACAGGCCGAAGGCGACTGACGCCAGCAGATAACCGCAGGGATAACCCGCCTGAAACACACCGGACATCAGCCCGCGCGAGCGATCGGGAATAGTTTCCATCGCCAGCGAGGAGGCCACGCCCCACACCCCCCCCATCGCCACACCGTAAATCACCCGGAAGATCAGGAACCACTCCAGCGTTGGTGACCAGGCGGATAGCAGTTCAAACAGTGAAAAGATGATGATGTTGGTCATCAGGATTGGACGACGTCCGTACTTCTCTGCAAGGCGACCAAACAGCAGCGCGCCGATTGGCCTGACCGCCAGCGTCAGCATGATCGCCAGCGAGACATCGGAAATTTCGGTGTGGAAATTGGTGGCGATATCGCTCAGCACAAAAACCAGAATAAAGAAGTCAAACGCATCCAGCGTCCAGCTGGCAAAGCTGGCAAACGCCACATTGCGCTGGGTTGAAGTCCAGTTAAGCATAGGAATTTCCTGTCCTGTAGAGGCATGCTAATTGTTATTAATTTGTTTATAGCATGTGAATCATCAGCCCGAGCGTTCGCTTTTGTCAGGCTTATCGTCAGGGTGTAAGCAGAGATTTCATTCTGTTGCAGAGGTAATTATTAGGCTGGTAATTTTTTTAGCTGGCGTCAAAATCAGGCCCAAAGCTGCCGGGGCTCGATCTGCATTGATGCGGAAAGAGGAACTGGCGCAGGGAAGATATGCTGGTTTAACGACAGCGGAAGCATCAGGTTATGCGCTGGATAAGAGGTTCGTTCTGTTAACGTACTCAAAGTGTCTGTAATTCAACCAGTTTCATACTATGGTCGTTTGCCTGAAAAATAGACATACAACAGGTAAACGCTGGATCGCTGCGCGCAGTTACATTATAATCTCGCGCCTCAGGCCCCTTAGCTCAGTGGTTAGAGCAGGCGACTCATAATCGCTTGGTCGCTGGTTCAAACCCAGCAGGGGCCACCAAATTTTAGCTTTAAAATCATATAATTAAGCCACTCGAAAGAGTGGCTTTTTTGTTTTCTCGTTTTTAAGTGGCGACAGAATGGCGGTGGATTTTTTCCGCCTCTTTCCTGAGTGCATAAAAAAACCCGCACGCGGCGGGCAGTTAGCAGAAATTTATCAGAGCCGCAATGGCCGCTGACCACCGACAGTCGGGTGAGGTGGGGCCAGGATCGTCTACCGGGGCGGGGTCAGTCCATAGCGCCCATAGTATTACCCTGAAAGACGGCTTAAAACGTCAGTTAGCCATGCACCATGCTTTTGATTGTATGGGCGAACCACTCGCACGCGATTTCGATGCGCAGATGTTTTCCCGCTACCGGGAAAAACGGTTAAAAGGTGAGTATGCCCGTTCAAACAGAGTGAAAGAGGTATCGCCTCGCACGCTTAATCTTGAGCTGGCTTACTTCCGGGCGGTATTCAATGAGCTAAACCGCCTCGGAGAATGGAAGGGCGAAAATCCGCTGAAAAATATGCGCCCATTCCGCACAGAAGAAATGGAAATGGCCTGGCTAACTCACGACCAAATTTCGCAACTGCTCGGAGAGTGTAAACGGCATGACCACCCTGATTTAGAAACCGTGGTAAGAATCTGTCTCGCCACTGGCGCACGGTGGTCTGAGGCCGAGAGCCTGAGAAAAAGCCAGCTCGCGAAATACAAAATCACCTACACCAACACGAAAGGCAGAAAAAACCGCACCGTCCCAATCAGCAAAGAGCTTTATGAGTCTCTGCCTGATGATAAAAAAGACCGGTTATTTAGCGATTGTTATGGCGCGTTCCGGTCAGCCCTGGAGAGAACAGGCATCGAACTACCGGCAGGACAGTTAACCCACGTTTTGCGCCACACCTTCGCCAGCCACTTTATGATGAATGGCGGTAATATTCTGGTCCTGCAGCGCGTGCTCGGCCATACCGATATCAAAATGACGATGCGATATGCGCACTTTGCACCGGACCATTTAGAAGATGCCGTTAAGCTCAATCCACTGGCGGTGAGTGGCGATAAAGTGGCGGTAGAAATGGCGAATAATGGGTAATCATTGGCAAACAGTGGCAATCTATGTCAATGATAATTAACGGAAACCATTGATTTTCGGTTATTCCACCAGGAACTCATAATCGCTTGGTCGCTGGTTCAAACCCAGCAGGGGCCACCCAGACAATACAAGGCACCAGATGAGACATCGTCTGACGCCTTTTTCTTCGGGTGTCGCTCAGTGATGTAGTGAGTGATGTAAGCAGTGTGGGCCTGATGACCTGCTCCCTTCAGAAACAGAATTCCGGCAGCATCAACACTCGCCCCCCCGCGCAACCCTTCTCATGGCCTGCTGCATGAAAACCCGGCTGGATGCAGACGCGGTTTTACTCCGGCATCAGTGCCGCCCGTCTGGTTTCGGTGACCCTGAACGCACTGTTTTATCCGCTGGCGAAACGCGTTTTAAGCTGAGCCCCAGTGGAAAGGCGCGACGGTCAGCAGATTAATGTTCAGTTGGCTGTGCAGCAGCATCACAACCAGGATGGCGGCGGTACAGATCATTTGCGCCACCACCGCCTTGTGCAGGCGCACCGCGTTCGCGCTCCAGTCCGCGTCACCAGGGCGCAGCGTAGCGAGCGCGGCGCTGGCCGGGTCGCGCAGCCGCTTCTCCGCCAGCGAATCAATAACGAAAATCGCCACGCTCAGCAGAAACCAGATCTGAAAAAGACGATGCCAGTCATGCAGCCAGAACATCCCAATGCCGCTCAACATCAATACCCAGCCGGAGATATTGTAGTAGCGGTCAGTCACCGCCAGGCCCTGCAGCAGCAGCGCAGCAGTCTCCGGCCGACAGCGCTTAAGCCGCGCGGAAAGCCAGGGCGCAAAAAGCAGCGGGCCGGTCGCCGCCACCGCCGCCAGGGCGTGAAGCATTTTGATAACGTCATAATTCAATGCGATTTCCTCCAGTTTTTTCAGGGACAGGCACTACTTTACTGGAAGCGGGTAACTCTAAGAATGTTCACAAAACACATCTTATCGAACCAAACGGACGATTTTAGGGTGCTATGTTGTGGCACTGATCCGCTGATCCTGCAGGAGCTTGCGTACCTGGCCAGGCCGACTGTCCGCCACGCGTCGGAACCAGTGGCCGAATGAGTCGCCGGAGGAAAAGCCCAGCATGACCGACAGCTGTTCGTTGGAGGCACCGTTTGCCAGCCCCTGCCAGGCGACCGCCAGCAGCAGGCGGTTATGCCAGTCGGTAAAACGCAGCCCGGTTTCTTTGCGGAACAGGCGCGCCAGCGTCCGTTCCGTGGCGCCGACGCGGTGCCCCCATTCCGCCAGGCTCAGGCGCTGGGCGGGCTCGGCAATCAGGCTGTCGGTGACTTTTTTCAGCCGCAGATCCTGCGGCAGCGGAAGGGTCAGGTTGCTGGCGGGCTTCTCCTCGATCTCCCCGAACAACAGTTGCAGCATGCTGTTGCGGCGCGTTTCCGACAGCTGCACGCTGGCGTCGGCCAGCCGCTCACACAGAGCGGAGATCAAAAACGAGGTGTCAATCAGCTTCACCCGGGAAGTTAAGGAGTGGCAGAGCGTCGGTGCGATATACAGCACCGTCAGATCGACGCGGCTGTAGGCTTGACCCCAGTGAACGGTGTCCGGCGGGATCCAGACCGCCATCCCCGGCTTCATCAGCCAGTGCTGCTCCGGCGTATGCCCGTGCAGTACGCCGCGTTTGACCAGCACAAACTGGCCGAGCGGATGGCGGTGAGGTTCATTCTCCTTCGCCGCGATTTGATCCAGCACACGCTCGATAATCAGCGCGTCATTGTTTAATGTTACGGTATCCATCTGTTCTGTTTTATGGCTATTTCGCCGGGTAAGCACGGGGCAGCGGAAAAGTAAATATCAACCCTACCAGCATACTGACGCCAAGGATAATAAAACAGATCGGGAAGGCGTGCAGGCCACTCAGCTGCAGCTGCACCGTCGCCAGAATATTGATCCCCAGCGCCGCCCCCAGGTTTCGCAGAAACTGCACCGTCGCGGTCCAGGCACCAAGGCGTTCCGGCGGCGCGGCGTTCTGCGCAAGCACCAGCGTGGTGGTGGCGGTAAAGCCCATGCCCAGGCCGGTCAGCAGCAGCGCCATCGCCATCAGCCACGGCTGCCGCTGCGTAATGGCCCACGCCATCAGCAAACCGCCGGCAGCCAGCTGCAGCATGCCGATCGCCGCCATGCGCCGGTAGCCCACCGCCGCCAGCTTCGCGCCGCAGACCGCCGCGCCCGCTACCCAGCCCAGCGCCGCCAGCATCACCAACAGGCCGGTAGAGACGCCGGTCGACTGCTGACTCAGTGCCAGCGGCAGCAGCGTCACCGAGGCATAAAGCCCGGCGCTGGAAAGCAGCACCAGCACGATAACCGGGAACAGCGTACGCTGCTGAAAAAAGGGCAGCGGGATCGGGCTGCTCTCCGGCTGACGCCGCACGCAGGCGATAAGCGCCAGCAGCCCCAACAGCAGGCCCGTCGTCAGCATCCAGATCAGGGCGGCACCGCTTTCCGGCAGCGCGGTCAGCAGCAGCAGACAGCAGGCGGCGACGATCAGCGCCCCCTGCGCCGGCACGTCCAGACGCGTCTTGCCCGGCCCTTTGCTCACCGTCGGCGCGAAAAACAGCAGCGCCAGCGCCAGCAGGCCGAGCGGAATATTCAGCCAGAAGATCGCCCGCCAGCCAAACGCTGCCGCCAGCGCGCTGCCGAGCAGCGGACCGACGATGGCGGAGAGGCCCCAGACGCCGCTCAACATTCCCTGCATCTTGCCGCGCCGTTCAGCATCGAACAACACCGCCAGCAGCGAATAGGACAGCACGATAATCCCGCCGGCGCCGACGCCCTGCAACGCCCGCGCCAGGATCAGCATCGGCATGCTGGTGCTCACCGCCGCCAGCGCCGAGGCACCGAGGAAGATCAGCAGGCATGCCTTCAGCATGGTGGAGACGCCAAGCCGGTCGCCGCACGCGCCGGCCAGCGGTGCCACCAGCGCCACCGGCAGTAAAAAGGCGGACATCACCCAGGGCCAGAGGGCCGGATGGCCCAGCTGCTGGCTGATGGTCGGCAGCACCGTACTGACGATAGTGCTGTCCACCGCAGCGAGAAAAAGGGCAATGACCACCGCCAGCACGCCAGTATTGTTTTTTTCAGGTCGCGTCGCGGCCGACGCTAAGGCGATCTCTTTCATCTTCTCTCCTTACCAGGCGGTATGCACGCGCGAGGCCTGCGAAAACTGCTGCACGATGGCCGCCGTTTCCTGGTCCATATAGTCGTCAACATTGCGGATCGCCTCGCCGGACTGCACGATCTCGCGGAAGCGCAGCGTCATATCCAGCTGCGTCCTGGCGGCGATATTGCCTTCGGTATAGTCGAGATCGAACGCCGCTTTCACCGTTTCGGCGCTGGCGATCGCCAGTTGCGTATTCAGCGACTCCGTCTCCTGCACCAGCTGATGCATACGTCGGTTTTCCGCTGCGCTGAAAGTGGGGATAATCTGCTCGAAGATGGCGTGGTCACACTGAATATGGCGTGCCTCGTCCAGGCCGTGGAAGTGCAGCAGCTGCGTAAGGAAACTGCGCTGCATCGGGTCCAGCACCTTCAGACGACGTTCAAACACCGTAATGATTGACTCGCCGACGTAGGCGGTGGAACAGAGCGCCGCCAGCTTGATCAGCGGCGCGTCGTTGTCACTGTAAAGCGCCACGCGCTCCGCAAACAGGTTATTCTCCAGCTTAATATCGCGCCCTGACAGATGACGCACATATTGATAGAAGCTGTTGGCGTGGTTGATCTCCTCAGAAGCGAAGCAGGAGACGGCGTGATAAAGGCCGTCGCCCGCTCTAAACGGCGTCGACTCCGCCTGCAGCTCGCACAGAATGCGGGTCATCACCGTGGCGACGTGCATCTCTATTTCCGCCAGCTGTGCCAGTTCCTTATAGAGATAGGCCACGGCCTTATCTTTCTGGCCCGCTTCGCCGACCAGCGCGCGCGACAGAAAATCCAGCTCCCTGTCGGTGGCTGCCTGCTCCCAGGGCATGCGGTTAGGATGCAGATAGTTGAGGTGCGCGTATTGGTTGATACTTTTGAAATCAGTCATGATGCATTCCATCAGGCAAGGTAAGAGAGCGCGTTGAAAATAGTGCGGGCTTTGTCTTCGATTCGACGGCGGCCGTGCATCACCCGGGTGTTGTCGATCAGCACGATATCGCCATGCTGCCAGCCGATATCGAAGGTCAAGCGATCGCAGACAGCATCCGCTTCGGCCAGCAGATCGGCGGGAATATCGTCACCGTTGGCGAAGGTGATCACCGGCTTCTCGTAGTGATTCGACGGACCGAAGATGCTGTTGGCGAAGTTGTGGCGCTCCGCAGGATTAAGACGACTGGCGCGGATGGCCGGCGTCTGGAACGCATAGCGGATCGCGCCGTCGTCGTTAAGGGTGATGCGCGTGCCGGCAGATCCGGCGGTCAACGACAGCAGGTGTTCCAGCGTGGTCTCCTCAAGGCTGGCCGGCGCATTTTGCTGCGTCGCCAGCGCGTGGAACGCATAGGTTTTCCACTTCAGCTCCTCTACCCGTCGTGAATAGACAATCTCCTGCGCACTGAACGCGGTGCGTGCCGCCGGGCTGAGGTGCTGATAAACCATTTTGCCGTCGCAGACGGTGGTCTGAGAACCCTGCATCGGCGCCTGCTGACAGTAAAACCAGCAGAGATCGGGCCAGAAGGGGCTGTTGCCGTTTTCACAGTGCAGACCGACCTTATCGTAACCGGCATCGACTTTTTGCGCGGTATCGCCGCTGAAGCTGCGTGCCGGATCGAGGCTTATCCGGCCGCTGGACTGGCGCACCAGCTGTGAAAACTGGTCAATGCTGTGCTGAAAGCCGCGCAGTACCAGATAGCCCTGCTCCGCCAGCTGCGTCAGCAGGTAGTTTTTCGATAACAGGTCCACGCAGTCTTCATTCAGCGAGGTGACAATCAGGCCGCCGACGCGGGTATGGGCAGTTTCACGAATATTCATGCAGTCACAGTCTCATGTTGGGCTAAGAAAGCGTTAACGGCGTTGCGACGAGGGCGTCCGGTGACGGTAAACAGGCGTGCCATGATCTCCGCGCTGTATGGCACCAGCACAGGTTCTGGAATAAATTCAATTTCGTTGAGGTGTTCACGCGCATAGGTGGCGATCGCCTGACGAATAGCGGGAGCCTGGCGCATATCATCCACCACGAACAGGCCGCCGAGAAACTGCTGCCTGTCGCCGTAAACGATTACCTGCTGGACGCCGGGAACGGCGCGGTAGGCGCTCTCCAGCCACTCCGGGGAGATATTGCGGCCGTTGGCGGTAATGATGAGCGTTTTCTTGCGCCCGACGATGGAAATAAACTCGTCCGCGTCCTGGATCGCCAGATCGCCGGTGTGCAGCCAGCCCTCGTCGTCAATCGCGCAGCTGCTGGGATCTTCGCTGGCGTAGCCGGCAAACAGCGAGCTGCTGCGCAGGCAGAGTTCGCCGTCGTCGGCAATCTTTACCTCAACATGGGAAAGAGGTTTTCCTACCGTGCCGATGCGGTTAGCGCCGCGCGCGTTCCAGGTGGCGACCGAGCTGTTTTCGCTCAGGCCATATCCCTGATAGACCGGAATGCCGCGGGCGTTAAGCGTCTGCAACACCTCCAGAGCGACCGGCGCGCCGCCCGCTGCCAGCAGCGGGACGGCCTCCCGGCCAAACAACGCCGGTATCAGGCCGGGACGGTTGCCGTGGCTGATGGCGCGTTCGGCCAGGGCTTCCACCAACGCTGGCGTCAGCGTCATGGCGCTGGGGCGCGCTGCCAGAGCGAGTCAACCAGCGCATCCAGACCGTGTCGGCGGATCATCACCCCTTTGGGCTGGGAGGTGGTGCCGGAGGTATGGATGATTTTAATCACGCCATCCTGCGCACCGTCGGCGGGATGAAGGATAACGGGCGCGGCATGGTGTGGCGTTTCGCCCAGCGTCAGCGGCAGTATCACCGACTGCAGCTGCAGCCCGTTCGCCTGCCACTGAGCCAGACGCTGCGCGCCGGTGGCATCGGTCAGCACCGCCTGACAGTTCTTGAGCAGAAAGGCGGCCTGCTCGCCGGAAAACGCCAGCGGCACCGGCACCTCGATCAGATCCGCCAGCATCAGCGCGATATCCGCCAGCACCCACTCCGGCGTATTGCCCATCACGATGCCGACCTGCGCCCGCGCGCCAACCTGAGCCTGCAGACTGGCGGCCAGCTGGCGCGCCTCCTCAAGCAGCGTGAGATAGCTGCAGCGCACCTCCTCTTCAAAGTGGCCGTTATCGCCCTCACGCAGCTGAATAATCGCCGCGGCGTGCGGGCGACGCTGCGCCTGAGAAACAAATTCATTAAGAATATTCATGCTGCTACCTGAGCGGAAGGTAGCGCGGAGCGGGCGATATGTTCAAATTCCGAGAAAACCAGCCGGCCGCAGAAGTGATTAAAGAGATGGCCGCACTTTTCGAGTAAAATAACGCCCGTTTGCGGCGCCTGGTCATAATAGCTCCCCCAGGCCGCGCGCATATCCGGAGACAGTTTTTCCGGCGACGCCTCACTCAGCATGCAAAAAGGCACGTGATGAAAGGCCAGTAATTTGCGCAGGCGGCGGGTAGAGGTGCAGAGAATCGCCTTGCTCCCCATAAACCAGGCGATAATCGGCATTAAACGAATTAAATCAGCGGCAGCGTTAGGGTTATCAGACGCAAGCGAACCGATCTCAACCACCTGATGGCGCGCCAGCAGGTGGCCAGTTTGATTCAGGATAGTTTCATCCAGCGGGGCGGAGAGATAGCGCTCGGAAAACAGGGGTTGTGCAGGCGATACAAAGGAAATGCCGGTACAGGCGATTAATGCTGCCGTCTCTTTATTACGACTGGCGATAATAATGTCAGGATCGGGATTAATCGTCGCGCGGTAATTTTTATAATAGATGTTGGTAATATATTGACGCGCCTCTTCAGCCATCTCGTCATCACGGCGAATAATATCCAGCTTTGTCGAAAAAATATCAATATGCTGCTGTTTATGTAAGAAGCTACTCATTCCGGTTTTTCCTCACAATGGGTGATAACCGTGAGGAATGATAAGTTGTATTTATCATTCTTAACATGTTCAGCTATGACAACATATCGAATGAAACTGACAACAGACGCCAAAAAGTGGACTAACCGACAGGGATCGTCTCAATGTAAAAAAAGTGTCTTCTTGTCACCAGCAAACAAAAGGCCCGCAGAACAATCCGCAGGCCTTTTCATTATTGCCAGGTTCTGACTCAGGCTTAACTACGCACAGATTAAATTATCTGACGTTGTCGTTATGCACGAATTCTCCGTGATACCGGATGGGTATTCACCCCCCACAGTCCAGCCAGCGCACTTACCACGGCACCGATCAGCAGACCAAAGAATGACCACAAGGCAATTTTTGCCCCCTCACGTGCAGCAGCGTCGGCTTTTTCTTTCGCCTTCTCTTTCAGCTCAGCGTACTGTGCCTTCGCATCATTCAGCCTGGTTTCAAGCTGCGTCATACGCTCGTTGAATTCCTGGATCGTCTTGTCGCGGGCCTCAATGAAGTTATTGACCGCCTTATCCGCTTCCTCCGGCGTCAGGCTTGAGTTATCAGCCAGCGCTTTTTTCACTTCTTCGCGATCAACGCCTTTACTCACCGTTTCAGCGCGTGACTTCAGTTTATTGCTCAGGTTATTCAGAATTTCATCACTGTTACCCGGGTTCACTGCCAGGTTTTTAGCGGCTGTAGCCAGGTCCTGCCCTGCCGCCTCAAGCTGTGACTGCAGAAACTCAGGCTGAAGTTCTTTGATATTGCTTTTACGCAGCGCATCCAGTACCTGCCTGTCTGTCTGCTGTGCCGAGAGCCGGGTGTCGAATCCGAGACTGTCAGCGATGTTCTGTCCGATATCTGCCGTTGCGCCAGTCGCCTTCACTGCCGCATTGCCGAGTCCACTCACGGCAGATCCGGTTGCAGAAGCCACCGCACCAACCGCACTGCCAGCCATGTTAAGGATCCCGCCAGCAACGGCAAAGCCCAGCACGGAAGCAACGAGCAGTGACGTAGCCCATGACAGGAAACCGTGAATTGTTCCGTCTACACCAGCCAGTCGGCCAGCAACGAAACCACCACAGGCCAGACTCAGCACCACCGAGGCCAGAGACCAGGCCAGAACGGCTTTATCGGCACCATTGATCACATCGTCAGACTTCGGTGAAAGTAGTGACAGCCCTAAGCTTGTGCCAAGCATTGTCAGCAGCAGAGACACCGCCATAACCGTGACGACGCCAGCAATAATACTGCCCCACGAGATACGCCTCTTCAGCTCCATATCTTTTGTCAGTTCCATTCTCTTCTCCAGTAATAGCGATGACGACACGGACTTCATCCGTACCCAGATTAATTTTAGTCAACTTATCGCATATCGGGAGATAATTAAGCGTAACTGATAAGAAGTTAGCCTGACGATGATCACCGACCCGCCGAGGTTCGGCAATGCCTGTTCATCAGGGCTGACTGATTACCCGATGGCTAACGTCGCGGTGCAGGTCAGCGTGAGCCGCCTGTTTTCATCAGCCAGCCAGCCGCCTGTTTGGCAAAGTAGGTCAGAATACCGTCGGCTCCTGCCCGTTTGAAACAAAGCAGCGACTCCAGGATTGTCGGTTGTGGCGCTAACCAACCCTGCTGGAAAGCCGCCATATGCATGGCGTATTCGCCTGATACCTGATAGGCAAAAACCGGAACGGCGAATTGATTCTTCACTTCCCGGATAACGTCCAGGTAGGGCATGCCGGGTTTTACCATGACCATGTCAGCTCCTTCTGTCAGATCCTGTGCGACCTCATGCAGGGCCTCCAATCGGTTAGCCGAGTTCATCTGATAAGTGTTTTTATTGCCCGCCAGGAGCGCGGATGCCGACCCGACAGCCTCACGGAAAGGGCCGTAATACTGTGAAGCATATTTCGCCGAGTAGGCCATGATCTGCGTATTAACAAACCCTTCCGACTCCAAAGCCGCTCTTATCTTCCCGACCCTGCCGTCCATCATATCGCTGGGAGCAACAATATCTGCCCCAGCATAAGCATGGCACAGAGCCTGTTTGACCAGAAGATCATTGGTGGCCTCATTTACGACGTAGCCAGCCCCATTCAGAATGCCATCCTGCCCATGAGAGGTATAAGGATCGAGCGCCACATCCGTGATAATGCCTAACTGAGGAAATGCCCTTTTTATCGCTCTGACAGCCCGGGGAATTAACCCGTTATCATTGAAAGACTCATCGGCGAAGGGAGTTTTCAGTGAGCTGTCAATAAAAGGAAACAGGGCAATGGCAGGGATACCCAATGCAACGATTTCCTCAGACTCTTTCAGCAGCCGATCAATCGACAGGCGATAAATACCCGGCATAGAGGAAACGGCCTGCCGCTGATTTTCTCCTTCAACAACAAACATCGGGTAAATAAGATCGTTAACACTTAGTTCGTTTTCCGCTGTCAGGTTGCGGCTGAATGGCTGTGCGCGACTCCGCCGTAATCGTCGGCCGGGATAAGTACCGGTGAAGCTAAAGTCCATCATGAGATCCTGTTTTAAAGAGAGAATTTAATCGCGGCAGAAAGCGAGCTTCATTCCAGCAGGGGCAGCAACCAGCTTATTGTCTCGCCATACCACCTTGCCATTAACCAGGGTCATTACGATATGCCCCCCGCTGAGCGTTCTTCCTTCAAATGGCGACCATGCACATTTATACAGCAACGCCTCAGAGCGGATCTGCGTGGATGCCTGCGGATCAATCAGCACCAGGTCTGCCCAGTAACCTTCGCGGATGTAACCCCGGTCCCTGAGCTGGAAGCGTTCCGCCACGGCGTGGCTGGTCTTTGTAACAATCTGCTCTGGGGTAAAAATGCCTCTGTGGCACATATCGAAGAGTGCCGGGAGGGCATGTTGCACCAGAGGCAGACCTGATGGCGCAGCAAGGTACAGTTTGTTTTTCTCTTCCAGTAAATGCGGCGCGTGATCGGTGGCAATGATATCAATGACACCGTCCTTCACTGCCTGCCACAGCGCCTGCTGATGAACCGCTTCTTTGACAGATGGATTGGATTTCAGCTTATGGCCCAGTTCAGCGTAATCATCCTGGTTAAAGAAGAGATGGTGAACACAGGCTTCTGCAGTGATGGTTTTATTCTTCAGGGCCTCCAGAGTCGGAGCGGCATCAAAAAGCTTCAGTTCATCTGCCGTGCTGATATGCAACACATGTAAACGCGTACCGTATTTCTTTGCCAGAGAAACGGCGAGCGATGAAGATTTAAGACAGGCTTCCACTGAGCGAATATCGCTATGTTCCCGGGCGGGAATTGCTTCGCCGAACTGTTCACGCCACAAGGCTTCGTTTCTTTTGATCAGCGGCGTGTCTTCACAGTGGGTTGCCACAATGCCGGGAGCATGCTGGAAAATTTTATCCAGCACCTGCTCGTTATCCACCAGCATATTTCCGGTAGAAGCCCCCATAAAGACCTTAACACCGCAGGCCTCATCCGCTCTTAAAGCACGTAATTCATCAATATTGTCATTGGTGGCGCCGAACCAGAAGCTGTAGTTCGCGTAAGAATGCTGTGAGGCGCGCTGAAACTTATCCTCTAATGCCTGCCGCGTTGTTGTTGGTGGCGAAACATTGGGCATTTCCATAAAGCTGGTGATTCCCCCGGCCACTGCGGCGGCGGATTCGGTGGCGATGGTCCCTTTGTGCGTCAGACCGGGCTCCCGGAAATGAACCTGGTCGTCAATCATACCCGGGATGAGCCACAGGCCCTGCGCATCAATCACTTCCCAGTCAGCACTTATCGCCATATTGCTGGCAATACGTTCAATGCGCCCACTGGAAACCAGTACATCGGCGTGTCTGGATTGACCTTCATTAATCAGGGTGGCGTTTTTAATCAGGATTTTATTCACGAGTGGCCTTTTCACAGCACAAGCAGCGATACCGCTGCAAAACTTGTCGGTAAACACCGGCGCTCAGCCGGCGTCGGTATCATTAATGCGAAACAGATTCATGCGAGGGAAGCTGGCAGTAAAGTGCCAGCCTTTCCGCCGCTTCTTCGAGCGGAAGGGTGCCGATACTGTCGCCATTGCGATCGCGAAGGGTTGCACGCTGTTCCGCTTCTTCCCTGGCGCCAACGATTAGCATAAAGGGCACCCGCGACAAGGTGGCCTCCCGGATTTTCAGACCTATCTTTTCACTGCGCAGATCGCACTGACAGCGAATTCCTCGCTGATGCAATCGTGCGGCAACCTGATGCGCATATTCACTTTGCTGACCAGAAACCGCAATAACAACAGCCTGTACGGGTGATAACCATGCCGGGAGTTTGCCCGCATAGTGCTCCAGCAAAATGCCTGTAAATCGCTCCAGAGATCCAAAAAGTGCACGATGAAGCATAACGGGTCGTTTTGCCGTTCCCTCTTCAGCCACATAGCTCATGTCAAATCGTGCAGGTAAGTTCATATCAACCTGTAACGTACCGCACTGCCAGTCACGCCCTATCGCATCCCGCAGTACAAACTCCAGCTTGGGTCCGTAGAACGCACCTTCACCGGGATTGACGCTCCACTCCAGGTTTTCAGCCATCAGGGAAGCTTCCAGCGCACGCTCTAATCGATCCCACTCCTCATCGCTGCCGATGCGCTTTTCCGGGCGCGTTGACAGTTTGATGGTGATACTTTCGAATCCAAACTGACGATAGATATCCAACACCAGGGACAGGATGCGGCGGCATTCGGCTTCAACCTGCTGCTCTGTACAAAAAATGTGAGCATCATCCTGAGTAAAATGGCGAACCCTGAGCAGTCCATGCAGTGAACCGGAGGGTTCGTAGCGATGGACTTTCCCGAACTCGGACATCCGTATTGGCAGGTCGCGATAACTTTTCATCCCGTGATTGAACAGGGCAACCGCACCGGGGCAGTTCATCGGCTTCAGGGCCAAAGTGCGACCATCTTCCGTTTGCGTGGTGAACATGTTGTCACGGTAATTATCCCAGTGGCCCGAAATCTCCCACAGCGATCGGTCCATAACATCTGGCGTATTCACTTCAACATATCCCGCCTCATCATGGCGTAAACGCATGTAGCGGATAAGCTGCTGGAATAAGGTCCATCCACGCGGGTGCCAGAAGACAGCACCGGGTGCATTATCCTGGAAATGAAACAGGTCGAGATCGCGTCCCAACTTACGATGATCGCGCTGTTCAGCCACTGCACGGCTCTGAAGCCAGCCTGACAGTTGCTTCGACGTTGCCCACGCCGTGACGTGGATACGCTGCAACTGTTCTTTGCCGGCATCACCCTGCCAGTAAGCGCCTGCAACGCTTAATAACTTAAAATGTTTCAGAAAGCGGGTATCAGGTACGTGCGGCCCCGGCAGCGCGTCGAAATAACCCTGGTGATGCCAGAGTTGAACCTCCGCGTCAGCCCCGAGCGGCTTTAGTCCGTCAGACCTGTAGCATTCGTTCTGCGCTTCGAACCGGGCAATGGCTTCACTGCGTTTCACCCACTCAGTGACTATCGGCGCGTTATGACCGATAAGCTGCTGCATACGTTGCCCGATGCGATCGAGGTCAGCGGTGGTAAAAGGTGAAGGGCTGTGGAAGTCATAGTGGAATCCCTGTTCGTTAAGTCCCACTTCAACCCGTTGAGTCTCAGGAAAGAGCTCTTTGACCGCCTGGCCTAAAATTAGCGCACTGCTCAGGCGGATGATTTCCAGCGCTTCCTTATCGTGCAGAGTGATAATGTTGACCTGCGCATCGTCCTTAAGCGCCAGGCTTAAGTCCACCCGCTTTCCGTTAAGCTCTGCAGCAACGGCGCTTTCTGATACGGTTTTACCCAGGGTTTTTGTCACCTCATGGAGCGTATTGCCCTGAGTAAAATCCCTGCGTGACCCATCAGGTAAGGTTAAAGAGACTGTTTTCAGGGAGGATGAAATGGCTTCCGACATAATGGTTTCCGGCATCGCTGTCTTTTAAATGCAATCTGCTTGCAATAATTGACAGGCAAGATAACGCAACATAATTGCGTTATCAACTAAAAACGGTGGGCTTCTGCTGATGGACAGTGGCTGTGTTTTCATCCCGCCTGTACGGGCAGGACCAGCCCGGGGCTGGTCGCCATCAGTTTAAAATTCATTCCTCAGCCGTTGATAGCCTTCAACAAGCTGTACGTTGGTGGAGGCCACTTCTTCTGAAAACTGAAGCGAGGCAGGATCAACGCGCGAAAACAGAGTGAGGTCGCTGTCGGGCCCCACTCTTTCCGTCGAAGGTACATAGGTGTTTTCAGGTAACGTGACACCATCAACAACCGCGTTGTACCGAATAACACAGCCGGTCTTAATGTGACAGTTGAAAAGCACGCTGTTAAAACCGATAAAGACGCGATCGTCGACTTTACATGGTCCGTGGACAATGGCGCGATGCGCGATTGAGCTCCCGCGACCAATGGTCACTGCCGCGCCACTTTTGGAATGAATGACCACGCCGTCCTGGATGTTGGAGTGCGAACCAATAATAATTGGCTCCATTTCGCCTTTTTCATTCACTTCATCAGCGCGAATCACCGCATAGGGTCCAACGTAGACATAGTCTTCAATGATCACCCGACCACAGATCACCGCAGTGGGATCAATGAATGCTTTTGTGGAAACCTGAGGTGAATGGCCGGTGGGATTTTTACGCAACATGTTTTTTTTCCTTCCAACTGACTTTAGCAACGGCATTGTGAGCATGCAGGCTTTCCTGATGCTCAACTCGAATATCAAATGCGCTGAATAACTTTTCATTTTCAAGACACTGGAAAAGTAAACGCGCCGCATCTTCGCAAAACATCAAATTCTGTCCGCATGCCAGGGCAAATGCCTGTTCATCGCTTCTTTTCACTACGGTCTGCACTGCCGTACCCAGCGCCATCTCACATAACTCAATGACGTATCGCAGTGGGAAAGCTGAACTGTCAGGGCTCAACTCAACGTCTACCCACGCCCAGCTGCGCTGGCTGTGCGGCGTTGCAGGCAATCCATGCTGACCCAACCACTCGATAACATCTTCGGCTGTGAGATGTTCGCGTTGCTGGCTGAACATTTTGCGGAACTCCAGCTGAGCAACCTGCCGGCTTAAGGCGGCAGAATTAGGACAGGTTGACGCGTACGGAATGCCAACTTTCATCCGGATCGCATTGGATTGCCCCGCCTTAGCAGAGACCTGAACAGGATAAGCTTTCCAGCCATAGTGATTAGAATTGAGCGATTTGCGCGACAGCAGTAACTCACTGGTTATCGTCAGACTGGCTTCGCTGCTTTGACCATCATGGGAAGAGAGAAACGCGTTTAATACGTCGCGGATTCGCTGCGGGCTCACTTCCCCTTCGGTTAAGCTGTCCAGCAACATATACAAGCGCGACATATGGATGCCCTTCGCCGCCATGTCGTTGTTGAGCAAGTTGATACCCGCATCCACTTTGGCACTCACCTGGCGTCCCTCAAATTCAAGTGGCAGGTCAATTTGCTCCATGCCAACCCAATCCAGCGCGATAGATTGCAGTTCACTGCTGGAGGACTGGATATCTGCCAGTGATTGCGGGCAGAGAGAAGACGTTGCGGTCATGAGCCATTCCTTACTTTGCGTCGTTCAGTAAACATGAACAGGGAGTGAGCGATATCGCCTTACGGCACGGGGCTTTGACTTTTTCATGTCAGATTTTTTGCGTTAATGGAAAGCCAGGCGGTCGGACTCAGTGATAAACGGGCCGGGTTGACTCCCGTGAACTGCCCCTGCCGCACGCCGATCAGTTTTCCTGCAGCACAGACTTACCCAACCGGAACAAACTCCACGAAGAATGAAGAAACCTGCCGTATACTCATCTTGTTCGCGAGCAATCTCGCCTGTACTTAACGCAACATGATTGCGATAATATAATCTCCATGACAAAACACAACTGTCTTGCACGAAAGAGGTGCCTGAATGGACAAAATTCCAACACATGAGCAAAAATGGCGGGAGCTGCTGCGATCGCATGGGCTACGTGTGACCTCTGCAATGCTGGCAACACTGGCCTGTCTGGAGCAGAGCAGTGATGCCTTGAGCCACGAAGTATTGCGACAAAGAATGGGAGACCACTGTCCCGATCGCGTCACTCTCTATCGAATTCTGGAACGGTTGATTCAGATTGGCGTGGTGCAGCGCTATACCGATTCTGCCCGCACGCAGCACTTTTCGTTGAAGCAGTCAGCGTCAATGGGCAGTTTTGAGTGCGATCGGTGCCACCATGTTATTCCTATTGAAAATGATCCTGTGCTATCCGCTGCAATGCAGCTGGTCAAAGCCCGACTGTCCGAACAGGGGATGGCGGAGCGTGAAGTCACGCTGTCAAGTTTTGGTATCTGTCCTGACTGCAATCAAACGCCCCACTCTTAATACTTCTTCATTCGTCTGTCAGCCGTGCTCCCTGAGAGCACGGCTTTCCTTTGTGGTCGTTGATCCTGACCAGCCAGCGAAAGATCCGCTTTCGCGCTGGCAAAGGCTGTTCGCAGTCGGTAAGAGTGAGGCACGGTTAGTAATGGGATAAGGGTGTTGTATTTTTTCCGGATGCTGCCACCCGGGCATGCCTGTTTTTTCGTGATCTCTTCGGGAATTCACCATATTTCGTAAAATTACTATCTTACACCCGGTCGTTTCAGGCCCGACACTGTGGTAAACCTACGCCCTCTGATTTCAGGACTTTGCATGGAGCGCAAGGATGACCCAGGTTTCTGAACCCCGCTGTGTTTTTACCGAAGG
>CAJYIY010000076.1 GCA_913775305.1 uncultured Erwinia sp. | reverse complement strand
TGAATGCCACCACCATTATGATCGGTGAAAAAATCGCAGACCGCATTCGCGGCCGCGCACCGCTGCCGCGCAGCACCGCGGATTATTATGTCGCGGGCGATGCGCCGGTACGCGGCACTCCGATGCGTTAATCCCCCTTCGGCTCAGCCTCCGAGTGACGTGGAACAGGGAAGTCCGCGCCACGGAGTTGACCCGCTTAACGGCTTTAACCGGATTTTAAAAACGCTCAATCCGGTTTCGGCCGTTTCGCTTCGCGTTATAGAGCGCGGTATCGGCGTTGTTCAGCAGCAGGTTGTAGTCGGGATGACCGTTGTGGATTGCGTAACCGATACTCACCGTCATTTGTATCAACTGTCCCGGCAGCACTTCAAAAGGCGTGCTGGTGATCGTTCTTCTGATCCGTTCCAGCGAGGTGCGCGCATCAAACTCTCCAGCCTCCACCAGAATCAGCAAAAATTCCTCACCACCGTAGCGAAACAGATAATCGCTGGAGCGAATGTTATCGCTCAGCAGTCCGGTAATATGCATCAGCGCACGATCGCCAACGGGATGACCCCATTTATCATTTATTTTCTTGAAGTAGTCGGCGTCAATGATCGCCACACTTAACGGCAGATGATTTTCAATAGCCAGACTCACTTCATGTTTTAAAATCGTTGGTAAATAGCGCTTGTTTAACAGGTTGGTCAGCGCATCTTTGCCATCTTTCATCCTGGCGGCGTCGCTGAATAACATGTCCAGATTCATATGAATTTGCTGGCAGTTGTAGTGAATAACGCGCAGCAATTCCTGCGTTTGTTTCACCTCAAGCTCCACGCGGGTATCCGTCGCGGTGATTTCCCGATCGATAGTCTCAATGAGCTGGCGAATTTCACTAACCTTACGATCTTCACCAAAATTCTTAACGCATTTATGTCGAAACCACAGGCCAAATCCGGAACTGGACAGGCTGGTCAACGACTGAGTTTTTCGGGTTCCGCTGACCAGATCGTACATAACGGTGTTTTCCCAGCTGGACAGCGCTGCCTGCTGCTTCCCCTGTTCGAGGTCGGAATTGTTCATCAGCACGTGCAGCCGGTAGGACTCTTCGTTCTGGGTGGCGCGGTGATGTGATATGGCATAAGCGTGGCTCATGAGTTCAATCGCCATATCAATCGCCATTGATGAATAATGCTTCACTTCAAAAATGACGTCACGGTCCGCATCATAATCTTTCAAGTACTGGTAAATGCCGTGTTTAATCTGACGTGATCCGCGCTGAACATACTGAATGGGAATGCCGATCCGCGCATGAACGCCGCCGATGTGATACTGCTGTTTTGCCAGCGGTTGCAGCTCATTGGTATTCACGCAGAGCACAGCTTTCAACCATTTTATTAGTGAACGGCTCAACTGTACCTGCACCAGCTGGTACGAGAGATGTACAGCGGTATTGGGGTCTTTTAACATACTGTCATAGAATCTGCTGGTCAGATTTTCTGACTCACACTCAGCGATTTGGGATAATAATGCTACGGCATCCTGGCGCAGACTCATTCTTAAAGGCTTCCATTCATTAAGAATAACTGATATGTAATTTTCTATCTCATGCTGCATAACTCTACCCCGGCGGGAATAAAGAAGATTTTAAAATCAACTTTATCATGGCGTTAGCGGGATGTACTAATAAACATCATTTCTTTCATGATGTTGAAATTTCGGATAAAAACAACTTTAGCAGATAAATAATTCTGATCTGTTTACAAAAACAGCTTTGAAATTATTTCCTGCGGTCATTAAGAATGATTAAATTCGGTCGGGATCGTCCAATAACTGACCTTTACGAAAGAGACCACTGCAAGATCGTTAAAAAACAGAAAACCACTTTACTCGCTGTAGCGTCAGAAGGGGTTGGGTTGAGTTCAGTGCGGCTGCCGATGGTTAATTTAACATAATTAGTATTATGCGCATCTTTCCTGAAGTCGCTAAATGCTAATATTAAATTCTGGTTCGCTTTATTTAACCAGGCCTTTACGGCAGACAACTTTGCCTGCCACAGGTATTGTGCTGATATCTCAAGTAGCTGGCGTTTTGGCTATTTCATGCGACCTGAGAGTGATACGGACCGGCGCTGATTTATATGACGGTGTGCCGCTTTCTTTATCGATATAGTCGAGCGGGATAAGTACGTTAGCTTCCGGGTAATAGGCTCCAATCGACCCCTGTGAGATAGCGTAACGAACAACCGTCATAGCCTCAAGACGCATGCTGTACCCGGGTACCGCTGACTCAAGATCTACAACATTACCGTGTTCAAGCCCCAGACGCTCAAGGTCATGATCACACATAAACAGCACATCGCGGCGGCCAAATATGCCGCGATAGCGATCGTCTAAAGCGTATATTGTCGTGTTGTACTGATCGTGACTGCGCAACGTGATAAGCCGCATAACGTCCTCACCCTCTACAGATAAATCCTCATGTGTGCCCTGGTAGACTGAAAAGGCGGCTTTTCCAGATTCAGTCGGCCAGATGCGTTCTCTCGGTGGAAGCGGCATCTGGAAGCCGCCGGGATGACGGATACGATCGTTATAGCTCTCAAATCCGGGTATCGTTTTTTCTATCATCTCCCGAATGAGATCGTAATCGGCAACCAGCTCACTCCATGGAACGAGCGTGTCGGGAAGAGCAGCTTTTGCCATCCCGGCAACGATGGCAGGTTCAGAGCGGAGCATTGGCGATGCAGGCTTCAGTTTACCGGAAGAGGCGTGCACCATTGACATTGAGTCTTCTACAGTGATCGATTGCCGGATACCGGATTGCTCGTCAAGCTCTGTACGTCCGAGGCATGGCAGCAGCAATGTCTCCTTCCCGGTAAGAAGATGCGTGCGGTTAAGTTTGGTGGCGATATGGACGCTGAGTTCAAGTCCACGCATTGCCGCAAAGGACACGTCCGGATCGGGTAACGCCACAGCAAAATTACCGCCAAGACAGATCAGTGCTTTGGCTCGTTTTTCTGCCATGGCTTTCATCGCCTGCACCGCATCGTGTCCGTGATGAGAGGGCGGGGTGAAACCGAATACGTTCTGCAGCTTGCTGAGGAAATCGGAGGAGGGCTTTTCAGTTATTCCTACGGTGCGGTTTCCCTGCACGTTAGAGTGACCACGCAGCGGACAAATGCCGGCTCCGGGCTTACCGATATTGCCGCGCATCAGCAGCAGACTGGCTATCAGACGAACGTTATCCGTTCCGCGGTTGTGCTGCGTTATGCCCATGCCATAGGTCACGATGGTCGCTTTAGATTTTACATAGGCTTGTGCAACACTCCTGAGATTCGCTTGAGTCAGACCTGAATCATGCTCTATCGTGTTCCACGAAGTCGCATGAATGTCTGCTGCAAATCGCTCAAAATCTTGCGTGTGCTCGCTGATAAAATCGTTATCCAGCGCCGTGCCTGTTTCAGCCTCGATTTCGAGTACCGCTTTAGCAATGCCCTTCAGCGCGGCTGAGTCGCCCCCGGCGCGCACCTGATAGTAAGTAGATGCTATGTCAGTCGAGCTGTAGGTGGCCATCTCCATCACATTTTGAGGATCGGCGAAACGTTCAAGCGCCCTTTCTCGCATTGGATTAAAGACGATAATAGGGACTTTCCGACGTGCCAGTTCATGCAGCGTCCCCATCATACGCGGGTGATTGGTCCCCGGATTATGTCCCATAGACAGAATCAGCTCTGCGCTGTCAAAGTCATCCAGTGACACCGTGCCTTTACCAATACCTATTGACTGAGGTAAGCCTACGCTTGTCGCCTCGTGGCACATGTTTGAGCAGTCGGGAAAATTGTTGGTCCCGTACTCACGGGCGAACAGCTGGAAAAGATAAGCAGCTTCGTTAGAGGCCCGGCCCGAGGTGTAAAACTCGACTTCATCAGGCTGCAGTGCTCCCAGCCTGTCGGCGATGTGCATGAATGCGTCATCCCAGCTCACTTCCCTGAAGGTATCGCTTGCCGCGTCGTATCGCAGTGGCGCTGTTAATCTGCCATATCCTTCCAGCTCGAAGTCAGTGCGCTTAAGCAGCGACGTAACGGTATTTTCAGCCAGAAACTCCGGCGTAACGCGTTTGGTGGTCGCTTCCCAGGTGACCGCCTTGGCACCGTTCTCACAAAACTGGAAGGTCGAACCATGGTCCTTATCTGGCCAGGCACAGCCGGGGCAGTCAAAGCCATCGGGCTGATTTGTGCGCATCAATGTGGACGGCGCTTTAAGGGTTTCCATCTGGTTTTTAACCGCAATGGCGGTGGCCTTGAGTGCTCCCCAGCCGCCTGCGGGTCCGTCGTAGGGATGCACGCCGGGCACTGTGCGATGATTTTTCCTGCTCATAATGTGTCCTGTTTTTTTAAGTTTATATGTCGGCTTCACGGTGTACTGCGGGTGTCACTAAATAAAAAATCAAATTTCAGTGGGGTAGCTGGTCATGCAGGCCCATTGATCTTCTGACAATATGAATAATTAAAAATAGCAAAGAAAAGTATAAAGCCGCGGCGGATTAATGACTGGTTACTTAATTATTTAATTTACATACGTGATGATCAGGCAGCACTACCGACTCATCGTTCAGGAAAAGCCTGTTGACAGAGCGGGCATTCCAGCAGTGTGTAGTGGCATCGTGAATTTGCCACCTGAACAGGAGTGATATCATCGCCTCACGGTCAAATCAGATGACATTACGAGCGAACGTGGCAGACCTGACTTTAGCCCCCAAGTTTCGCCCCGAAGCCGCACGGCTTCTTCTCGATCGGTATTACAATGCTGCCGCTACGGCAATGAATATCGGTAAATCCAGGATAGAAATGTATACGAAGGTAAATAAAACAGTGCTTTCTTTGTCCATGCTTTTTATAAAAATAGAGGTCATCAAAACAAGCAACAACACATTGGTAATTTCCTGCGAACCGCCTGGAAAATGCTTTTCTGATACTTAATTTCTGTATCTTGCTACTTTAATTAATATGCTGGCAGCAATTTCCCCCATACTGGCTATATGGTTTAAATTTTCAGCTCGTTGTCGTGCATATTTTAAACTCCTTCTCAAAATGACATCAGGTTCGACATGTGCAGCCTCAAGCTGCCCTCCCCCTTCACAACCAACTTACCGAAGCCCCGGGCCTACAAACGTTCTGAGTAGCATAACGTTGAGGGGGTTTCAGAGCGCTGCTTTCGCAGCGCTCAATCTGCCCGTTACAGCGTACCGGTACCGCCGTCAGAGCACCACACCTGGCCGGAGGTGTAACTGCTTTCTACCGATGCCATGGTGACGTAGAGCGATGCGATCTCGGCAGGCTGACCGGGTCTGCCGAGGGGAGCAGACTCACCAAACTGCATCACTTTTTCCTGTGGCTGACCACCGCTGGACTGTAACGGGGTCCAGTACGGGCCGGGCGCCACGGCATTGACACGAATGCCCTCCTTACCCAACTGTTTAGCCAGCGATTTAGTAAAGGCGACGATACAGGCCTTAGTCTGTGCGTAATCAAGCAGAATTTCGCTGGGCTTATAAGCCTGTACGGAACTGGTATTAATAATGGATGCCCCGCGAGGAAGATAATCAAGCGCAGCTTTGGTTATCCAGAACATGGCATACACATTAGTTTTAAATGTGGCATCAAAATCTTCGGTGCTTAATGTTCGGATCGATTCATTGTATTGCTGACGACCTGCATTATTGACCAGAATATCCAGTCCGCCCAGTTTTTCGGCAGCGTCTTTAACCAGCTTCTGACAAAACGCTTCGCTGCGGATATCGCCGGGGAGCGCAACGGCCCTCCGTCCCTCTGCTTCAATCAGCCGGATCACTTCTACCGCGTCCGGCTCTTCTTCGGGCAGATAGCCGATCGCCACATCAGCACCTTCACGGGCGTAGGCAATGGCCACCGCGCGGCCAATGCCGGAATCACCGCCGGTGATCAGCGCTTTGCGCCCGGCGAGGCGACCACTTCCCTTGTAACTCTTCTCACCATGATCGGGTACAGGGATCATCTTGCCGGCCAGTCCCGGGCTCGGCTGAGGCTGTTCAACGAAGGGAGGTACAGGGTATTCAACCGGATTAAGATTCTTATGAGTTGACATGTATTCTCCTTCAATATTTTTGTGGTCTTTAAGCCTGGCACAGATATTTTCGTTCGCCAGCGAACCCCGGTTAATGCATATTTTCCGAGCTGAGACATCCGGTGTGAAATAAGAGCAAGCCGATTTACCGCGTCACGACGCCGTCCACTGAACGGCAAAATCACTACGTCAGCTGACTGATTCGGCAGCGTCCGCATCTCCGGCACTCCTGCAGACGGTATCTGTGCAAAGGGCGTAAGGCTTTTGTTGCCACGACAAGAAGAGATGTTCACTTGAACGGAAGAACTACCAGATATTCAGATTGGTTATAACGATATAATAAATTATTTTTTTAAAGCGATTGGTCGCATCCTCAATCCTGTTCAAGAGGAGAGAACGATGACCGATATCCCACTGTTTCAGCATTCAGACACGGCAAGACGTTTTATTTTCGGTATTCTGCTGACCGCAGCGATTGCCCTCGGTACCGCGTGGCTGGGCAGTCAGCCCGTGATATCGGGGTTGGGGCTGGGTGCGCTGACTCTGGCGATTATCGTGGGTACCGCGCTGGGCAACACAATTTTTCCGCTGATCCACTCGCAGTGTGATGAGGGCGTGCAGTTTGCCCGACAGAAACTGTTGCGGTTGGGCATCATCCTTTATGGTTTTCGGCTGACCTTTCAGCAGGTGATGGATGTCGGGCTGAGCGGTGTGCTGGTTGATATGGTGGTGCTCACCAGTACCTTTCTGATTGCCAGCTACATGGGTTCTCGTCTGCTCGGTATCGATCGCCAGACCGCCTGGCTGATCGGCGCGGGGAGTAGTATCTGCGGTGCGGCGGCGGTGCTGGCGACCGCGCCGGTGATAAAAGCGGAATCATCAAAGGTTGCCGTGGCCGTTGCCACCGTGGTGATCTTTGGTACCGCCGGGATTTTCCTGTATCCGTGGATTTGGCATCACGTTGCCACGCTTATTCCCGGCATGTCTGCGACCCGGTTTGGTATTTACACCGGCTCCACCCTGCATGAAGTCGCCCAGGTGGTAGCGGCAGGGCACGCCGTCAGCCCGGAAACCGAAAGCGCGGCGGTGATTGCAAAAATGCTGCGCGTGATGATGCTGGCCCCGTTCCTGCTGGTGCTGAGCGTATGCATCAGCCGCCGCGCAAGCGAAAGCGGTGCGTCAAAGCAGCGAATTGTTTTTCCCTGGTTCGCGCTGATGTTTATTCTGGTGGCGCTGTTTAACTCATTCCATCTGCTGCCGCTTCCGCTGGTGGCTGCCATTAACCATCTTGATAACGTGCTGCTGGCCATGGCAATGGCCGCGCTGGGACTGAGTACCCGAATCAGCCAGCTGATGAAAGCCGGTGCCCGTCCGTTTGTGCTGGGTCTTCTGCTGTTTATCTGGCTGATCGTGGGCGGTGGCGCGATTAACCTGCTGGTGCAGCAGACACTGGCTTAAGCAACCGGATGCATTTATCGAATGCTTATCTGCCTGAGCGGGCGCTGCCTGCCATCAGACCAGCCACTGCCTTGCAGGGACAATAACCGACTGATGATGAATCTGGTAAGGCCGACAGCGCCGCGCTGTCGGCTGTTCAGTCAGACCGCCTGAACCCGTAGCGTAAATCGTGCGCACGGTCTTCCAACATCCTTAACTCCTCTCTCCAACATTGCATTATCAGCCTGACCGAAACGGATCGTTTCAGGATCGTGCATGCACGTTCCGTGATCCGGCTCACTCTCGTAGTGTTGCAATTTTGTTAGCATCAACAAAATTACGAACGAAGACAACTTAACCTTCATTCGAAACATTTTAGTCCTGCTGCGGAGCCGCCACGATGAACGATTTTACCTCGACCACCTTACCTGAAGACCATAAGGCCCTTATCCGACTGATGAAAAAGCAGCTTCGCCAGCAGATTGGCGATGTTGAAGGGCTTTTTGCCCAGGTTAGGCACAAGATCATGACGGAAATTGCCCGCGCAAAGGCCGAAGAGGCCAAAAACGGTACGGCATGGCCGGTGATTAACTGGAGCGATATTGCGGAGAACCGCATCACTCCTGAACAGAGAGCGGCAATCAGGCAGCGCGGCTGCGTGGTGGTAAAACAAAACTTCCCACGCGATACAGCGCTGGCCTGGGATAAATCGATGCTCGACTACCTCGATCGCAACGATTTTGATGCACAGTATCGCGGGCCGGGCGATACGTTCTTCGGAAGCCTTGAGGCATCAAGGCCGGAGATTTACCCGATTTACTGGTCCACCGCGCAGATGGAAGCGCGGCAAAGTGAGGCAATGGCAGTGACGCAGTCATTTCTTAATCGCTTATGGAAGTTCGAATCCGAAGGTGTGAGCTGGTTTAACCCGGACGTCAGCATTATCTATCCGGACAGGATCCGCCGCCGCCTGCCGGGCACCACCTCGAAAGGACTCGGCGCACATACCGATTCCGGCGCGCTGGAGCGCTGGCTGCTGCCCGCCTATCAGCAGGTTTTCAGTAAAATCTTCAATAACCAGTTTGCAGAATACGATCCCTGGGATGCGGCGCATCGCACGGAAGTCCATGAATATGAAATGGATAATACCACCCGATGCTCCGCTTTCCGCACCTTCCAGGGCTGGACCGCGCTGTCGGATATGCAGCAGGGACAGGGGCTGCTGCACGTGGTGCCGGTGCCGGAAGCGATGGCCTATGTGCTGCTCAGACCGCTGCTGAACGATGTACCGGAAGATGAACTGTGCGGTGTGGCACCGGGCAAAGTGCTGCCGGTTTCGCCACAGTGGCATCCGGAACTGATTGAGGGCCTTTGTTCGATCCCCTCATTGCAGGCGGGCGATTCGGTCTGGTGGCACTGTGATGTGATCCATTCCGTGGCGCCGGTGACCGATCAGCAGGGCTGGGGCAACGTGATGTATATTCCGGCCGCACCGCTCTGTGAAAAGAATCTGGCCTGTGCCCGCAACGTGGCGCAGGCGCTGGAACAGGGGACTTCGCCG
>CAJYIY010000075.1 GCA_913775305.1 uncultured Erwinia sp. | reverse complement strand
TTGGTGGGCAGCAGAGATGAGGGCTAGTCCCAGTGTTTATTTAACTTTATTGATATTTACCTCGAAAGCGCAGCGCTGTGGGCTTGAAGGTTCAGTTCAGGCGTTCCCCGCATTGTGCTTTTATTTTTACTATGCGTCTGTTTTTGTTAAGAAAGATATAGAGGTTATCCCATGAAAGAACGCCCGATTCTGTTCAGCGACCAACGGGTGCGCGCCCTGCTGTCTGGTCGACAAAGCCAGACCCGGCGCATCATGAAATGCCAACCCCTGGGATCGGTTCAGGATAATCATGAGGGCTGTTACGGCATTGATGTGAAGCGTAACCACCTGCAGGGAAACCGGGTAATGGGCATGGAAAACATCAGCCACCTCAGCCCACACGGCCAGCCGGGGGATCGGTTATGGGTGCGTGAAACCTGGCGCGGACCGATCATCGCCCCGGAAGACGTCTTGAGATATCAGCAGGATCCGGCAGCGTTCAGAAACCATCAGTACTGCCGATACCGCGCCGATATCAGTGCCTGCGGCAGCGACGAGGGCTTCGATCATCCGGGCTGGCAGGCCGGTATCCATATGCCGCGCTGGGCCAGCCGTATTGACCTGTTGATTACCCGCCTGCGCATTGAAAAAATCCAGGACATCAGTGACGACGATATCATGGCGGAAGGCGTGCAGTTTGACAGCCATTTTTTGAACAGTTTTTTCACCCTTCAGAACGAGACGGTCTCCCCAAAGCAAGCCTATCGTCAGGCCTGGACCGCGCAGTACGGCGATACCAGTTGGGAAGTGAATCCCTGGGTCTGGGTGATTGATTTTGAACGTATTTGAGGGTTAATCCTGCTGCACGGCGCTGAAGTTTTTCAGCGCCGTTTGCGTCTTATCACAGACATTTATTGCTGGAACGGGTTGAATACTCCCTTCCGTCTGCCAGAGCAAATGGCAGGTTCGACGATCGTTGTCTTATCCTTTTCCCATCGCTTCCGCGCAAAATGCATTCAATCATTGCAGCATTGGAGCCACTGCGGCATGGTGTAAGAGGATCTATTTATCTGGGTGGGAGCATTAGCAGCATGATCAAATGGCCGTGGAAAAGCGACGATGACGCAGCGACCAGTGGATTACCCTGGCAGCAGGCAATGGCGATACCGCTGTTGGCTCCGCTCGATGAAGGTGAACGTCAGAATCTGATTACCCTGGCCCGTCGTTTTCTGCGCCAGAAAAGGCTGGTGGGGCTGCAGGAGCTGCAGCTTGACGATCTGAAATGCTGCCGGGTAGCGCTGCTGTTCTGCCTGCCGGTGCTCAGCCTCGGCTACGACTGGCTGGACGGCTTCCATGAAGTGCTGATTTACCCGGCACCCTTTGTGGTCGATGACGAGTGGCAGGATGAGTTTGGCCTGGTCCATCGTGAAAGGATGGTACAGTCTGGTCAGAGCTGGGAACAGGGACCGATTGTGCTGAACTGGCAGGATATCAGGGATTCCTTTGACCGATCGGGCTATAACCTGGTGATCCACGAAGTCGCACACAAGCTTGACGCCCACGGCAGCGGGGAATCCACCGGTATTCCGGCCATGGCGCTGCGCGAGATTGCCGGCTGGGAGCGCGATATGCAGGCCGCCATGAACGAGATTCAGGAGGAGATCGATCTGGTAGGGGTAAATGCCACGACGATTGATGCTTACGCTGCCAGCGACCCCGCCGAGTGCTTCGCCGTGCTGTCCGAATATTTCTTCAGCGCCCCGGAGCTGCTGCTGGCGCGCTTCCCACAGGTCTATGCCCGGCTGCGCCAGTTTTATCGCCAGGATCCCGACCAGCGCCTTAAACGGCTGGAACAGCGAAATTCGGGTGGAATTGTTCAGTAAAACAACGCACTGCTGCAAACTCCGTCAGTTGGATGCCAGCGCGATTTTTGCTGTTGACAGTCAACAGGTGGGTCGCTAATATGCGCCTCGTTCACACGATTCCTCTGTAGTTCAGTCGGTAGAACGGCGGACTGTTAATCCGTATGTCACTGGTTCGAGTCCAGTCAGAGGAGCCAAATTAAAGAAACCAGATGTCTACTGACATCTGGTTTTTTGCTTTCAATCTCAGGCCACCTCCCAGGGAGGTGGTAACTGATCCTGTAAGACTATAGCCCGAAGAATGCCCATGCCGGAATATCTCTGCTTACTCACCACGAGTAAAAGGAGACAAAGCGACATGGCACTTTACAAGAGTTCATCACCTGTATTCGACCCGGCGCCGTTTCAATGATTTTTTACGGACGACATGCGTTATGGCGACATCACAGAAGACAGGCTGGTTTGGATGTCAGTGATATACGTAGGCAAAAATTTAATCAGTTTCAATTCTTCAGGATAGGGTTTGTTCTACAACGATTTAATAAATTCGGCTTTCGCCCATTCCTGACAAATATGCAAGCCGCTATTAATATAGAAGGAAATCGATAATGCGGAGGTTATTAGTTTCAGTCATTTTATCGCTGTTAACTTTCGCTGGCTATCTGATTATCAGGAAGCCACATGTCTCTGTTGTTGATGCACATTATGATGGTAACACTGCACAGGTGATTGTAGATAAATTACCTTTACTTCAATCACAAAAGATAGAATGGTGGAATGAAAACAAGGAAAACATACTGTACAAGTACAACATTCCATCAGGTCAGCATACCCCTTTCCAAATCACTATCTATGGATTTGGTGATGGATACAAAGAAGAGGGAGAGGAAGACAGACGCTGCCTTCCAGATATCAAACCACCTAAAAATTGTATTGATAAAAATATTATCATGTCGATAAGCCGTACACGTAATGGCAGTATAAAGTATGATTTTTAATTCAAAAATTTATATCTAATTTAAGATGGAATGCTATTAAATATAGTACCGGAAGCATTTCCCATTACATTACGGTATCGACGTCCGCGCCAGGCACACGGCAGACAGGAAGCGACCAGCACCATTTTTAACATTTCGCCTGTTGCTACCGGTGAATCCTCATCATCCATGACATTGATGCCCACATCTGAAACTCCCACTGCCACTCTTGTAATGAAAATCATTCTCATGTAATTTTGTATGTCTGCATATTTCATAATTTACATATTCCCGGTGGTTAGCACGAAATGTCCTCCTCTTTGGGTTCGGCTGAAAACATTGCGCTGATGTACTCAGAACATCATAACTGGCTACAAACCTCACTCAGACGACGTCTTGGGAATGCCAGCGATGCCGCCGACCTCGCGCAGGACGTTTTTCTGCGCTTGCTGACTCACCCGCGAACCTTTGACAGCCTTACCGGTGCACGTGCCTACCTTGGTGCAATGGCCAGAGGAATGTGTATCGATCTGTGGCGCAGAAGGGAAATTGAACGCCTCTGGCTGGATACTTTGAGCAACCAGCCACAGCCGGTGGCGGTCTCCGCCGAACATTCCGCAATCGTCCTTGAAACCCTGTTCCAGGTGGATGCGATGCTGCGGACGCTGCCAGCGAAAGTCCGCACGGCTTTTGTGATGTCGCAAATCCGCGGACTGACTTACCCGGAAATTGCCACCGAGCTCGCCGTCTCGGTGCGGATGGTAAAAAAATACATGGCGCAGGCCATGCTGCACTGTCTGGTGCTGGAAGTTGAACATCGCGACGCATCATTGCCCGGCTGAGTCAGGCACTATGACGAATAAACCCGGTTTTATTGCGTTACAACAGGCCGCCAGATGGTATGCCGAATTTCAGGACGTCCCTGCCGCGCAAACCTGTCCCGATGATTTTCAGCGCTGGCTGAATGAAAGCGCGGAGAATCAGGAGGCATGGCAGCATGTGCAGCGTATCAGTCAGCGCTTTACCCCGCTGCGTGAAACGGATGCACGAAAAACGGCGGCGCTGACGGCGTTAACCGCCAAATCCGGTCATGCCGGACGTCGTCAGGTGCTGAAAATGGCGGCGTGGATGGCTATCGGCTCGCTGGCTGGCTGGAGCACCTGGCGTTATCCGCCATTGCGCAATCAGATGCTGGCGTGGCGTGCTGATTATCGCAGTCCCTATGGCGAAATCACCCGCTTCACCCTGAGTGACGGCTCGCAAATCTGGCTCGATACCGACAGTGCACTGACGGTTGATTATTCCCCGACGCAGCGCAGGCTACACTTAATAAATGGCCGCGTAATGATTGAAACCGCCTCCGATCCGCAGCGTCCGCTGACGGTAACAACGACGCAGGGCAGCCTGCATGCGCTCGGCACCGTTTTCAGCGTCCAGTTGATCAACGACAGTACCGCACTGCACGTGTATCAGGGCGCTGTGGCGGTCTCACCCTCGGCGATTCACAACGTTATCAGGGTCGAAGCCGGTCGCGGGATAACCTTCCGCGACGCTTCTTCTGGACCTGTCACGGCGCTGAGTCAGCCGGAACCCGCGTGGCCACGCGGGCTGCTGCAGGCCGATAACCTGCCGCTGGTCGAATTTATTGCCCGCCTCTCGGCCTATCACCACGGATATCTGGCATGCGATCCGGCCGTGGAAGCACTGGCGGTGACGGGTACCTTCCCGTTAAATGACACCGATATGGCGCTGGCGATGCTGACCCGCGTGCTGCCCGTGCGCGTTCAACGACGTTTTTCATGGTGGCTGACCGTCGTACCCCGCGGTGAATAACAGGGCGGCTAAAAATAATTTTTCCCCGCGGGTTCCCCTTTCTGCTGTCTCATCCGATTCACCCTGTACATCACTCCTGCTTTGGAAATTTTCAGGGAAACTATGTCATCATCAAACGGCCTGTCTCACACCCTGCTCTGCACACCGGCTGCCACCTTTCTGCGCACGGTACTCTGCCTACCGGCATTCTCATGCGCCGCGTCAGTGGCAATCTCGGTTCAGGCTGCTGAAATCACAACGCATAAACACGCTTATGCCATCCCCGCCGCACCGCTGGCATCTCAGCTCAATCAGTTTGCCGCGCAGTCCGGCATCTATCTGGCTGGCGATGCCAGCCTGACCAATGGCATCGCCGGTGTGGCGCTCAACGGAAGTTACACTTTAGCCGAAGGCGCCTCCCGACTGCTGAGTTCACACGGCTTACGGCTGGAACCGCAGTCCAATGGCAGCTACGTTCTGGAGCGCATCCCTGCCGGGGATGAACTGGTGGTGGTCGGCGATATCAGCTACGGTGCAACAACGGAAGAGACCCACTCTTACACCACCCGCAGCATGTCAACCGCGACCCGCCTGAATCTGTCCCCGCGTGAAACGCCGCAGTCGGTCAGCGTGGTTACCCGTCAGCGTATGAACGATCAAAACATGACCTCACTGGACGATGCCATGCGTCAGGTGACCGGGGTGAATGTGATTAATGAGAGTTCGTATCAGAGCCGCTACCAGTCGCGCGGCTTCACGATGGATAATATTCAGGAAGACGGCATCAGCGCCTCATTTCAGAACAGTCTTGCGGGCATGGGATACGCTGAAGCCTCAACCGAAGCTCCCGATTTAGCCATTTATGATCATCTGGAAGTGCTCCGTGGCGCTTCAGGGCTGACACAGGGAAGCGGAGAACCCGGCGGAACCGTCAACATGGTGCGTAAGCGTCCCACCTACGATTTTCGCTCGTCCGTCGGTGCCAGCGCGGGAAGCTGGGATAACTATCGCAGTGAAATGGATCTCTCCGGCCCGCTGAATGACGATGCCTCGCTGCGTGGCCGCCTGGTGGGGGTGCTGCAAAAGAAAGACAGCTTTACTGATTTCGTACACAGTGACCGCCAGGTCCTGTTCGGGACGCTGGCCTTTGACTTCACACCGCAGACCACGCTGACCACCGGTATTACCTGGCAAAAAACCCGGACGGTGCCCAATCTTTATGGTCTGCCGATGTCAACGGACTATGCCAGCCTGAATCTCCCACGCTCAACGTTTCTCGGTGCCAGCTGGAATCACATCACCTTCGAGAAAGCCAATGCCTTCGCTGAAATTGAACATCAATTCGATAATGAGTGGACCGCCACCAGCGCAGTAAACTATACCTCCGCCAGCGCACAGGGGAAATTTACCGGCATCTACGGAAACGGTACGCAGGGAGTCAGTGAATCAGGAGATGCCAGACTCAACAACGTTCTCGAACGGCATAACCGCAGCAGCCAGTATGGCATCAACGTCAATTTGAGTGGTCCGGTTTCCGTTCTGCAGCACGAACACGAACTGGTACTGGGCGGCGATTACCAAAAAGAGAATTTCAACAACCTGTTTGGTTCGCTGAGAGACACCCGCAGGGTGAATATTTACACCTGGGATCCGCAAAGCCTGAGTGAGCCGGACTGGGATTACACCCGCCGTTATCAGTACAACGTCTATCAGCGCGCGCTGTATGGCGCCTCACGCCTGAGTCTGGCGAATGACTGGAAGCTGCTGCTCGGCAGTCGTTACAGCAGCTATACCTACGACGCCTATTTCCACAATCTGACCACTGGCGCAATGACCGGCCACAGCAGTTATCAGCTGAAAGGCAAAGCCATCCCTTACGCCGGCCTGCTGTGGGATTTCGCAAATGACTACACCTGGTATCTCAGCTATGCCGAAATCTATAAGCCGCAGAGTGCGAAAGACGCCAGCGGCAACTTCCTGCCCGCGGTGACCGGCAGCAACTATGAAACCGGTGTAAAGGGAGAATTCTTCGACGGTGCACTTAACGCTTCCGTCGCCCTCTTCCGTATCATTCAGGAAAACAATGCGGTGAGCGTCGTTGGCTGCGATGACTGCTATGTGGCTGATGGAAAAGTGCAAAGTCAGGGTATCGAAATGGAAGTGTCCGGCCAGCTGGCTGAAGGCTGGCAGATTTACGCCGGGTATACGCTGAATAACAGCAAATACCTCGCGGGGGACGACGCGCAAAGGGGTACCCGCTTCAGTAAGCACACGCCACAGCATCTTGTCCGCTTCTACAGCAGCTATCAGCTACCGGGTCGCTGGAATAAATGGTCTGCAGGGGCAGGCTTCACCGCCCAGACGTCTACCACCACCCGCTACGACGTCTCACAGGGCGGTTATACGCTTTTCAATGCCAGCATCGGCTATCAGTACAGCAGACAGTTTTCCCTTAGTCTGAATGGTAACAATCTGACGGATAAGGCGTATTACGTCGGGGTTTCTAACCGTCATCGTGGCGGTAACAACTTCTACGGTGAGCCGCGCAATCTTATGCTGAACGCGAAATGGGTTTACTGAGCGGAACCTGTACGATCGAGCGACAGCCAGAGGCCAACGGGCTGTCGCGCTTTTCTTCTGAGTCCTGAGCCACTCGTTGGCTCTTTAATACGATTTTATTTATGCAAAGCCTGAAACAGTTTTACCGGTTGTCAGCACCCTACTGGCTGCATCCACGCGAGTGGTTGTCGTGGCTTCTGCTACTGACGCTGGTCTCCCTCACCTTTGGCCTGGTGTGGGTCAGTGTGCAGTACAATAACTGGAGCCGCACATTTTACGATGCCCTGACCGACTACTTCCAGCATGCCTCGGTGAGCGGGCTCGCGCTGTCTTATGCTGGCTATACTACCCTGTTTGTCATTTTCGTGGTCAGCTCTAACTGGCTGAAAAAATTACTGACTATTCGCTGGCGACAGAAAATGACCCTGCGATTTCAGTCGGCATGGCTTCGACAGAGCGGTCATTACCGTATGGGGCTTAATGGCGAACCGGATAATCCCGACCAGCGTATCGCTGAGGATATCCGGCTGCTGATTGAACAAAGCCTGGCGCTATTTTTGTCGTTACTAAAAAACACCACCCGCCTTTTCTCCTTTGTTTTTATTCTGTGGCAGCTGTCAGACATCCTCAGCATCACCGTTTTGGGTCACACCCTCACCATCCACGGCTATCTGTTTTGGGTGGCCCTGGGGTATGCGGCGGTCAGCAGCGCAATCGCGCACTGGATCGGTCGGCCTCTGCATCGGCTCAATATGGATAAACAAAAAGCCGAAGCAGACTATCGTGCGGGTTTATTACGCATACGCGAGAACACCGAGCAGATCGCGCTTTACGGCGGCGAACGCGTTGAACTGCGCCGCATGCACCACCATTTTTTCACTATCGTTGACAACTGGCAGCAGCTGATGAAACGCGAGTTCAGGCTGGATACCTTCACCACCAGCTACTTCCGCCTGAGCCTGATGCTTCCGATTTTTGCCGTTTTACCGCTCTATATTGCCAAAAAAATCTCGCTTGGCGGGGTGATGCAGGCCCGGGCAGCCTTCGGGTATGTACTGGATGCTTTCGGCTGGTTTATCGATTCCTACCGTCAGATTGCGGCCTGGTCAGCCACGGTAGAAAGGCTGTGGGTGTTTGAGCAAAACGTCAATGCGCTTCCGGCAAGAGTCAGGCCTGCGCGCCAGCCGGGAGAATTGATCTGCCAGGATCTGGTTGCCCGGCACGTCAAAGGAACGCCGCTCTTTAAACCGGTGAGTCTGCATCTTCGCCGCGGTGAATCTATCGCCATTACCGGAGCCAGCGGCTGCGGAAAAACCACGTTTTTCCGAACCCTGTCAGGGCTGTGGCCTCACAGCAGCGGCCGCTGGCACTTACCTGCCGGGAAATGCCTCTTTGTGCCCCAAAAGCCTTACCTGGCCTGTGATTTTCTGACGCGCGTGGCGAGCTATCCGGGGTTAGCGAACGTCAGTGACGAGGAGATAAAAACGCGTCTCAGGCAGGTTGGCCTGGGACATTTGTCTGCACAGTTGCATCAGAGGCACCCCTGGCAGCGCATGCTCTCAGGGGGAGAACAGCAGCGCCTTTCCTTTGCACGTATCCTGATTAACCGGCCAGACCTCATCTGTCTTGATGAATCCACCAGTCATCTGGACGACAGGAGTGCACTTTACCTGATGACGCTTATCCGTGATGAGCTGCCGGAGAGCATCCTGCTGGTTATCAGCCACCAACAGTCCGTCGCTCAATTATTTACCCGACAGTTTGAGCTTAAATCCCACGAGGGACAGCTCATGTAACCTGGACCGTATTTTTTGATGAGCGGAATCAGACCTGAGAAACGCTGGTGCGGGGACGCTTAAACCGGCGTATTTTCACCCCTGGTCGCTCCGCAAATGCATACCCTCACCGCTGTCGTATTATTTCCTCTTAAGCGATGGTCTGCATCCCTCAGCATCAGCGATAAAATCGCCCCCGAGATACCCCCCAGAGGATGGCGATGGAACATGCCCGCACCGACACAACCCTATATTTCTCACCTTCTTGATGCCGCGAATATTCCGCTGGACGAGCGCTATCTGCGGATATCGCCAAATAGCAGCTGCTACGGCATTGAAATGGCTGACGATCGCCGACCGCAAGAGATTAATTCGGCAGATTTTAGTGTCGGCGCAGCGGGCTCGGGCGTCAGAACGGGGATCCCCCGTTTCCCTGCTCCGCGCGACGGCACCTTACCGCGTTCCTGCCGGGCCATCGTCCGGCCAACAGCGCTTTTTTATGCTCTCCAGCCCAGGCCCGGAGCCACATATTTGAGAATTGACTCAATCACGTGCACGTTATAGTTCACCCCCAGCTGGTTTGGCACGGTCAGCAGCAGCGTATCCGCTTCGGCAATCGCCTCATCCTTCTCCAGCAGCCCGATCAGCTTGTCCGGCTCGGCGGCATAGCTGCGGCCAAATATCGCACGGGTCTTCTCATCCAGATAGCCTACTTTATCGCCGTCTGCTGCGCTGTTGCCGAAGTAGGCGCGGTCCATATCGTTCACCAGCGCAAAGATGCTGCGGCTGACCGATACCCGTGGCTGGCGGGTATGTCCTGCGGCCTTCCACGCGTCACGATAGGCGCGGATCTGTTTCGCCTGCTGAATATGGAACGGCTCACCGGTTTCATCATCCTTCAGCGTTGAGCTTTGCAGATTCATGCCCAACTTTGCCGCCCAGACGGCGGTGGCGTTAGAGCCTGCACCCCACCAGATGCGCTCGCGTAGCCCTTCAGAGTAAGGTTCAAGCCGCAGCAATCCGGGGGGATTGGGGAACATCGGCTGCGGATTTGGCTTTCCGAACCCCTGACCGCGCAGGACATCAAGCAGCGACTCGGTATGGCGGCGCGCCATATCAGTTTCATTTTCACCGTCGGCAGGCTGGAAGCCAAAATAGCGCCAGCCGTCAACGACCTGCTCAGGGGAGCCCCGGCTGATACCCAGCTGCAGACGTCCGCCGGAAATCAGGTCAGCGGCCCCGGCGGCTTCCGCCATGTACAGCGGGTTTTCATAGCGCATATCGATCACGCCGGTACCAATTTCAATTTTTTTGGTTCTGGCGCCCACCGCCGCCAGCAGCGGGAACGGTGAGCTTAACTGGCGGGCAAAGTGATGCACCCGGAAGTAGGCACCGTCAGCCCCCAGCTCTTCGGCCGCAACGGCCAGATCGATGGACTGCAGCAGCGTATCGGCAGCTGAACGGGTAGCGGAATGGGGTGATGGCGTCCAGTGACCGAATGACAGAAATCCAATCTTTTTCATAATCGTGACCTTCCGCGTAAAAGTTAAGATGCCGTAACAGGGTATGCAGGGATAATAAATCCCCTGCCGCCCGCAGCGCAAACCGTCATTTTTCGTCAACAACAACAAAAAAATTCAACAAGTCAGCTCGGGCTCTCGTTCCCCTTCAGCCGCTGATGGCGATGCCCGAAGGCGCACCGCAGATGCCGGAAGCGCAGATAAAATTCGGCTTTGGGCCCCGTGGCAGAAGCTGAAAGCAATAAATAATTCAGGCATCCGCTTCTTTTGTCGTTATCTTCGGTTAGGCTGTTGGCATTACGGGGAACGATGTAAGGAGATTGAATGACTGATTCTCACAACCGGTCGCTGTCGGTGGCCGACGCGCTGGATAAGCTGGAAGCACAGTACGATGCCGCGGTCAGCGCCCTGCGCGATGCCATTACCGCATTTATCGCCGACGGCAGCCTGCCGGACGCCGCCGCACGCGCACGCGGGCTGTTTGTGTATCCTCAACTGTGCGTCAGCTGGGACGGCGTTGCCCCCAGTCAGCGCCTGACCCGCGCCTTTGGCCGCTTCACCCGCGCCGGATGCTACAACACTACCATTACCCGTCCGGCGCTGCTGCGCCACTATCTGAGCGAACAGCTGGAGCTGCTGAGCAGCGAATACCGCGTGACCATCTCGGTGCAGCCCTCGCAGCAGGAGATCCCCTTCCCCTATGTGATTGATGGTTCCGGGCTGGCGCTGGACCGCAGCATGAGCGCGGGCATTGCCCAGCATTTCCCGACTACCGAGCTGTCGCAGATTGGCGATGAAAACGCCGACGGGCTGCTGGCCGAAGGGGAAACCTTCCCGCTGTCGCACTTCGACGCCCTGCGCACCGATTTCTCGCTGGCGCGACTGCGTCACTACACCGGCACGCCGGTAGACGATTTCCAGCCCTACGTGCTGTTTACCAACTATACCCGCTATGTCGATGAGTTCGTGCTGTGGGCCTGCACGCAGATCGCCGATCCGGATTCGCCGTATCAGGCACTGTCCTGCGCCGGGGGGGTGACCATCACCCGCGACACGCAGCACCCGGAGCAGACGGTTTCCGACCTGGCGTGGAAGAAGCACCAGATGCCCGCCTGGCACCTGGTGGCGAAAAACGGCCAGGGGATTACCCTGGTGAACATCGGCGTTGGCCCGTCAAATGCCAAAACCATCTGCGATCATCTTGCGGTCCTGCGTCCGCATGCCTGGCTGATGATTGGCCACTGCGGCGGGCTGCGTGAAAGCCAGACCATCGGCGACTACGTGCTGGCGCATGCCTATCTGCGCGACGATCACGTGCTGGATGCGGTGCTGCCGCCGGATATTCCCATTCCAAGCATTGCCGAAGTGCAGCGCGCGCTGTACGACGCCACCAAGCTGGTCAGCGGCATGCCGGGAGAAGAGGTGAAGCAGCGTCTGCGCACCGGCACGGTGGTGACAACTGACGATCGAAACTGGGAGCTGCGCTATTCAGCCTCCGCCCTGCGCTTCAACCTGAGCCGCGCGGTGGCGGTGGATATGGAGAGCGCGACCATTGCCGCACAGGGCTACCGCTTCCGCGTGCCGTACGGCACCCTGCTGTGCGTTTCGGATAAGCCGCTGCACGGTGAGATCAAGCTGCCGGGTCAGGCAAACCGCTTCTACGAGGGGGCAATTTCGGAACATCTGCAAATCGGTATTCGCGCCATCGATCTGCTGCGCGCCGAGGGCGATCGCCTGCACTCGCGCAAGCTTCGTACCTTCAACGAACCGCCGTTCCGCTAAGATCCGATCCGGCGCTCGCCGGGCACCTCAGGCCGGCGAGAGACTTGCCCTCGCCGGCCTGACGCCTGCCATTTAAACCCGGCGTTGCCCACTGCGGGCCGTGTGGCCGCGTTTACCGTACGGAAGCGGCGGGGAACCCACCGGACATCGTCCGCGATGGAGAGTCGCCCGGCCTACCAACGGTAATCCACCGAGGCGATCATCGTGCGGCCCGATCCATAGAAACAGGCATCCTGACCGCTGCAGGAAGCGACGTAGTGCTTATCGCTGAGGTTCTGCACGTTAAGCTGCAGCGTGGTGCCGCGCAGCGATGAGGTGGCCTGTCCGAGATCGTATTTGATCATCGCATCGTACAGCGTGTAGTGCGGAACCTCATACTCCCCGATGGCATCGCCCGGTGCCGTACCGATATAGCGCACCCCGGTTGCCACCGTCAGGCCATTAAGCCCCCCCTGCTGAAAGCTGTAGCTCCCCCAGGCAGACGCGGCATGCCGGGGGATCGCCGCCGGGCTGTGGCCGATTTCGGCGGCGGTCGGAGAGTCTTTGGTTTCCAGGTCGGTCCAGGTATAGGCCGCCGTCAGCGTAATTTCCGGCGTGGGCTGGGCGTTAACCTCCGCCTCCACGCCGCGGGACTTCACCTTACCGATCTGATCGTAGAAGAAGGTGCTGCGGTTAAACGAGGCCACATTCTTCTGGGTGATATCGAACCAGGACAGCGTCAGCAGGGTATGGCTGTCCGGGATCTGATACTTCACGCCGACTTCGGTTTGACTGCCGGTGGTAGGCTTCATGGCCGGACTGCCGGGCTGGCCCTGATACAGCGTCGGCTCGAACGAGGTGCTGTAGCTGATATAGGGTGACATGCCGTTATCGAAAGCGTACAGCAGACCGGCGCGTCCGGTGAACTGGTTATCGTTATAGCTCACTTCCGAGCCGCCGGCGGTACGATCGCGGGTATTCACCTGCGACCAGTCGTGACGGCCGGAAAGCAGCAGGTTCCAGTCGTTCCACTCCAGCTGATCCTGCAGGTAAACACCAACCTGGTTCAGGGTTTTCTGATCGCTGGAGACCAGCGACAGCTTGCTGGTGTCAATCACGGTATGGCCCGGACGGGTCCAGTCGATCGGGTAGTCGCTGTTGCGGTCACGATACATATGGGCATTGATATGACTGTAGCGGTAGTCCAGCCCGACCAGCACCGTTTGCGCCACCGGACCGGTATCCAGTACGCCCTTCAGCTGGTTATCCACGCCGAATTCGTTGGTCAGCTGCGATTCATGCTGCGCCATGCGGGTCAGCGTGTGATCGTTCGTCGGGGCGACCACGTTATACACCAGATATTGATAATCTTCATCGCGGTGGGTGAATCGCAGATTCTGAGTGAAGGACACCGCATCGTTGAAGCTGTGATCGAGGTTATAGCCAATCGAAGCCTGCTCACGCTTCGATTTGTCGTAGTTCGATTCGCTGACGTTAAAGTCGTAGGGCACATAGCCCACGCTGGTGGAGTAGAGCGTTCCCGCGCGCGGCAGGAAGTTGCGTGAACCGGCTTTTGGGTCGTTCTGATAGCTGGTTAACAGGGTGAAGCTGGTATCTTCGTTCGGCAGCCAGGTCAGCGCCGGGGCAACGGCCACACGCTCCTGCCGGTTGCCCTTGACGAACTCGTGCTGGGTTCTGCCGATGCCATTCAGACGGTAGAACAGCGTGTCGTCGTCGTCCAGTTTGCCGCCGAAGTCAAACGCCGCCTCCCCCAGATGGCGGTTGCCGCTGCTCAGTTTAATTTCCCGGATCGGCTGCGCGGTCGGGCGTTTGCTGGTCATCACCACCACACCACCGGGACTGACCTGGCCGTACAGCACCCCTGCCGGGCCGTGAACCATTTCCACCCGCTCCAGCAGCCAGGGATCAAACTGCCCGGCGCCACCGTTCTGGCTGGAAAGCCCGAAATGCAAACCGTCGAGCAGCTTGGGCGCATAGCGGAAGCCCCGGCTGATAACTTCATCATTACGATTGGAGTTACCGCGATAGTTAGCGATCACCCCACTGGTGTAGGAGAGCGCGTCGGCAACCGAAGCGGGTTCCAGCTGGTCCATCCGATCGCGGGTCACTACCGAGACCGACTGCGGGGTTTTACGCAGCGGGGTGTCGGTTTTGGTCCCGGCGGCACTCGCCGTTGCCACTGTGCCCTGCAGCGGGGCGGTGGTGCTTTCCCGGTTTTCGGCGGTCACCGTCAGGGTCGTTTCGGGGGTTGCTGCATAAGCGCAGTGGGCCGTTGTTACCACCAGCAGGCTGGAAGCCAGCCACCGTCGTGCGCTGCGGTTGTCGGCGTGGACGGCAACGCCCGGCCTTCTCTTTCTGTTAACGATGTTAAACATATCTCTTCATCCCTTCAGGAACTGCTTGCCAAAGAACTTCTGTCCGGCCGGGCGTCGAGTGCACGATGGCCCTGCCGCTGTCTGGGATCGCATCAGCTGTATACAGCTGCGGATCCTGTGATGTTTTTTTCGCGAAAATCCTTACTGCACAGGGCGTTAACGATGCTCGCTGAAACGCTGCGGAGCATATTATTGCAAATACAAATAATTCTCAATCCTATTATTATTCAATAAACCACCCGGTAAACGGTGGCCTGAAGCCACGCAATCACAGCGACACATAAAAAAAGCCACCCCGAAGGGTGGCAAGTGGATGATGACAAAATACCCTGTCACGGGCCGGCCGGGGCAGCCTTATCCGGTCAGCGCAGACCGTCGATGTCGTCGGGCAAAAACCCCGCCGCGGCCATTACCAGCGGTAGTTCACCGATGCGACAACGGTGCGATCGGTGCCGTAGAAGCAGGCTTCGCTATTGCTGCACGAGGCCACATAGTGTTTGTCGGTCAGGTTCTGCACGTTCAGCTGAACGGTGGTGCCTTTCAGCGCAGGGACGGCCTGGTCCAGCTCGTACTTCACCATCGCATCGTACAGGGTGTAATGCGGAACCTCACTGGTGCCGGTGGAGTCGGCAGGCGCATCCCCCACATAACGCACGCCGGCACCGACGGTGAAGCCGCTCAGTGGGCCGTTCAGGAAGCTGTAGCTCCCCCAGGCCGACGCCGCGTGGCGCGGAATACTGGCGGGCGTATGGCCCCGCTGCGATGCCGTGTAGGTTTCTTTGGTGACGGCATCGGTATAGGTATAAGCGGCGATCAGTTTTACTTCCGGAGTCGGCTGCGCGTGGATCTCCGTTTCCACCCCCTGCGAATTTACCTTGCCGATCTGCTCGTTGTAGCCGGTGGTGCTGTTGTAGGAGGTGATGTTTTTCTGATTGATATCGAACCAGGAGACGGTCATCAGCGTGTCGCTGCCAACCGGCTGGAACTTCAGCCCCACTTCCACCTGTTCACCGGTGGTGGGTTTAAACGGATCGCTACCCGGCGCGCCGGTGCTCAGGTTAGGTTCAAACGAAGTGCTGTAGCTGATGTACGGCGACAGGCCGTTATCAAAGGCATACAGCAGCCCCGCGCGTCCGGTCAGCTTGCTGTCGTTCTGAGTCACGTCCGATCCGCTGATGCGATTGATCGTGCGGATCTGCGACCAGTCGTTGCGGCCGGACAGCACGAGGTTCCAGTTCTCCCACTCCAGCTGATCCTGCAGATACAGCCCGACCTGATGCAGCTGCTTGATACCGCTGGTGGTCAGCGCCAGATCCGCTTCGTTAACGTCAACGTTTGTCGGACTGGCCCAGTCAAGCTGATACTTATCAGAGGTGTGGCGCGACAGCGTGCTCGCCACGCGGCTCCAGCGGTAGTCCAGCCCCCCGAGTAGGGTGTGACTGACCTCACCGGTATCAAACACCCCCTTCAGGTGGTTGTCCACGCCAAACTCGTTGGTCATCGCCGTATCATGCTGTGGCCGGCGGTTGATGGTGTGATCGTTCACTTTCGCGCTGGTGGTGTAGACCATGTATTTATAGCTTTCATCACGATGGGTGTAGCGCAGGTTCTGCTGGAAGGAGAGCGCTTCAGTGAAGCTGTGATCCAGCTCGTAACCAATGGAGGCCTGTTCACGCCTGTTGCCGTAGTAGCTTTGATCGTTGATATTGAAATCATACGGCAGGTAGCCGACACGGGTCTCTTTCAGCGTTCCCGCCATCGGCAGGAAGTTGCGCGACCCGGCCTTCGGGTCGTTCTGATAGCTGGTCAGCAGGGTAAAGCTGGTCTCCGCATTCGGCAGCCAGGTGAACGCGGGGGCGATTGCCCAGCGCTGCTGTTTATTATGTTTCACCGTTTCATTTTTGGTGCTGGCGAGGCCGTTCAGGCGATAAAACAGCGTGCTGTCGTCATTCAGCCTGCCGCCGAAATCAAACGCCGCTTCGCCCAGATGATGATTACCGGTGCTGAGTTTCACCTCGCGGTGGGTGTCGGCCGTGGGGCGTTTGCTGGTCATCAGCAGCAGCCCGCCGGGGCTGACCTGTCCGTACAAGACCCCTGCCGGGCCGTGAACCATTTCAACGCGCTCCAGCAGCCAGGGATCGATCTGCCCTGCGCCGCCGCTGGCGCTCGACAGGCCGGCGTGCAGGCCGTCCAGCAGTTTAGGCGCATAGCGGAAGCCCCGGCTGATCACCTCGTCGTTACGGTTTGAATTACCGCGGTAGTTGGTGATTACACCGCTGGTGTAGTTCAGCGCCTCCGCCACGGACTCAACTGCCTGATCGTCCATCTGCTGGCGGGTCACCACCGAAATCGATTGCGGCGTTTTGATCAACGGCGTACCGGTCTTGGTCCCGGCAGCGCTCGCTTTCGCGACCACGCCGTTCAGCGGCGAAGTGACGCTTTCAGGATTCTCTGCGGTCACCGTCAGGGTCTGCTCAGCGGATGTACTGGCCAGCGGCATCAGCAGCAGCGAGGACGCCAGGAAAATACGCATGGAAGGTTTTTCAGAGTGTATTGCCAGGCCTGATCCTGCCTGTTTAATGTTTTTTTTGAACATGTTCAGTTCTCTCGTCCGGAGCAAATTTCAGGGGAGTCCCCACAAAGTCGCGGCAATCAGTGAAAAATGATTAACGTAACGAAGAGAAAAAGTCCGTATGCCACTGCAACTGGCGGAACTTTTCCACACGCCTTCCAGAAGAAAAATCGTTATCCCTACGTCACTTACCCTTCTCTTCTGAAAAGTTGGCTGGCATGTTATTGCAAATGCAAATTGTTCTCAATAATATTTGTATTAGCTTTTCTTGCTTTCAGCGCACCGGGAAAAGCCGGCATTAAGTAACATAATGTAACTTAAGGAAAATATTTGTGATAAAAAAAAGGGTTCCCCCCTCCCCCCCACAGCCCTGCGGATGCGCAGCCGCGCTGCTGGCGATGGATAACGTGGGCGAGAAGACCTGGTGGCAGGCGCTGGCAGAGATTGGCACGCCGCTGGTCGAACCGTTTGCCCGCGACCAGGTGCGGATGAGTTACTTCTGGCGCGACCCGGAGGGGGACGAAGCCCACTCTTCAGTCCGTCAGGTCTTTATTGACATTAACTGCGTTACCGACCATCACAGCCCGCAGCCGCAGAGTCTGCAACGTGTCGCCGGTACCGACGTCTGGCACTGGTCAACGGAAATTGAGCCGCAGTGGCGCGGCAGCTACAGCCTGATACCGGTAAGAGACGCGCAGCGCCCTCCCACCTTCAGTGCCGATGCGGAAACCCGCTCCCGCCAGCAGCGCGCGTGGTGGATTTCGCTGTTTCCCTTTGCGATTGCCGATCCGCTGAATCACAGCGCACCGCATTTCAACAGCCGCCATCAGCCTCTCTCCGCTGCCCATATGCCGGGCGCGCCGCAGCAGACCGCATGGCACCGGCTGGACTCCGGCGAGGCGACACAGGCCGATAGCGCACGTTTGCAATCTTTCACATGGCAAAGCGACAGGCTGGGTAACGCGCGACGCATCTGGCTCTACACCACCGGCCATACCGACACGCCGGAAACCCGCCCGCTGGTGATGATTCTCGACGGCCAGAACTGGGTGGAAGGCAGCCCGCTGTTTGCCGCGCTGGAGAGCGAAACGGAAAGCGGTCACTTCCCGGCGGCAGCCTGGCTGTTTATTGACGTCATCGATCAGGAGTGGCGGGAGAAAGAGCTGCCGTGTAACCCGACCTTCTGGCAGGCGGTCGAAGAAGAACTGCTGCCGCAGGCACGTGCCCGCGTGCCGTTCAGCGAGCTGGCCGACCGCACGCTGGTCACCGGGCAGAGCTACGGCGGGCTGGCGGCAACCTATGCCGGACTGCATCGCCCGCAGCGCTTTGGCCGCGTACTCAGCCAGTCCGGGTCCTTCTGGTGGCCGAATATGCAGCTGATGCGCGGCGCTGACGCACTGACGCCGCGTGAAATGGGCTGGCTGACCGCCCGTCTGGTTCAGCGCGAGCTGCCCGCCAGCCGGCTGACCCTTTTTATCGAGGCAGGCAGTCGCGAAGGCAATATGGCTGCGCTGAGTGAACAGATGCATCAGGCGCTGGTCGCCGCCGGGCATAGAACGCACTTCCGCATCTTCGCCGGCGGTCACGATTCGCTGTGCTGGCGCGGTGGCCTGATTGACGGCCTGCGCTGGCTGCTGGCCGACTTCCTCCCCCCTCAATACCCTGAAGAAACAGGACATCACCATGACTGAACAACAGAACCCGTTTGACGATGAAAGCCTCCGTTTTCTGGTGCTGCTGAATGCGCAGCAGCAGTACAGCCTGTGGCCTGCCTTTGCCGATGTCCCACCGGGCTGGCAGACGGTTGCCGGGCCGGAGAGCCGCGCCAGCTGCATCAGCTATATCGAAGCGCACTGGCTGGATATGCGCCCGGCATCACTGAAGCAGACTGGCTGATCGGGCCTGAACACCGCTGTTTCATCCTTTTTTGTTTTGCTGACAGGAATCGTCACCGTGTCCGAGACTCATCTTGCTCCTGAAGTACAGGCTGAATTTGCCGAATATCCCCTGGTCGCCGCGCAGCCGGGGATCTGGATTGCTGACCAGATTGCCCACCGTAGTAATACCTTTGCCGTTGCTCACTACTGCGAGCTGCATGGCGAAATCGATCGCCATGCGCTGGAGCGGGCGATCCGCCAGACGCTGGCAGAGGCCGATACCGTGCAGGCCCGTTTCAGCCTGGCGGCTGACGGCACGCCGCTACAAACGCTGCCGCGCCGCGCCGCGCCCCGGCAGGTGCAGCCGGTTGAGTGGAGGGATTTCAGCCAGCATGCCGACCCGCATCAGGCGGCACAGGCCCTGATGCAGGACGATCTTGCCGCTGACCTCGCCGCCGACGGTGAACGTCCGCTGTACCGGCAGGTGGTGATGCGCGTGGGTGACGGTGGCTGGCTGTGGTATCAGCGCTATCATCACCTGCTGGTGGATGGCTTCAGCTTTGAGGCGCTGACGCAACGCGTGGCTGACATTTACCGCGCGCTGCGGGCGCAGGAAACGCCCTGCGCCTCGCCGTTCACGCCCTTCGGCGAGGTGGTCGCCGAATATCTCGACTATCCGCACTCGCCGGCCTGCGAGCGCTCGGCGCTGTTCTGGCAGCAGCACTGTGCCGATTTTCCGGCGGCCATCACCCTGTCAAATGAGTCCTTCAGCGATGCCGGTTGTTCCGGCCCGCTCAGGCAGCCGGTGACCCTGCCCGCCGACCTGTTTACCGCCTTCAGCCAGCAACCCCGCACCGCCAGCCTGACGCCCGCCGAGCTGACCAGCGCGCTGCTGGTGGCCTGGCTCTCGCGCCTCAGCGGTGAATACCGCTTCAGCGTCGGTTTCCCGTTTATGCGCCGCCTCGGCTCCGCCGCCCTGAGCGCCACCGGACCGGTGGTGAACGTGCTGCCGCTGCTGCTGGAACTCAGCCCTGAAATGACGCTGGCCGATGTCAGCCTTGTGCTTCAGGATGAAATCAAACAGGTGCGCCGCCACCAGCGCTACGAAGCCGAGCAGCTGCGCCGCGATCTGGGCCTGGTGGGCAGCAGCAAGCCGCTGTATGGTCCGGTGATCAATCTGAAGGTCTACCACGATGTGCTGAGTTTTGACGGCATGGCAGCCACCAGCCACACGCTGGCGATGGGGCCGGTGGACGATATGGAATGTGAAGTTGGCTTCCACCAGGGCGAACTGCAGCTGACGCTGGTCGCCAGCGCGGAGAAGTATGACCAGCAGATGCTGGCATGGCATGCGGAGCGCATCAGCCACATTGCCCGGCAGCTGGCTGACCACCCCGCGCGACCGCTGGCTGCCCTGTCGCGGGTGGGTGAGCGTGAACAGCAGCAGATTGACAGCTGGTCTTGCGGTCCCCGCGTTGCGGGGCAGGACGGTATGGTGTCGATCCTCGCCATGCTGCAAAAACGCGTGATGCAGCAGCCGGAGGCGATTGCCGTCACCTGCGGCACGGTCAGCTTAACCTACGCCGGGCTCTCTGCCCGCGCCATGCAGCTGGCCCGCGCGCTGATAGCCCGCGGTCTGGGAGCGGAAGACGTGGTGGCAATCGGTATTCCCCGCTCCGTTGACTCGCTGGTGGCCATTTTTGGCGTGCTGGCCAGCGGTGCGGCCTACATGCCGCTGGATCTCGACTACCCGCAGGACCGCCTGACGCTGATGTGCGACGACGCGCAGCCGAAACTGCTGTTAACCCATACCGATACCCTGCCGCAAATGCCGCCGCTGCCCTGCCTTTGCCTCGACGATGAGGCGGTGCTGGCCGCGTGCGCGACTCAGGCCACCGGGGCGGTCAGCGACAGCGAACGCCGTGAGGCGCTGCGCGGTGAGCATCTGGCCTATATGATTTATACCTCCGGCTCGACCGGACGTCCGAAAGGGGTGATGAGCACCCATCAGGGGCTGCTGAACCTGTTTCTGTCACATCAGAGCAACCTGTTTGGCCCGGCGATCGAGACCTTCCACCGCACCCGGCCGCGCCGCATGCGCGCCGGGCACACCGCCTCGTTCTCGTTTGACTCCTCATGGGAACCGGTTTTCTGCATGCTGATGGGCTGCGAGCTGGCCATCTTTGACGAAGAGCTTCGCCGCGATGCCTGGGCGCTGCTGCAAAAGATGAAGCAGGTGCCGGTGGATCTGCTGGATATCACCCCATCCTTCTTCAGCCAGATGATCGACAGCGGACTGTTTGAGCCGGAAACCCCTCGCCCGGCCTTTGTGATGATCGGCGGCGAGGCGGCTACCCCGACGCTGTGGAAGCGGATGCAGCAGCATCCCGAACTGACGATCCATAACTACTACGGCCCCTCTGAATACACCATTGATACCCTGGGTGCGAGCGTGATGGCCTCCGACCAGCCGGTGATTGGCCGTCCGGTGGGCAACACCCGCGTCTGGCTGCTGGACAACCAGCTGCGTCAGGTGCCGATCGGCAGCGTCGGGGAGCTGTATATCTCCGGCACCGGCATCGCCCGCGGCTACCTGCGCCGCCCGGATCTGACCGCCGCCCGCTTCGTGGCTAACCCGTTCCTGGACGGCGAGGTGATGTACCGCAGCGGTGATCTGATGCGCTGGCGCAGCGACGGCCAGCTGGCGTTTATTGGCCGCGTCGATC
>CAJYIY010000074.1 GCA_913775305.1 uncultured Erwinia sp. | reverse complement strand
AAAACGCAGCTGGCGCTCAACGCAGGCAGTATTTTGGGGCCACGTTTCTGGGCACCGATGTTGAATAACCAGAGCGATGACGGCGAAAAAGTTACCGACTTTATTGATGAGCTGAAAACCGCAGCGTTACTCTCCTTTGAGCCGGGTTGGATGTTAGGCACTGTCGGCTGGATCCTGGCCGCAGGTCTGGTGGCAACGCTGGGCCGCCGTTATCTGGAACAGTTCCTGGCCTGGGTCGGCATTCACCATCTACCGGAAGGGCGTCTGCGCCGCAGTTTTCTCGCTGCTGCAACGGCACTTACCACGCTGAGCGCAGTAGTGCTGGCGTTTAATTTTCTCGACCAGGCTTTCACACGCCACGATGACGTGATCGATGACGTTCGTCTTTTTGCTGACAAACTGGTGGGGCTGAGCATTTTCTGCGGTCTGATTGCCGGTCTGGGGCGGGCTTTCCTCTCTACCCGTCGACCTTCCTGGCGGCTGCCGCAAATTTCTGACGAGGTGGCGCTGGCCTTAAAGCCTTATCCGCCGCTGACTGCGGCACTGGTGTTTATTTTTCAGATGGTTGAAAACTTCAACAGCAGCGCGAACACCAGCGTCGCCACAACAATTTTTGCCAACGGCATGACCGCATTGCTGATCGGGGCGACCGCGCTGTCGATCAGCTTCCGCACCAATCGCGTGCGTCGCCGGATGATTCAGGCAGGTCATCAGCCGGAGGCGAGATCGACGCTGGTTGGGCTGATACAGATGGCGCTGACGCTGACTGGCGTTGCCATCATGATTGCGCTGGTCATTGGCTATATCACGCTGGCGCGATTCCTGGCCTATGAACTGATCTGGATGGGCATCGTATTTGGTCTGTTCTATATCTTCAGCCAGCTGGTCATGGATGCCAGCGAAAGTCTGTTCTCGACGAATAATGCCACCGGCAAGCGCATTCAGACCTCGCTGAATATTGATGCGCGCCATCTTGCTCAGGTTGCAACCCTGCTTGGGGCCATCGGTAAAACGCTGCTGTTGCTGGCAGCGGCAATGGCCTTGCTGAACGGCACATTTGGCAGCGCAACGCCAATTGAACTGGTGCAGAAAGCCATCGAATTCTGGGGCGGTAAGGGCCTGGAGTCGATGAATATTGTTCCGGCGCACGTGGTGAATGCGCTGGTGTGCCTGGCGGTAGGGATCTGGGTGCTGCGCTCGGTGAAGCGCTGGCTGGAAAATGAGTTCCTGCCCAAAACGACCATGGATAAGGGGATGCGCGTTTCGCTGATCACCCTGTTCAGCAATATCGGCTTTGTGCTGGTTATTCTGATGACGCTGTCGATTATGGGCGTGCAGTGGAACAAGCTGGCCTGGATCGTCAGCGCCCTGTCGGTCGGTATCGGTTTTGGTTTGCAGGAGATAGTCAAGAACTTTATCTCGGGCCTGATTCTGTTAACGGAGCGTCCGGTTAAAGTCGGCGATCTGGTCAGTATCAGTGGTATTGAAGGGGATATTCGCCGCATTAACGTGCGTGCAACCGAAATTCAGCTCAGCGATAAGTCTACGGTGATTGTGCCAAACTCGCAGCTGATCTCACAGAATGTGCGTAACGCCACCATGGGTAATGCCCAGGGGGTGGCGACCATCACGCTGACCTTCCCACTGGATATCGATCCCCAGCAGGTGCGTCAGCTGCTGCTTGATGTTTACAACGATAATGAGCTCATTCTGGAAACGCCGGAGCCGTCGGTTTCATTTAAAGATCTGACCTCCAACGGAATTGTGCTGTCGGTCACGGGTAACGTCGCCAGCCCCCGGCATGTTAGCGGAGCCAAAAGCGATTTGCTGTTTGATATCCTGACCCGACTGCGTAAGGAAGGCGTGGCGCTGTCGACTCCACAAACGATGATAATTGAACGTAAAAACGGGAAGGCGATCTTGCAGGATGTGCCGGAGTAACGGCATCAGCGGGGCCGCCTGTAAATTTTCGCAGGCGGCCTGGTCGGTTAACTGACGTTTTTCTGCATCTGATCTATCCAGCTTACCAGCTGGTGAACTTTGGTGCTGTTAGAGCCTTTAAACAGCACCGTATCATTGGCCTGAAGTGTTTCCAGCAACAGCGGTTTCAGATCGTCCGGCGTATCGACCCACGCCCCTTTTTTTCCTTCATCCAGCTGTTCCCAGCAGCGGCTGTAGCGGGCTCCAGCCATAAATATCTGGTCGATCCGACTGGCGTTCAGCAGCGGAGCCAGTTCGGTGTGATAATGCTCAGAGCCGGAGCCCAGCTCAGCCATTTCCCCCAGTACGGCGATTCTGCGGCCGCTACAGCCCCGCTCACTTAAGCGTTCGATTGCCGCCTGCATAGAGCCGGGGTTGGCGTTGTAGGCGTCATCGATCATCGTCAGCGGCAGCCCGTTCACCCTGACCTGTTTTTCTTCACCACGTCCGGCCAAAGCAACAAACCGGGCGATCCTTTCGATAGCCGGTTCCAGCGGATAACCCAGCGCCTCCACCGCGGCCAGCGTCGCCAGGCTGTTCAGTGCCATATGCTTTCCGCCCGCCGCCAGGGTGTAGCGCAGGGTACGGTTGCCGATCTGCGCGGTGACCTGTTGATTTTGCGCATCGTACTCAACCAGCCGGTATTGGCAGTCGGGGTGCGTGCCATAGTTAACAATGTTCTGCTGCTTCGCTTCGGCTGCCTGGCTCACCGTCTCCCATTCCAGCATATCGCGGTTTAAAATCGCCACTCCGCCGGGCGCCATGCCAATAAAAATTGCGCTTTTGGTCAGAGCTACATCATGTACGGTGGTCTTTTCAGTGAGGTGAGCAGGCTGGATGTTGGTAAAAATCGCCACTTCCGGGCGCACCATTCTTGAGCTGACCGCCATTCTGCCAATGGCCATTTCCAGGACGATATGTGCACTATCCCACGGCATCGAGGCGATATTCCACGCCACGCCGCGCGGCAGGTTGGCGTTATTATTACTCTTGCAGGTTGGGCCCCAGGCAGAGAGCGCATCGGCAACCATGGCCACACAGGTGGTTTTCCCCGCGCTGCCGGTGATGCCCAGCACCCGGCCTTGCATTTTATTACGGGCGTAGCGACCCAGCGCCAGAACGGCATCGGTATTATCGGCAACCTTAAGCAGCGGGATGGTGTCAGACAGAACTTTATCCGGTTCGGTGGTGATCAGGCACGAAGGCGGGGGAGACAGCCTTAAAGCTACACTCGCCAGCAGTCCGGTTTTGTCATCCTCGGTGCGGATAACTGCCATATTTCCGGGCTGAAGCGCAGGGGCAAAAATAGAGACACCGGTCGCGGTCCAGCCTTCTGCTGGCGGAATAACCCAGCTACCCTTTGTGGCTTTTTCCACATCGTGTAATGTCCAGTAATTCTTATTACTGGCCAAGGGGTTATTATTTGAAGCAGTCATGTCTTCATCTGCTACTACGCCCATATTTCCTACGCCAGTCAGTTGGCATGATTACAGTTATGACAGGATACAATTGACTATCAGCGTAAAAAAGGAAAAAAACAATGTTGCGGGCATAGTGAAAATAGAGAAATAAAATTAACGGGAATGACGCGCCGGGGCGAAAAAATCCGCCCCGTCATGGGAATTATTTGTGGCAGTCGCAGCCACTCCAGTGTTTTTCCCTCGTTGTTTTACCGATACCCGGATTAAAGGTATTGGTGGGATCGAGCTGCTGATAAAACGCCTTCAGCTGTGGTTTCGCTTTGTAAAGATGACCCACGTTATGCTCTGCCGGATACTCCGCGCCGCGTTCTGCCAGCAGTGCCAGCATTTTCTCCTTCAGCGCGTGGGTATCCACCCCTTTTTTCACGATGTAATCCTGATGGAAGACGTGGCAAAGGAAGTGGCCGTAGTAAAGACGGTGGGTCAGCGCATCATCAAACTCGGCAGGCAGCCGCTCAAACCATTCGCGGTCATTGCGGCGCAGGGCGATATCCAGCGCCAGAATATCTTCCACTTCATCGTGATGCACGGCGTGATAGCGCACGGCAGCGCCCGCAGCGGCAAAGCGATGCAGGAATGCGTGTGCGCCTTCTTTACCTTCACATTCGAAGAAGGCACCTTCGGCATGATGGAAAAACGCCTGCAAATACGCACGGGCTTCGTCCACGCCCTCACCGGACATTTTCAGCATCAGGTGATGCTCATAACGCTCGCGATACTGTTTCATTCGGGCGGGCAGATGGGAGGGCAGCAGGGCGGTTAGCTTCTGCAATACGCGATCGGTAAAGTGAGGCTTAATCCACTTTATGCGCGACAGCCAGGCGTCGACACGGCCCTTCAGGGTAAAGAACATCGGCATTTTATCGGTGCCGAGTTTGTCGATCATCACAAAAGTGTCTTTTCCGTACACTTCGGCAATATCGAAAATATCGCGGTGCATATACTCACCGGCGACCGGCAGATGCGTGAAGCTGGTCAGCATATGGCGGCGCAGCTGATCCAGCACGTCAGTGTTGTTTGTGCCGATGTAGAATACCTGCTGGGCGGTTTCGCTGGCAAAAGTATCCAGCCGGACGGCAAACAGCGCCAGTTTTCCCGCGCAGCCGGACGCTTCGAACAGGCGACGCGCGTCGGCGTTGAAGCGCGAAGGTGTGTCGGCTTCCACATCGCGAACCCGCTCAGCATATTCATGGTCCGAGGCATGACGCTGATCGTGCAGCACGTCGCTCTGCTGCCAGGTGTCATCATCCAGTCGGGTGAGGATCTGCTCCGGCGTAGTGCCGAGGTTAATGCCGAGGTGGTTAACCAGCCGCAGCACGCCGTTGGCATCGATCTGCGCATACAGCGCCATTTCGGTATAGGCCGGACCGCGCTTCACCAGCGAACCGCCGGAGTTATTACAGATCCCACCCAGTACTGAGGCGCCGATGCAGGAGGAGCCAATTACTGAATGCGGCTCGCGGCCCAGCGGCTTCAGCGCTTTTTCCAGCTGATAAAGCGTGCTGCCGGGGAAGGCAAGCACCTGCTTTCCGTCATCCAGCAGGCGAATTTTATCCATCCGCAGGGTGCTGATAATCACGACATCACGGGGATAATCATTGCCGTTGGGAGTGGAGCCTTCGGTCAGGCCGGTATTGGCCGCCTGCATCAGAATAATGGCATCCGCCGCGACGCAGGCTTGCAGGATCCGCCACTGTTCCAGCAGCGAACCCGGGAAGACCACCGCCAGCGCCTCGCCCTCGCCGGAGCGGAAGCCTTTGCGGTAGCGCTCGGTTTGCGTGGGATCGGTGAGCAGATGATTACGGCCGACGATGCGGCCCAGTTCAGAAATCAGTTTTTGTCCTGCCGGGTGCGAAGTGTGCATGTCATATCCTTGTCAGAGTCACCGCTCTACTTTAACACCGCTGCGGGCGCAATAAAGCGGTTGTTATAAGCCGATATTCGTTGATACCTCACTAGCTGCTATCCTCAAGGTATGACAAACTGAATCAACTTGTTACCTGTCCGTTATGAAACGCCTACGCCTTAGCTACTTGAGAGATGATCATCTGATGAAATGGATTTGCTCCGTCAGCTTTGCTGCCGCTCTGGCCATTCAGCCAGCCCTTGCCGATGACCTGTTCGGTCCACATGAACTGACGCCCGCTGCACGCGATGCGTTTGTCAGCGATCTGCTAAAAAAGATGACGCTCGATGAGAAAATCGGGCAGCTACGGCTGATCAGCGTAGGGCCGGATAACCCCAAAGAAGCAATTCGTGACATGATCCAGCACGGACAGGTGGGGGCCATTTTTAACACCGTCACCCGGCAAGATATTCGCCAGATGCAGGATCAGGTGATGCAGCTCAGCCGCCTGAAGATCCCCCTGTTTTTCGCTTATGACGTCATCCACGGTCAGCGTACTCAGTTCCCGATTCCACTGGCGCTGGCCTCCAGCTGGGATACCGACGCGGTGGCGAAGGTAGGGCGAATTTCTGCTTATGAAGCGGCCGATGATGGTCTCAAC
>CAJYIY010000073.1 GCA_913775305.1 uncultured Erwinia sp. | reverse complement strand
CCACGGTGGTCGCCCTTTTTGCGAAAGAAACAGGTTATGCCAACGGTCAGAATGACTCATGGTGAGCACTGCCACCGTTTGGTGAAGATTTCCCTGCCACTCCGCTGAACACTCTCTGCTCTGCCGTGTCAGACTCGCGGCAGGGAAATCTTCACCAAACGGTGGCAGTGCTCACCATGAGTCATTCTGACCGTTGGCATAACCTGTTTCTTTCGCAAAAAGGGCGACCACCGTGGCCACCCTTTTCACTGCGGTTCATGATTCATACCCGCGAGCTTACGGACACTTATAAACCTGGCCCGTCATTTTGCTGTCCAGTGGCGCAAAGCTCGACCAGATATTCTGCGTTGGGCTGGTCGCGCCATAGATCACGTTACCGCCCATTGCGGCAGCACGGTTGCGCAGATCGTTTGCCGCACCGCGCAGTGAGCTTCCTTCTCCGCCAGAGCCCGAGAACCAGTTGCTTTGTGAGCCGGTGACGTTACCCAGAAGCTGACAGCTACTGGCTGGCTGCTGATCGGTGAAGGTGACGCGCTCGCCAGCAGAACTCAGCGTGTTAGAGTGACTACAACCTGCCAGCAACAGCGCAAGCGCCGAGAATCCCAGTACGTGAATACGCATGCTTTTCCTCTAAATTGTAAAAAATTACACGATCCTACTTATACCCTTTTAAAGGCCAAAAGAAAAACATCGGTTCGGCCTTTCTCGCATCACTGACTGTACACTTCTTAACCACATGATGATTATAAAGTTTCACAGAATAACTAAAAGTTAATTTTCCATTTCATTTTGGCAGATTAATAACTACAGATTCCAATAAAATCATAATATCATGGATAAAAGACTATTTAATCAGAAACAACTTAATCAATAAGAGCCATTTCCCTTTTACTACAATTCAATGTATGATTTACTGCGTATGCAAACCTTATTAAGGATAATAATCAGGGTTACAACCATATCACTCATGGAATAATGGATTAGTCATGAAAAAAAACACACTACTCCTCAATTTTTCGGTGATGGTAATGCTGGCATTCAGCTCTAATGATGCATTTGCCGCATCTCAAACCACCACTATAAAGTTACAGGGGCAGATTTCTCCCAGCTCATGCGATATTGCTATGGATAACGCAGGAAGCATAAAATTAAACTCATCGGGAGGAGTCAATAAAAGTTCCGTTACAGGCAGCATAGCGCTTCCCACTAAAAAGTTAGGGTTAATGATCCTTTGTCGGGGAGCAACTTCATTTGCTTTCCGTTCAAGAGATATCGCACTCAATGCCGGTAACGTCCAGCTAGCTGGGGAAAACTCGCGAGAACTCTTCAGCCTGGGGATGACAAATAACGGGCAAGCTATTGGTGGCTATCTGGCCGTCATCGATCGGCAACACTCGTCTATGGATGGAAAAACTATACCTAACATATTGATTTCAGAAAATGAAGGAGCGAGCTGGCGTAGCGGAGACACCACGCTTTCACCGTCGGGCGACAGTATTTACTCCTGGGGAAGCCAGACAACACCGGAGAGTGTTCGCATGGTTAATGTTAACATTATCCTGAAACCTTTTCTTTTCAATATTAATCATCCTGATTCACTAAAAATTAATGGAATGACTACTTTTGAGATTGTTTACCTCTGAAATATTTCGATTTAAGCAGAAATCATTCACATCATGATTATATCTAAAAATGCTAATAATACATGAGCGGGAACCGATTAATTATTTCCAGTAACCGATCAAACAATAGCAGTGCAACATTCGATATTTAATTCTGATTCTTTTCTGCTAAGCTATAACAGTAGCGCCTGATAGCATTTTTTCAGGAAGCTTGTTCATAACATTACCATCATAAAGAAATGGAACCCTCTGCATAAAATAAATATGCATCGACAATGAAATAACCGTAAAGGACTATGTTATATGAATTTTAAAAAAACAGTACTCACCGCTTCCCTGTTTGCAGCTATTGCCTCTTCAGGCATGGCTAATGCCAGCAAATCACAGCTTACCGTAAAACTGGAAGGCACGATTCTTCCTGCTTCCTGTGAAATCGCTCAGGGTGGCAATGCGACCACTCTTTCACTTGGAAAGATATCCGCCTCTAAACTGAATGATAATTCAGAAACACACCTGCCAGAAGTCACCACTAAAATCGACATTATTTGTCCTGCCCAAACTGCGATCAGCATTCAGCCTACCGACGTTGCCGAAAAGGCTGGCCAGGTCGTGTTTATGGGCATGGTACAGCCGGCTATGTTCAGTCTGGGTGCGACCTCTGATGGGAGAGTCATTGGCGGTTATTTTGTGAAACTTCAATCCAGCTCTAAAGTAGATGGTCACGCGGTCAAAAAATTTATCAGCGCTCCTATGGGGTCAACCGTATGGAGTGATGCCAGCCAGGAGCCTCTGGACGCCAGTGGTAAAAAAATGTACTCGTGGTCAGAGGCTGCTGACAGCTCTCCTGCCCTGGGTAAGACGCACAGTATCGATCTGAAGTTCAGTCCGTTTATCTCCCCGGCATCCACTCTGAACACCGCTGAAACCATCCAGCTCAGAGGTGAAGCAACCTACGATCTGGTTTACCTGTAATTCCTGAAATGTGATTTAACTCCCGGAGTGTTGCTGTATAGGGCACTCCGTTTTTTCAGAGGCTCTATGAACCTGCGCTATCTTATGCCTGCCGCGCTGACCCTGGTATGCTCGTACTGGGCAACCGCGTCTTACGCAACCATGAAACCAGAAACCCCTATGCTGTTCGTCCTTGAAAAGGACGGAGGTGGCAGTATCAACGTCACCAATACTGACAACCAGACAGAACTGTTATATGTCAAAGTTATTGATTTAGAAGACGACCCACAACCGAAACTCTATGTGACTCAGCCCGTTATGCGCCTTGAAGCGGGTAAAACTCAGCTGGTCCGTTTTATTCTCAACAGCCCCCGTCCATTACAGGAAGAGCATCTCAAACGCGTCGCTTTTGAAGGCATTCGTCCCAAAAAAGCCAATGAAGAAAACAGAATCGAAGTCAATATTCGACAGAATATCCCCGTCATTATTCATCCGAAAGGACTGGAAATGCGTGCCGACCCGTGGAAAGCCCTGGTCTGGAACATCAGCGGTAATAAACTGACCGTACATAATCCCAGTCCCTATGTGGTCAGGCTCTCACAGCAGGTCAAACTGCTGCCACAGGGTCACAATGCCCTGCTGGCCAAGACCTATGTCCTGCCTCAACAAACGATTTCAGTCAGCGTGAAAGAGACCAGCCAGTTGGCCGCTACGCAGAAAGTCAGCATCGAAACGCTGTCAAAATATGGTTTCGAAACCGGCAATGTTGAAATGCCGGTGACGCGCTAATTCCGGCGGTAAAAGGATCCTTACCGCTCACTAAAAAATAAATGGAATAATGTGGAAGCCAATTTTTTACTGCCCGCCGGCCTGTTACTTCTGGCAGTAAACGGGAACGTGATCGCCAGCGAGACATCCTCTCCCTCTTTACCAGAAAGCGCTGCAACCGAAGGCTGGGATGTTGATGCACTAAAACGCCACGGCATTGCGCCAGATGCACTGGAAAATCTGGACAGGCTGAACAAGATACCTACCGGTATTAACGTGGTGGATATTAGCCTTAACGGCGATTTTATTGGCTCATTTCAGCTGAATGTGACTCCGCAGGGCGTGGTCTGTTTCACGCCTCAGGTGATCGAAGAATTAGGTCTGGAAGTTCCTGAAGCTGCTCGCTCTCAGGAATGTTATGACTGGGTCGGCAGTGACAGCCAGATAAGCCTCGTCTGGCAGCAGGAGACCCAGTCGCTCAGTATCGTCGTACCGGCATCATGGCGTAAAAACAGTCGCCAGCAGGGTGAAACCGGCGGGGCTGCCATTAAGACTAACTATAATTACTTTTCCAGCCTGAATATCTCCCCTTCCCGGCGAGAGCGTTACAGCTGGCTGACGTTAGACACGGGCATCAATTTCGCCAACTGGATGTTGCACAGCCAGCAAAATTTTCAAGACAGTCAGGATGGCCTGATTACCACGGTGAATTCAACTTACCTCGAACGATACTTTGCCAGCCTGAACAAGATCCTCCAGGCGGGTGAAATTAATGTGCAAAACACGCTATTCGCATTGGATACGTTGAATGGCGTTCAACTCTCTCCGGATAATGGATTATCAGGAGGTCAGGAAGGAAGTGGGGTTAGCGTTGAGGGTATTGCTAACACTGCCCAGGCGCGCGTTGAAGTGCGCCAGTACGATCAGCTGATTTACAGTACGCTGGTTCCGGCAGGCGCTTTCAGCCTGGATAATATTCCCGTCCAGAATCTCAATGCCCCCCTTAACGTCACCGTTGTAGAGAGCCACGGGGGAGAGCAGCATTTTGTGGTGCCCGTTACCCAGCTTACACACTACAGGCGCACCAGCACCACCGGCTATAGCCTCGCCGTGGGCCGTCTGAAAAATAATATCAATGGGGCCCCAACCATTTTGACATTAAATCAAAACTGGCAACCCAGCCCCTGGTGGTCGTTACGTAGCGGAACGTTAGTCAGCGATCGCTATCACTCTGTCGCTTTATCACTGGATGGTGTGCCCAAGATTCTTGCTGGCATGAGTTCATTTTCAGTACAGGTCATCGCGGCACAGGAAAATTATCACCATAGTCGCGGGGCACAACTGCGCCTACTCAGCAATCATAATCTGTCGCAGAATTTTTCTTTGTCAGCAGGGCTCAGTAAAAACAGCCCGGCATTTGTCACGCTGGGAGAAGCAATGCAGCGCAATCGCCATCCAGAGGACCTTCAGAACAATGAAATCAGCGTCTCTGCCAGCTGGTCCCCTGAATGGCTTGGGTCTTTATCCCTGAGCTATAGTCGTACCCGCAGCTACCGGGAAGACCAGCTGTGGCGCTATGTTATGCTCACCTGGAACCGTCGTTTTACAAGAAATCTTCAGCTGTCATTGAGTGCTTCGCAGGGCAGTGGGGGAAAACAGAAAAACAAAAATATCATGCTGAACCTCAACTGGGCGCTGGGCGACAAGCATTTTCGCCACTACTACCGTGCTTATAACCATCGCCAAGTGCTGGGCAGCGAAATCAGTGCTCCGGTTTCAGACTTCAGTGATTACGACCTGTCGCTGGAGCAGGACAACAGCGAGCGTAATCGTTCAATTCAGGGCTCGCTAAACAGCGATCTGCGCTACACACGCCTGAGCCTTTCCGCGCAAAGGGATAACCACCGTAACAGCAATTACAGTATCAATGGTCAGGGTGCGATTGTCCTTTACCCCTGGGGCGTTAACTTCAGTAACAATCCGGTGGAAGATACCTACGGGCTGTTGAAACTCAGCCGCCCTCTGGCAGGGGTGCCGATAATCAGTTCCGGTGGCACCGTCTGGACCGACTGGCGCGGAACCGCGGTCATCCCTTCCATTGCGCCCTGGCAAGATAGCTCACTGAATATCGATGTTGATAAGTTACCGAAAAATATTGATGTGATGAATGGACACCGCACGCTGCATCTGGCGCGGGGTACGGTGAAAAAAGTGCAGATGACTCTGCTATCCGGCACACGGTTACTGCTCACCGTCTCGCTTGCCGACGGTCGGTTATTACCCAAAGGCAGTACGCTATGGCAGGAAGACCAAATTGTGGCGGAAGCGGTAGACGAAGGGGTGGTCTTCCTCACTAATGCAGCCAGTGAGGCCAGAATGCGGGTAAAAGTTGCGCACAGCAAAGATGAGTGTGAATTCCATTATCAGCTCACTGAAGAGAGTGATGACGATCAGACACTGTTCAAAAAGGCCGATGTCACCTGCCAATAAAAAACGCCCCATCAGTAAACTGACGGGGCGTTCTGTATCACTTGCCGTTTAACGGCAGCGAGGGGGGATTACATCATTCCGCCCATACCGCCCATGCCGCCCATGCCGCCAGCAGCACCTAAGTCAGGCGCGTCGCCTTTTGGCAGGTCGGTCACCATGCACTCGGTGGTGATCATCAGACCGGCAACGGATGCCGCATACTGCAGAGCAGAACGGGTTACTTTAGTTGGGTCCAGGATACCGAAGTCGATCATATCGCCGTATTCTTCAGTCTGTGCGTTGTAGCCGTAGTTACCTTCGCCCGCTTTCACCGCGTTAGTCACAACGGATGGCTCTTCACCGGCGTTGGAAACGATCTGACGCAGCGGAGCTTCCATTGCGCGCAGCGCAACTTTAATACCCACGTTCTGGTCTTCGTTCTGGCCACGCAGTTCAAGCAGCTTGGACGCCACACGAACCAGCGCCACACCACCACCAGCAACCACGCCTTCTTCTACAGCAGCGCGGGTCGCGTGCAGGGCATCTTCAACGCGTGCTTTCTTCTCTTTCATTTCAACTTCAGTTGCCGCGCCCACTTTCAGAACGGCAACGCCGCCTGCCAGTTTCGCAACGCGCTCCTGCAGTTTTTCACGATCGTAGTCAGAGGTCGCTTCTTCGATCTGCTGGCGGATCTGAGCAACACGGCCAGAAATTGCCGCTTCTTCACCGGTACCGTCAATGATGGTGCTGGTGTCTTTGTTGATCACAACGCGCTTAGCCTGACCCAGATCTTCCAGAGTGGCTTTTTCCAGTTCCATACCAATCTCTTCAGAGATTACGGTACCACCGGTCAGTACAGCGATATCCTGCAGCATAGCTTTACGACGGTCGCCGAAGCCAGGCGCTTTAACCGCAGCCACTTTCACGATGCCGCGCATGGTGTTAACCACCAGCGTTGCCAGCGCTTCGCCTTCAACATCTTCAGCCACGATCAGCAGTGGTTTACCGGCTTTCGCTACGGCTTCCAGTACTGGCAGCAGTTCACGGATGTTAGAGATTTTTTTGTCAGCCAGCAGGATGAACGGAGATTCCAGCTCAACGGCGCCGGTTTCTGGCTTGTTGATGAAGTAAGGGGACAGGTAGCCGCGATCGAACTGCATACCTTCAACCACGTCCAGCTCGTCCTGCAGGCCGGTGCCTTCTTCAACGGTGATAACGCCTTCTTTGCCCACTTTTTCCATCGCCTGAGCAATCAGCTGGCCCACGGTTTCGTCGGAGTTAGCAGAGATGGTGCCGACCTGAGCAATGGCTTTAGAGTCAGAGCAAGGTACGGACAGTTTTTTCAGTTCTTCCACCGCAGAAACAACCGCCTGGTCGATACCGCGCTTCAGATCCATCGGGTTCATGCCAGCAGCAACCGCTTTCAGACCTTCAGTGATAATAGACTGTGCCAGTACGGTTGCAGTCGTGGTACCGTCGCCCGCTGCGTCGTTCGCTTTAGAGGCAACTTCTTTCACCATCTGTGCGCCCATGTTTTCGAACTTGTCTTCCAGCTCGATTTCACGCGCAACAGAAACGCCATCTTTGGTGATGGTCGGTGCACCAAAAGATTTATCCAGAACCACGTTACGGCCTTTCGGGCCCAGGGTAACTTTTACTGCATCTGCCAGTACGTTCACACCGCGCAGCATTTTTACGCGTGCGTCATTACCGAATTTTACGTCTTTAGCTGCCATTTTGTTCTATTCCTTAAATTCGTTACGTTCAGTGAATTACGCGTTGATTACGCTTCAACAATTGCCAGAATGTCGTTTTCTGAAATGATTAGAACTTCTTCGTTGTCGATTTTTTCAGTTTTTGCGCCATAACCTTCATTGAAGATGACAACATCACCCACTTTCACGTCCAGCGGCTTCACTTCACCACTTTCCAGGATACGACCGTTACCGACTGCCAGCACTTCGCCACGGGTTGATTTACCCGCCGCGGAACCGGTCAGCACGATGCCGCCAGCAGATTTGGATTCAACTTCTTTACGCTTGACGATAACACGATCGTGCAATGGACGAATTTTCATTGTTAGCTCTCCTTTGAGAAGTCCAATCAGTTTTGGGATGAAAGCCGTGCTTCACTGGCATCGGCCTCGTGACGGAAGAGATAAGGACGAAACAAGCCGCTTTCAAGGGCTGGAAAATTTTTTTTTTACTAATGCTGCCGTTCGCATGCTTTTTGAGCAGTCGGCGGCAACAAAAACGGCGCGACCATCAGGTCCGCGCCGCCGGGGAGTGTCACGCGATGGGCTTAGCGCCGATCGTCGCGATCGTCATGCTCAATCAGATGCGTTTCTTTACGTTCATATTCACCGTCAACGGTAAAGCCGCTGGTGCCGCTGGCTTTGTTACCGCCCCAGACGCGCAGGTGCGGCATCAGCTTCAGCGTCAGATGCTTTTGCACCGGCGGCAACAGCAGCAAAAGACCGATAAAATCGGTAAAGAAACCGGGGATCAGCAGCAGGAAACCGGCCAGAACCAGCGAAACGCTCTTCACCATTTCGGCAGCCGGGCTTTCGCCTGCGTTAAGTTTTTGCTGCATCAACATAAAGTTTTTCATCCCCTGGTTTTTGACCAGCGAGATACCGATACAGGAGGTAAAAATCACCAACAGCATGGTGAGCAACACCCCAAGGACATGTGCAACCTGGATAAAGAGTGAAATCTCAATCCAGACCAGCACAAAGATAACTAAGAACGGTAACCAACGCACCGTGTTCTCCTCTGTAGTGGCGACCCTGCCTAAGGCAGGGCGGCAGAAAATGGCGATCCTGACGACCGATATTACAGAAGATGGGAGCGGCCTGCCCCGTTTTCAACCATAAATGTGGAAATTCATCCATCCGCATCTTTTGCCGGAACGATCACATATTATTGAAGATGTTTGCAATGATGCGCACTTTAAGTGATCTGGATTCAGTCTTTTGACGGGTAACAGAATATGATCGTGCCTGAGCGGTCACGAACGGATAAAATACGATACAGGGCGTTTAACGCCGCGATAATCACCGGCAACCTGATTTCGAGCGGTTTAATGTTGCCGGAAAGACTTTATACACGGACAGTACGCAGGATCAACTCCGTGCTGACGAAACGTTCAGTACCTGTTGCCAGAGAAAGCAGGCGCTTAAATTATGTAGATTTCCCGGCAGTTCTAACAAGAAGGTTCTCATGGCTAATAACATTCGTATCGAAGAAGATCTGTTAGGTATACGCGAAGTTCCGGCGGATGCTTACTACGGTGTTCATACTCTGCGAGCGATTGAAAACTTCTACATCAGTAACAGTAAAATCAGTGATATACCCGAGTTTGTACGTGGTATGGTGATGGTAAAAAAAGCCGCCGCGCTGGCAAACAAGGAGCTGCAAACTATCCCACGCAACGTCGCTAACGCCATTGTCAGCGCCTGTGATGAGGTGCTGAACAACGGCAAGTGCATGGATCAGTTTCCAATCGATGTGTATCAGGGAGGCGCTGGCACCTCCGTTAACATGAACACCAATGAGGTTCTGGCGAATATTGGCCTTGAGCTGATGGGCCACCAGAAAGGGGAATATCAGTACCTGAACCCTAACGATCACGTTAACAAATGTCAGTCCACCAACGATGCCTATCCAACGGGCTTCCGCATCGCGGTTTACAGCTCGATCCTCAAACTGCTTGATGCCATTGCCCAGCTTAGCGAAGGTTTTCAGCGCAAAGCGGTTGAGTTCCAGACCATCCTGAAAATGGGTCGTACCCAGCTTCAGGACGCGGTGCCGATGACCCTGGGCCAGGAATTTCATGCCTTCAACGTGCTGCTGAATGAAGAGATCAAAAGCATTCTGCGCACCGCCGAACTGCTGCTGGAAGTGAACCTGGGGGCAACGGCGATCGGTACCCGCCTGAACACGCCGGACGGCTATCAGCAGCTGGCGGTGCAAAAACTGGCCGAGGTGAGCGGGCTGCCGTGCGTGCCGGCAGAAGATCTGATTGAAGCGACCTCCGACTGCGGCGCCTACGTGATGGTGCACAGCTCGCTGAAGCGCCTGGCGGTGAAGCTGTCGAAAATCTGTAACGACCTGCGCCTGCTCTCTTCCGGACCGCGTGCCGGCCTGAATGAAATCAACCTGCCGGAACTGCAGGCGGGTTCTTCGATTATGCCAGCTAAGGTGAATCCGGTAGTTCCGGAGGTGGTCAATCAGGTCTGTTTCAAGGTGATTGGCAACGACATTACCGTCACGATGGCGTCAGAAGCCGGCCAGCTGCAGCTGAACGTAATGGAGCCGGTAATCGGTCAGGCGCTGTTTGAATCGATCCATATCCTCACTAACGCCTGCGACAACCTGCTGCAAAAATGCGTTGATGGCATCACCGCCAATAAAGCGGTATGCGAAGCCTACGTGTTTAACTCCATCGGTATTGTTACCTACCTCAACCCTTACATCGGCCACCACAACGGCGATATTGTGGGTAAAATCTGTGCCGAAACCGGTAAGAGCGTCAGGGAAGTGGTGCTGGAGCGGGGCCTGCTGACCGAGAGCGAGCTGGATGATATTTTCTCTACCCAGAACCTGATGTTCCCGGTTTATAAAGCAAAACGCTACACCGATGAAAACTAAAATTAAGCGATTTACCCGTTAGCCCTTTTAAGGCACGTCAGTTCAGCGAACGACGTGCCTTTTTACTTTTTACGATTTACATACCATTAACAATTTATTATCAGTAACTTAAGGAACACATGATGTTGTTACCCGAGCTTGTCGTCGTCCTGCTGGCCATCTATCTCGGTGCCCGGCTGGGAGGGATTGGTATTGGTTTTGCCGGGGGTTTAGGCGTGCTGGTGCTCACCCTCGGGTTCCAGATAAAACCCGGCGCCATTCCGTTTGACGTGATTGAAATTATCATGGGGGTCATCGCCGCGATTGCCGCGATGCAGATTGCCGGAGGAATGGATTACCTGGTTAATCTGGCCGAGCGCCTGCTGCGTAAGCATCCGCGCTATGTCACCTTTCTGGCGCCGCTGGTCACCTACAGCATGACGCTGCTGGCAGGCACTGGCCACACCGCGTTTTCCACCCTGCCGGTGATTGCCGAGGTGGCAAAAGAGCAGGGTGTTCGCCCTTCCCGCCCGCTGTCGATTGCCGTCGTTGCCTCACAAATTGCGATTACCGCCTCCCCGATCTCTGCCGCCGTGGTGTTTCTGGCCGCGCTGCTGGAGCCCAAAGGCATCAGCTATCTTGGGCTGCTGGCGGTGGCTATCCCTTCAACGATGGCCGCTATTTTTGTCGCGGCGCTGGTCACCAACTTCCTCGGTAAAGAGCTGAAGGACGATCCGGTATACCAGGCACGCCTGGAAAAGGGCGAAGTTACGCTGCGCGGCACCCGCGAATTTGAAGAAAAGCCGGGAGCGAAGCTGTCCGTGCTGCTGTTTTTAATCGGTATTGTGGCCGTGGTGTTCTACGCGACGGCAATCAGCGATGCCGTTGGTCTGATTCAGAATCCAGTCCTGCCGCGCAACGAGGCGATAGTAGTGTTTATGCTGACCGTCGCCACGCTTATCTGCCTGACCTGCAAGGTGGATACCGGTGAGATCCTCAGCGCCAGCACGTTTAAATCCGGCATGAGCGCCTGCGTCTGCGTAATGGGAGTTGCCTGGCTGGGAGATACTTTTGTCAAAGCACACATCAGCGATATTCAGGCCGTTGCCGGTGAGCTACTGAACAGCTATCCGTGGATGCTGGCTATCGTGCTGTTCTTCGCCTCAACGCTGCTCTACTCTCAGGCGGCCACGACAAAAGCACTGATGCCCGCCGCACTGATGCTGGGTGTTTCTCCGGTCACGGCAGTCGCGTCTTTTGCGGCGGTGTCGGCGCTGTTTGTGCTGCCGACCTACCCGACGCTGCTTGCCGCCGTTGAGATGGACGATACCGGCTCCACGCGCATTGGCCGCTTTGTTTTCAACCACTCATTCCTGATCCCCGGAACCCTGGCGATTATTCTCTCCGTAGCTTTTGGTTTCCTGATGGGGCATCTGGTGCTGTAATTTTGCCCTCAGCGGGCCGTTTGCTGCGGTAAACGGCCCAGCGTTAACCTGATAAACGCCATTCCCGCCTTGCCATGCTATTATCTGCGCTCACAGTACAAGGAATAGTCGACAGAATCGCTTCCCGACCTGCTTCAGCGCCAAATGGAGAGAGCAAACGCCCGTTATGATCCAACGAATTTTCACTTCTTTTCTACTGCTGCTGTGTACCCTGTTCAGCATCAGTGCCAGTGCATCGCTGTTTAATCAGGGTAACAACAGCCAGTTTGTACCGGTTAACCAGGCTTTTGCTTTTGACTTCAGTCAGCAGGGAAATCAGCTCACGCTCAGCTGGCGGGTCAAACCCGGTTACTATCTCTATCGCCAGCAGATGCATCTCAGCGTGCAAAACGCCACGCTGGCGCAGTGGGATCTGCCTGCCGGCCAGCCGCATGAGGATGAGTTCTACGGTAAAACCGACATCTACCCGGAAAACCTGACCCTGCCGCTGACGATTCAACGAGCAGATGCCGGGGCACAGCTCACCGTCACCTATCAGGGCTGTGCTGCTATTGGATTCTGTTATCCACCGGAAACCCGCAGCGTGCCGCTTAATGCGGTAGCCGCTCCGCAGAAATCGTCTGCACCAGAAATATCTGCGGCAACGCCACCTGGTGCAGATGTCCCTGTCGCCGCCGGCCCGCTGCCCGCTGCGGCAAAACCGGCTGAGGCAGCCTCTTCTCTGCCCTTCTCCCCGCTGTGGGCACTGCTGATTGGCATTGGCGTCGCCTTTACTCCCTGCGTGCTGCCGATGTATCCGCTGATCTCCGGCATTATTCTCGGCGGTAACCGTCAATTCAGCCTGGGCCGCCTGTTTATGCTGGCGATGATCTACATTCAGGGCATGGCGCTGACCTATACGGTAATGGGCATCGTTGTTGCGGCCGCCGGGCTTCGCTTCCAGGCTGCACTTCAGGCACCCGCCGTACTGATCGGCCTGTCGGTACTGTTTATCGTGCTGGCGCTGTCGATGTTTGGCCTGTTTACGCTCCAACTGCCTTCCGCCCTGCAAACCCGACTGACTCTGTGGAGCAATCGCCAGCAGGGTGGCTCGCTGCCCGGCGTGTTCCTGATGGGCGCGCTGGCCGGATTAATCTGTTCCCCCTGCACCACCGCCCCGCTGAGCGCGATCCTGCTATACATCGCCCAGAGCGGAAATATGCTGGCAGGAGCCGGTACGCTTTATCTCTATGCGCTGGGCATGGGCCTGCCGCTTATCGCCATTACGCTGTTTGGTAACCGCCTGCTGCCAAAGAGCGGCGCGTGGATGCAAACGGTAAAAGAAGGCTTCGGCTTTGTCATTCTTGCCCTGCCGGTATTCCTGCTGGAGCGGGTGGTGGGTGACATCTGGGGACTGCGGCTGTGGAGCCTGCTCGGCGTCGCCTTCTTTGGCTGGGCGTTTATCAGCAGCCTGAAAAGCAGCCGTGGCTGGCTGCGGGCAATCCAGGTGGTTCTGCTGGCGGCGATGCTGATTGCCGCGCGTCCGCTACAGGACTGGGCGTTTGGCCATCAGACCAGCGTGGCAGCGTCTGCACACCTGAACTTCCAGCGCATCAGCAGCCCGGCGCAGCTTGAACAACAGCTTCGGACCAGCGAAGGCAAAATAACCATGCTTGACCTGTACGCAGACTGGTGCGTGGCGTGTAAAGAGTTTGAGAAATATACGTTTAGCGACACGCAGGTGCAGTCAGCCCTGAGCAAAGTGCAGCTGTTACAGGCCGATGTCACCCGCAGCAGCAGCACGGACAGCGCGCTACTGGAGCATTTGCAGGTGCTGGGGCTGCCGACCATCCTGTTTTTCGATGCAGACGGTCATGAGATCCCTGGCTCACGCGTTACCGGACTGATGAAGGCGGACGACTTCCTCCAGCATTTGCAGAAAGTGTCACCATAAACAACACTAAGGTCTCAATACGCATCCCTGACGATGCGTGAACGAAACAGAAAAGGAGAGCCCATTGCAGCGTGAACAGGTACTCGAGCATGCCCTGAATATCCTCGAGAAATACGGACTGGCGGCAACCACCTCTCTTAGCATGCTGGTCGGAGAGCGGGATTGCTCAGAAGAAGAGATCCGGCGCTTCTGGCCCGATCGCGAAGCGTTACTGTATGACGCCCTGCGCTATCATGGGGAGCAGGTCGACATCTGGCGACGCAAGCTGCTGCTGGATGACAGTCTCAGCGCCGGGCAAAAGCTGCTGGCTCGCTACGAGGTGCTGGCAGACGCGGTGAATAACCAGCGCTATCCCGGCTGTCTGTTTATTGCCGCCTGCAGCTTCTATCCGCAGGCCGACCATCCGATCCATCAGCTCGCAGAACAGCAGAAGAAAGCATCATGGCAGTACACCTATGAGCTGCTGGATTCACTGGAAACAGATAACCCTACGCTGGTTGCCCATCAGATGGAGTTAATCCTGGAAGGCTGCCTGTCTCGCCTGCTGGTGAAACGTCAGGTACAGGACGTTGAAACCGCCCGCAGGCTGGCCGAAGACGTGCTGGCTATCGCGATGTGCAGGAAGAACGGCGCACTCTCCTGAGCAGCTTTTGCCCCATCAGGGCAAAAAGCAGGCAGTCGGCAGGGATTCAGGTATTTTTTATGACAAAGCCGTTGACGGCGAACGCCCTTTACGGTTTAATGCGCCCCGTTGCCCGGATAGCTCAGTCGGTAGAGCAGGGGATTGAAAATCCCCGTGTCCTTGGTTCGATTCCGAGTCCGGGCACCACTATTTAAAGAACCCGCCCAAAAGGCGGGTTTT
>CAJYIY010000072.1 GCA_913775305.1 uncultured Erwinia sp. | reverse complement strand
CAGACGCGTCTTTCCGCTGCGCATCATCAATGTTGAGCAATTCGATCTGGGGATGACTGGCCAGACGCTGCTGGATTTGCAAACCGGTCGTACCCGCCTGACCGTCGATGAACACACGATATCTCTGACTCATTACAGCCTTTGCCTTAAGAAAAAATGAGAAAAAAACAGTGTAATCAGATTGCGGCAGATTAAAAGCGCTTTGTGAAAAATCCTCAGCGACGAAGCGCCGCGGCACTTTTTGCCGGACGGTAAGTGGCAATGCCGGACGGATACCGGCGTGGCGGGGGGGATATCATGGGCTCTGCCACCGGCGGTTTAAGCCGTCGGTGGCAGAGGGCCGCTTATTTCTCCGTGGCCTGACTGACCGTTTCAGCGGCCTGCCAGATACGGTATTTAACCTCAACGCCTTTCGGCACGTAGACCACAATCGGCAGGCGGCTGTTGTAGCGTTGCAAAGCATCCTCGCCCAGGCTGGCTGCAATAAACTTCTGCTGTCTGGCGCGATCCGGGCAGGCCATCATGGTGGAGGCGGGTTCGGAAAGCTTCTCCACGACCAGGTAGTCATAACCCCAGCCGGAGAGCGTTTCGCGCTTCAGGGTGCCGCCGATCATATGTCGGTTACAGTCCACTTCAAGCGTTTTACCAATCAGCAATTCCACTTTGAAATCCTGCTCATTCTCTTTTGGCGGCAGCGTAATCACCTGACGGCTCATGCCCGCTTTAGCCTGCGGATAAGGGGCAATTTTCTCCAGCGGCTGCAGGCTGGCATCGACGTCCTGCGACGGGCCGGAAGCCGCCATGGCTGAAACTGAGCTGGCCAGCAAGAGAACAGAGAAGGTGGTAAATAGCTTATTCATCGTTTCTTCCTTTAAATGATCGGTGAAATTGCTGGGATCATACACCAAACAAGCGGGGTATAAAGGGGATAAATCTGGATTATGAGCGACATAATCAGCGTTATTCACTGTCGCTGTTCTCGGCAAGATAGTCCAGACGCTGGTTAAGCCACTGGTGGACAATATTCTGCGCGGCCAGAGACGCATCCGCGCTGGAAAAGCCCCGCTCAAGCTGTAGCCACTGGCTGGTGGCCTGCTCTGCGGGCCTGATTGCCGCCAGCGTCAGCTGTCTCTGGGTGGCAGGCCAGTTCTTTTCATCGGTCCAGTCACTGATGCGCTGGATTGGATCGTCGTTCTGCCCGGCGTTCAGGAAACTCTGTGGAGAAAGCGTGGCGCGCAGGGCCAGAATACGCCAGGCGGCGAAGCTGGCGAAGCGGATGGTGCCCGCGCTGGCGCTGACCGCGTTTTCCGGTGCGGCCAGCTGATTATGCAGCTGTCGCCAGGCTTCCTGCCTGAACAGCCCCCCCTGGGGAGGACAGATCGGTGCATAGCTATCACGGCTGGAACCGTACAGCGGGCCGAAGGCCTGGTAAGCCGCATCCCCCTGACGGGAAAATACGAAGCAGTGGATGTAGGGCCTGTCATCTGCGCCGTAGCCGCTGATTTCAATACTCATCCGCAGCAGCATCAGGACGGCTTCATTCCGCGTGGTTTTGGGATCTTTACGGGTGTCCTGTAAAACGGATGCGGCAAAACTGTCCTGCGCGGCGATGGCGGTCGTGGCGATATTCTCTGCCCGCTGCGCCTCCTGCTGGCTGACGCCGCTCGCTGGAATAAACTGATGCAGGTAGACCCGCCAGGCGGCGGCCAGCGGGCTGCTGCCAAAGCGCCGTAGCTCTATCGCCGACTGGGACGGCATGGTGGGAATGGTTGCAATAACCGCATCCAGCGCTGTCTGCGCCTGATGCAGCCGGGCGTTGAGCTGATCTTCACGCAGGGTAAACTGCTGGCCCAGACATGCGTTCAGCGAGGCGATGTCGCTGGTACAGCTGTTACGCTGCTTCAGCCAGCTGCGCTGCTCACTGCGCAGCGTATTTTTTTCTCCCTCTGGCAGCAGAGCGATCAGCTGCTGATAGCGCTCAGCAAGGGTAGAGTCCCGATCGCTGAGTGCATTATCGGCACAGATGGCCTGTTCCGTTGGCGTGGCGGCTTTCTGGCAGTCAAAAGAGGCCGCCTGTGCTGAAAGGCTGACGGATGCCAGCAGCATCAGTATGAGAAGACGGGGTTTTTCAGAAAAAACAGCGCGTATCACACCGGTATTCCTTGTTGACAGAGGGGGAGATTTGCCGCGTTATCCTAAAGGGACCGGGCGGGCAGCAGCAAGCAAAAGACGCGTTTCCTTTATCCAGCGCTGCCGCCCGGAGGTTTATTCATCTGGCCTGGCAGAGGGGGCAGCAGTCGGTTCCGCGGCTTTTCTGAGCTGGTCAAGATAGTTGTAGACGGTGTAGCGCGTCACGCCCAGCACCTTTGCCGCTTTCTCAACTCCACCGCGCACCATAAACATTCCCCGGATTTGCATCTGGCGAACGATGTCGACCTTCTCCTGCTTGCTGGCCCCGGTTCTGAGCTGCCCTGTGGGGGGAATACAGGCACGAATAATCTCATCCAGGGTCTCCTCCAGACCGGCTTCCTGCTCCGGTTTTTCCTCCGGTGGCTGGGGCAGCAAAAGCGCTAAGGCCTCTCGCGCTGAATTAATCGCGCTGTTGTCGGCGTTAAAACAGAGTGAAAGCTGAGGTTTGCCGTTCTCATCTTTGAATAATACCGTAGCGCTCTGCAGCGGCTTACCCTGCACGCTGGTGGTGGGATAACCGGTAAAGACCGTTGGTTCAGGGCCTTGCGGGGTGGATGGCTGGTTGAGCAGGCCGAGAAAACCCCGGTCGTTATCCGGTGCGTCAAGCAGCGGGCTGCCCCTCTTTCTGCCGGAAACGTGGCCGTTGATGATCCTGATGACTGATGCTTCAGGATGCGCAAGATCGTGCAAAACCACTTCAATATGGCGACCCGCAACGGAAGCCAACGCGTCCATTATCGCGTCGAGCTGGCCAATCAGCTGTGATTTTTCGTTGCTGGTACTCATCAGGAAAAACTCATTGTGTTCTCTGTCATAATGGATAAGAATATAAACAAAATGTTGAAACATCAACACGGATTGAAAATTAACAACGATGAGGGGCGGTGACCAGCAAACTGTATCTTTCAGACGACAGCCGCGGCGCAGTCACGACCCTCTTGTCATCCACCCCCGCGGAGGATGGCCGGTTTCATACCCTTTTGACGGAAACGCAAGGGGCAACTTTCCGTATCTTTCACTCTGGCCGACCCCGGCCCGTTAAAGCTCAATCAGGCCTGTTAATATGCAACTTCATCTGAATACCCCATTACTGAACTCGCGGGCGCTCAGTCAGCTGAGCGGCAGCAACATCTGGCTGAAAATGGAGGCGCTTCAGCCCAGTGGCTCCTTCAAGATCCGCGGCGTCGGGCTGGCCTGCCAGACCAGTTTTGAACAGGGTGCACGGCGGTTTATTTCCTCGTCGGGCGGCAACGCGGGGCTGGCCGTCGCCTATGCCGGCAGATTGCTGGGCGTGCCGGTGACGGTGGTGGTGCCGGAGACAACCTCAGCCCGCGCGCGGGAGCTGCTGCATCTGGAACAGGCTGAGGTCATCGTTCACGGGGCGTCATGGCAGGAGGCCAACCAGTTTGCGCTGTCTCTGCGGGGTGAATCAGACGCTTTTATTCATCCCTTTGACGACCCGCTGCTCTGGCGGGGACATGCCACGATGATTGATGAAGTGGTGGCCTCTGGCGTGCGTCCCGACGCGGTTGTGCTCTCCGTCGGCGGCGGTGGGCTGCTGTCCGGAGTGATCGAAGGGCTGCAGCGTAACGGGCTGAACGATGTGCCGGTCATTGCGGTAGAGACGGAAGGTGCCGCGTCGTTTCGCGCGGCGACAAAAGCCGGACGGGCGGTTGAGCTGGAGCGTATCAGTACCGTTTCCACCAGTCTGGGAGCGAAAAAAGTGTGTGAACAGGCAATCAGGCTGGCCGGGCGGCATCCGGTTATCAGTGAGGTTGTCAGCGATGAACAGGCGGTACGCGCCTGCCTGCAATTTATTGACGATCATCGCGTGGTCACCGAACCGGCATGTGGCGCAAGTCTGGCCTGCGTTTACCAGCAAAGAGCCGTACTGGCCCCTTTCAGACATCCGCTGGTGATTGTCTGCGGCGGGGCAACACTCTCTGCACAACAGCTGCACGATCTGACCGTCGGGGAGTAGGGCTGGGAAGAGCCCGACAGTCAGCTTCGTGTCTGTCGGGCGTTTTAATTCGTGGGTCGGGCATCACTTCACGCTGAAGTGGTACATCCCTTTGGTTTTATGGCCGTCAACCGACAGCACGTGCCAGTCCACCCTGTAGTCACCCGCCTTCAGTTCGGACGACAGGGGAATATGCAGGACTTTGCTGTCCGCAGCATCCACGGTGGCTTTTCCGGTTGTAACCGTTTTACCGTCAGCGCCGGTGACGGATACGCCGCTGAAGCCTGCCTCGACGCCTTCGGTGAAGGCCAGCGTCAGCTCTTTCGGTGAGTCAGAGACTTCAGCCTTGCTGGCCGGTGACGCACTGGCCAGATGAGCGTGAGCAAGAGCCTGCTGGGACATCAGGGCTGTAACCAGCACAGCCGCCGCAGTGAGGGCGTTTTTCATACGAAATATCATCAGAACTTCTCCTTACGTTACAAACGGCTGGCGGACAGTATCCGACAGCCTGGATAGAGTTTATTGCTGCTGGCTCAGGCAAACTGAGACGTCTGGTGCTTCTGGTACTGCCAGCGTGCGAGATCAACCAGCAGGAAGAGCAGCAGACTGCCGCCCATCACCGGCAAACACCAGCCAAAGCCCGCGCTGGCCATCAGCGAGCCGGTGCGCCAGCGCATCGGTAGCCGTAACCAGGCATGGAGCAGCGAGCTGGCGACATTCTCTGCCGGTGCCGTCGGGCGGCGCAGCCACCACATGCGGTATCCCAGCACAATCATCACGCAGACGCCAAGGCCGAAAGCGGTCAGCAGCAGCTGATTAGCCAGGCCGAACAGCAGTCCCATATGGAAATCGATGCCCCAGCGGGTAAGTTTGGCGGCGAGCGGGTACTGGGCGAAATCCACGCGATCGACAATGCGCATATCGCGCGGATCAACGGCAACGGTATCCACCTGCGTAGGCCAGCGTGCCTGGATTTCGGCCACGGTCCAGGCTTTACCCTCACTTTTCGGACCCCGGATCTCAATCTTAGCGGCATCAATTCCTGCCTGACGGGCGCTGGCCAGCACCTGCTGCCAGAGGTCGTTGTTGGCCGGGGGCATCACCCTACCGGCCATCGGCATATGATGCTCCGCATGCGGATCGGCAGGCGTGTGGCCAGCGGCGTGTGCATCCAGCGTGGTCTGAACCTTTGGCGTCAGCCAGTTAAAGGCGGTGCGCATTTTGGTAATGTTATCTCCGGCCCACTGCGACCACGTCAGACCAGTGGCAGAGAAGACAAGCAGACCGGCAAGCAGGAACAGGCCGAGCGTAATATGCAGCCGGCGACTGGCAGCAATACGGCTTTTGGCTTTTTTAAGCTGGCGTTTCGGGCGACTCAGCCACCACAGCGCCACGCCGCCCAGGGCGGCAACCCACATCCAGGAGGCCGCCAGCTCGCTGTAAAGGCGTCCGACGTCACCGAGCAGCAATCCGCGATGAATCTGATCGATCCATTTTCTCATCGGCAGTGAGCCACTGGTGCCATACACGGTGAGATCGCCACGGATGCCGAGCGAATAGGGATCAACGAAAATCGCCCGCGATTCTGATGAACCCAGCTCCGGATCAACGAACTGGACGCGTGTGGTATCAAAGCGGCCGGGGGCAGGGCGAACGGCATAAATCTGAGCCTCTTCCCCAACGTATGTCCTTGCCGCGGCGATCTGTTCGGCCAGCGAGTGCGCTTCACCCACCGGCTGCGTGGTCAACTCATGCGCGTAGAGCCGGCTTTCGATCTGCGTGCTGAAAACATAAAGCGTGCCGGTTAAGGCGGCGACAAAAATAAATGGGCCAACAAACAAGCCGATATAAAAATGCAGGCGGCGGAAAAACTCCAGAACGGCGCCGCGCGTATTTTTATCCAGGGTGTTATTTTGAGACATGGGCGATCCTGTGCAAAGCACATAATTAAAATGCAGGTGTCACTTCCTGAAAATAATCAGGAACTATATTTTTAGATAATAATAACGGCGTAATTAACAGGCAGGAGGGGCCCGGGGCAGATGAGTGCCCGGCAGGAAAGTCGCGAAAAATAAGACAATCAGGCGTACCGGCGGCGCGCGCGTAGCGGTACACAAAAGCCAGATAAGTGGGACAAGCACCCAGATCATAAACGGGAAGTGCACCAGCAGATCACAGTAGCCACAGGCGAGATCGCTCATCGTTGGCGACCCGTTCATATCGGGCTGCGAGGCGTCGTGATGGGTCATGCCAGAAGCGAACATCTTCGCCATGTCATGCATGGGCTGGGCGCTGCTGTGCGCCGCGTTGTGGTGTCTGCCGTGCATGGGTGCTGAAGGAACGGACGCATCGCTATCAGACACGGGGTTCAACGCCACCGGACTGCCAGGATCCACAGCATGTAACATGCCGCCATGCTGATCCTCTGCCGTCAATGCGTTTGCTGCACGCCACTGCACCAGAGTTTTAGACACCTCCGGTGCAATAAACAGCATCAGAATTGCCATAACGGCAATGAAAGCGGGCATGCGGCGCTGCGAAAGGCGGGACAGAGAAACCAAATCCAGGGTCCGGTTGCATCATTCAGAATGGCGGAAATTTTAACGACTTTTTTGGCAAATATGAAATCTAAATCATGGATAAAGATATTTTTTTATTTGTTTTTCTACGACAACGCAAAAAATTGAGCGTGGATCAGTGGCCAGGTAAACATTCTGTTAACATTAACAGCAAGTGGCGGTTATTGCGAAAGAGGGTCAAAGCCAGCAGCGTACAGGTTCGCTTTCGCACCTGCCGTATAAGCGGCTGACAAAGACGGTCAGACCGGCCTGCTGATAAAGAGCCAGGGCGCAACGGAGTTTGCAGACCGAAGAATACCGCAGGAAGGGCGCACGGTGACGACATCGCCCGATCGCCACAAGCGTGAAGCCGGACAACCGCGCCTGCGTCAGCAGAAACAGAGCCGGGTAAACTGCCGTAGGTATGGCGCTAACCTCTGCTGCCGACCGCTTACCCCGCGCTCCTTCTGGTCACCGAACAGGATGCATAAACAGTAAGGGTATCGCCAGGAACTCTCCTGTAAACGCTTAAAAGGTGAGGCCGGTTTTCACGGCGTTAATTCCCCTTCGCACATCCCGTACGATTGCCATTCCTGCGTTGCCCGGCATTGAGTTATTTGATGACATTGAGGAGACGGTGAATAAATTATTTATCTGACTCTCAACACCGGTTTGCTAAATATATTTTTTGACTACGAATGCGGTTAAGGGGTAAAAACCTTTAGCCGTTAAGCATTATCGTTTATCCTGTCGCCTCAATTGAGCGGGGAGTTACCGATGTTGTCCTGAAAACAGAAGAGAGCAGGGTAAGTCACTCGCGCTTATAATCGCAACCGGGTTTATTTTGAAGCCGCTGTTATTAATTCTGCCAGGTGAAATCAGACTGGCTGAATAATTGATGCCTGCTCTGATTAACAGGCCGTTTACAGGCTGGTTTTTTCCATGAAAAAATGGTTTTCTGATGGTGCTTTCCGCACGATTATCCGCAACAGTATTTATTTAGGATCCGGTAACGTCGCCAGCGCCCTGCTGGGTTTGCTTGCGCTTTCCTGCGCCGGCAGAGGGATGTCGCCTGAAATGTTTGGCGTACTAATTGTCATTCAGTCCTACACCAAAGCGGTCAGTGATTTTGCCAAGTTTCAGACCTGGCAGTTTATCGTTCAGTTTGGTATGCCCGCATTAGTCAGTAAAAATCTGAAGCGATTTTGTGATGTGATTGCCTTTTCATTCGGCCTGGATATTGTCAGCGGTGCGCTGGCGATGCTGGCGGGGATGATATTACTACCCTGGCTTTCTGGTGTTATCGGGCTTGATGCGGAAAACTTTAAACTTGCCCTGCTTTACTGCACGCTTATTCCATTTATGGCTTCGTCAACGCCAACGGGAATTCTACGAACGCTGGACCGTTTTGATTTGATTGCCATTCAGCAGGCTGTAAAACCCTTATTGATTGCAATCGGCAGTATGATCTCTTATTTCTGCCAGCTTGGTTTTACCGGTTTTATTGTCACCTGGTTTGTCTCCAGTCTGTTTACCAGTCTTTTATTCTGGTGGTTTTCCGCCCGCGAACTGCGACGCAACCACTTTCACCGGACCCTGCGCCCCGGATTTTTTGCCCCCGCCCGCAGAGTATCGGGTGCCTGGAACTTTGTCTGGATGACCAATCTGTCGCACTCTATCTGGTCAGCGCGTAACTCATGCAGTACGGTGCTGGTCGGCATACTCCTCGGGCCGGTGGCGGCAGGATTGTTTAAGATAGCCATGACCGTTTTTGACGCAACGGGAACGCCGGCCGGTTTACTGTCGAAAAGCTTTTATCCGGAAATTATGCGGCTGGATCCGCGCAGCAAAAGGCCCTGGATACTTGGTTTGCGTTCAGCGCTGCTGGCGGGGGGGATTGGTATACTGGTTACTCTGCTGGTGGTGATCGTGGGTAAACCCCTGATCTCATTGGTATTCGGAGTGAAGTACCTTCAGGCGTACGATCTTATTCAGGTGATGCTGTGCGCGGTGGTGATCTCCATGATGGGCTTCCCGCAGGAGTCATTATTGTTAATGGCGGGAAAACAGCGGGCTTGTCTGGTGATACAAACCTGCGCTTCTGCTTCCTACATGGTTCTGTTAGCGACCTTACCGCATTTCTTCGGCATCATTGGTGCTGCATTTGCCTATTTTGGCGGGCAGTGTTTCGACGTCCTGTTCACTCTGATACCCACGCTTTGGACCTTTTTCCATCGCCATTCGCTTTCTGTGAATACTCAAGTTGAGACGAATAAAAATGAGCAGTAAAAAATGGGAAAAATTCCCCCCCGAGACAATTGAACGACTCTTCCAGGCCGTAGAAGAAGATGACAGGGTGGGTAGCACAGCCAGCCTGCCGCCTTCTATCGAGGTGCAATGCTCAACGGAGAGTGTCCGACATTGCTATGCATTATGTTTACAGTTCTGGCAGGAGGGTGTTCATCGTGAGGATTTGCTGAAGTTAATTAACCTCGCCCTACAGCAAGGGGAGCTGAATGAAAAAGACCAACTCCGCTATAAACATATTCGTGCGCGTTACAAGCACCTGCGTTTTGCCCAGCGACTCTACGGAAAAAAACACGAATCCGACTTTATGTTTCGTCTGACCACCGTTTATCTGGGGCATTTTCAGGATGCCATTCGTCATCGCGGAGGAGGCAAGATTAAACTGTACGGCAGACTGCTGAAAATACTCCTCAGTGCACCGGTGTGGCGGTGGGTTCATTACTGTCTGCGTAACGTGACGGTGGATGATGCAAGCGGCTTTATCCACTATCGTCAGCAGAAAATACGCATGCTCAAGACCATGATCGCCAGTCCGACGTTAACGGGAGAGCGTTTTCACAACGTGCGTAAAATTATCAGTCAACAGGTTTCCTATTATGATACGGTTCGTTCAATCGATCCGAAGCATGTCGATGCTGCTCAATTGTCCGGTTTTTTATCCAATATCAATGGATTAATGGGCGATCGGCACGACGAAATGGTCGCTGATGAGCTGTCCGGACGAAAATCTTATCGTGAATCAAGCCCGCTGGCTGAAAATATTCGTCAACCTGTTGAACAGTTTGTTGCACGTTATCCGCTGTAGCTGACGGGATTAACTGCACTGAAAAGGAATGTTCATAATGCTCCGTGCCTCCACCTTACTGTTACTAATTCTTCTGCCGATGCTGGCATCTGCACATAATTTCGTGAAGGGAAAACCGATCGTACCGATTGAAATAGACGATCGCGGCGAACTGGTGCTCAGTGGTGATAAAATACAGTACAGAAAATGGGACAGTTCAAAGCTGGCAGGGAAAATTCGCCTGGTGCAATACATTGCCGGCCGTCGTTCAGCAAAAAAGAAAAACGCCATACTGATTAAGGCTGTGAAGGCCGCCAGTTTTCCGGGAGATCGATTCCAGCCGACGACAATCATCAATACTGATGATGAGTTCCCCGGCACGGGTTTTTTTGTTGTCAGCAAAGTGGAGAAGAATCAGCGGCATTATCCCTGGGCACAGTTCATTATTGACGGTGAAGGGGTGGGGAGAAAAGCCTGGCAGCTGGCAGAAGACAGCTCGACAATTGTGGTACTCGACCGCGAAGGGCGAATTCAGTGGGCGAAAGATGGGGCGCTTACGACAAATGAAGTGTTTCAGGTAATGAGCCTGCTACAGCAGTTAATATATCAATAAATCCCGAACATCCTGTCGTTGTCCCTGTCCTTCGCGGTAGTTTTCCATTAATCCCGCAGCGTGCTAAACGCCTGTATTATTCTGTCGATTTGTTCTTCGCTGTGCTCTGCATTAACACTGCAGCGAAGCAGCGTCATACCGGAGGGTGCCGCCGGAGGCAGGACAAGATTAACATAGACACCTTTGTCGATCAGATCCCGCCAGTAACGAAGACCGTCCTCTTTAGAAGCAGTGACCACCGGCACCACCGGGCTGATATGTGCACCCAGAGTAAAACCCAGTTTTTCCAGGCCCTGATAAAGCCTGGTCGCGTTATGCCACAGCTTTAATCGTAAATCAGGTCGCCGGGCGATAATGCTCAGGGAGGCCCGCACTGACGCAATACAGGAGGGTGATGGCGAAGCGGTGAAAATATACGGACGACTGCTGTAGCGCAGAACCCCCATGGCTTCAGAACCCACGGCAAAGCCGCCGATGGAGGCCAGGCTTTTACTGAACGTGCCGAGGATAATATCCACATCCTGTTCAACGCCCAGTTCCTGAGCCAGGCCGCGGCCGCCGGAGCCCATAACGCCGAACGAATGCGCTTCATCGACCAGCAGGTAACCGCCGAAACGCTTCTTGATATCGACAATTTCTACCAGCGGGGCAACATCACCGAGCATGCTGTAAATGCCCTCGACGATAATGATGGCATCTTTCGCCCGTGCTTTGAGCCGCACCATGCGTCGTTCAAGATCCTGAGCATCATTATGTCGGAAGCGAATGATCTGTGCACCGCCAAGAAGACAGGCGTCATAGATACTGGCATGGCACTCCTCATCGATCAGCACCACGGCGTTTGGATCAGCCAACGTACTGATAACCCCGAGGTTAGCGGTATAGCCTGTGGAATAAACGATAGCGACAGGTCGGTCAAAAAATGATGCCAGTTCCTGTTCCAGCGCCAGATGACCGCCATAGCTGCCGTTCGCCATGCGCGAGCCAGTGGTGCCAGTGCCCTGACTGGCCAGCGCCGCCTGGCCCAGAGCAATTGCTTCAGGATTAAACGTCAAGCCCAGGTAATTATTGGTTCCAGCCAGAATAATATTTCGCTCGCCGATTCGACCTTCAGTGGCAGAATAGACCTCATCAATACAGGTTCCGAAGGGATTAAGGCCGGATGTCTGAAACTGTTCTCGTTGGTTAGCGAGACGAGTAAATTTATCATACAGGCCCATTATTGCTCTCCAGATATGAGAATAAGGTTTTCAGCAGTTGCTCAGGTGTTCTGACATTCAATAAGATATTCATGGGTATTGAAATATCGAGCTTATCTTCGAGCATCATTAACAAATTCATCACCTGAACGGATTCAAGGCCAAGATCGTTGACGAGGTCGCTCTCTTTTTTTATCTCAACATCTTTTGGCGCCATTTCCTGTATACATTCCAGGATATAGTCCATTAATAATTCACGATTGCACATAGACAGTTATTCATCACCTGTGGTCAGTAAAAATTAAAAAAGCCTTTCACGAAGTGCACGATCCACGCTCACCTCGGGCCGCCAGTCAATATATTGGGACAGACGAAAATTGCTGGCCGACCAGTCACTGTGGGTTAATTCACGGATTTTACTGCGGGTTAACATCGGCTCCTTTCTCGTTAAACGATGCGATAACGTACCGATGTCGGCGGCCAGTTTGAGTAGCGGCAGAGGAATACCGATTAAATGGACGGGTTTACCGCGTATTCTGCTGGCCATTTCCTGCAAACGCTGCCAGCTGTATCCCCCGGCAACGCCGTCACAAAGCTCCATCGGCATTGCCTCCGTTGCGTTGACGATTAACCACTGATAAACGGCTTCCGCTAGATCGCTGACGTGAAGAAATGACAGGCGAGCTTCAGGGGATCCCAGACAGGGGAGTATGCCGCGAAGGAGCCAGTTGAATACCGGTTTCAGCTCTTTATCACCGGGACCATAGACCGCTGTCGGGCGAAAAATCCCCAAAGAGATATCATCCGCCATGGCAGTCAGCTTCTGCTCGGCCAGAAACTTTGAGTTTGCATACCATGAAAGCTGTGGATAGCGTGCGGCAAGCGAGGAGATAAACAAAAAGCGCTGACACTTGCCGCCTGCCTGAACGGCCT
>CAJYIY010000071.1 GCA_913775305.1 uncultured Erwinia sp. | reverse complement strand
GATGCCAGCACCGTTCGTCTGGTGCTGGAGCTGAAGCAAAACGTTTCTCCTAAGACTTTCACGCTGACCCCGGTCGCCGGGATCAAAAACCGTCTGGTGCTGGATTTATACCCGGTCAGGCAGCGGTATGATGATGATCCGCTGCTGGCATTACTGGAAGATTACAATCAGGGCGAACTGGAGCGCAGCCAGCCCACTGAAGCCCCGCTGCCGGGTAAAGCCGGTAAAGATCGTCCCATCGTGATTATGATCGACCCGGGACACGGCGGTGAAGATTCCGGTGCGGTTGGAAAACATAAAACCCGCGAGAAAGATGTGGTGCTGAAGATTGGCCGTCGTCTGAAAGCGCTGATAGATAAACAGCCGAATATGCGTGCCTACATGACGCGCAATGAAGACGTATTTATTCCGCTGAAGGTAAGGGTGGCGAAAGCCCGCAAGCAGCGTGCGGATCTCTTTGTGTCGATCCATGCCGATGCGTTTACCAGCCGCGCCGCGCGGGGATCGTCGGTGTTTGCTTTGTCGACCAAAGGGGCAACCAGCACCGCAGCGCGATATCTGGCACAAACTCAGAACGAATCGGATCTGATTGGCGGCGTCAGCAGGAGCGGCGATCGCTATCTGGATCATACTATGTTTGATATGGTGCAAAGCCTGACCATTAATGACAGTCTGAAGTTCGGCAAAGAGGTGCTGTCACGGATGGGGAAGGTTAACCATCTGCATAAACGCAGCGTCGATCAGGCGGGATTTGCCGTTCTTAAAGCTCCGGATATTCCGTCTATTCTGGTTGAGACGGCGTTTATCAGCAATGTAGAAGAAGAGCGCAAGCTGCGAACCGCGCATTTTCAGCAGCAGGTTGCCGAGTCAATTTTTGCCGGAATTAAGGCTTACTTTGCTAAAGGCGCATCGCTGAGCTGACAGAGGAGTGGGGCGGGAAACCGTCCGCTTTGCTTCGTTGGGTAAACGGCAGATAAAAAAAAACACCCTGAAGGGTGTTTGATTGGTTGCGGGAGCCGGATTTGAACCGACGACCTTCGGGTTATGAGCCCGACGAGCTACCAGGCTGCTCCATCCCGCGTCCGTGTTGTCGCTTCCATCGCGACGCTTTCTTTACTGTTTTCGCATTACCGCTGCGAATTGGTTGCGGGAGCCGGATTTGAACCGACGACCTTCGGGTTATGAGCCCGACGAGCTACCAGGCTGCTCCATCCCGCGTCCGTGGATGCGCACTATACGCCGCATGGTTTTTCTTGCAACCCCTTTTTTACGATAAGTAGGAAAAACTGTGCCTTCCACTCATTTTTTGGACCAGATGGTGAAATGTTGCACAAATCAGAGCGGCGCAGTCGTTGGCTCATTTAATTATGTCAGTGGCTTTGCTATCTTCGCGCAGGGTTTCTGCATAAAGGTGGATGAGGGATGAAAGGACATTGGGCTAAATATCTGGTAACCGGCACGCTGATGGCGCTGCTGGTTGGGTGTTCATCAAAACCGACCGATCGCGGTCAGCAGTATAAGGACGGTAAGCTGGAGCAACCGCTGGCTCTGGTTAATCAACCCAATGCCAAAGGGCGCCCGGTAAACGGTAAGGACTTTGCCGATCAGATTTCGCAGATCCGCTCGACGTCTTCCAGCATGTATTCACGTCAGGCCGGCACCTACAGCGCGATTCAAAGCTGGCTGATGGCCGGCGGTGATACCCGCCAGCTACGTCAGTTCGGTCTTGATGCCTGGCAGATGGAAGGCGCCGATAACTACGGCAACGTGCAGTTTACCGGCTATTATACGCCGGTGATTCAGGCGCGTTACACCCGTCAGGGTGAGTTCCAGTATCCCTTATACCGCATGCCACCGCGCGGAAAGGGCAAGCTGCCCAGCCGGGCACAGATCTACAGCGGAGCGCTCGGAGATCGCTATATTGCAGCCTGGAGCAATTCGCTGATGGATAACTTTATTATGGATGTGCAGGGCAGCGGCTATGTCGATTACGGCGACGGCCGTCCGCTGATGTTCTTCGGCTACGGTGGAAAGAATGGCCATGCCTATCGCAGTATCGGTAAAGTGTTGATCGATCGCGGCGAGGTGAAGCGCGAAGATATGTCGATGCAGGCTATTCGTCAGTGGGGTGAAAACCACAGCCCGGAAGAGGTGCGTGAACTGCTTGAGCAGAATCCCTCATTCGTCTTCTTTAAGCCGGAGAATTTTGCGCCGGTTCGCGGAGCCAGCGCCGTTCCGCTGATTGCGAAAGCCTCAGTGGCGGCTGACCGTTCGCTGATCCCACCGGGAACCGCGCTGCTGGCAGAGATCCCGCTGCTGGACAACAACGGTAAATTCAACGGAAAATACGAGATGCGTATGATGGTGTCGCTGGATGTTGGCGGCGCTATCAAAGGGCAGCACTTCGATATTTATCAGGGTATTGGCCCGGAAGCCGGACATATGGCCGGATGGTATAATCACTATGGCCGCGTCTGGGTGCTGAAAGCCGCCCCGGGAACCGGTATGCCGCTGTTCTCTTCTGCCTCCGCGCAAAACCCAACGCAGGGCTCGTTACTGGTCAGCCAGTAAGTCCATCACGGGCCGGGTAACCGGCCCGATGTCTTTTTCGAGGAACAATGAATGACTGCTTTATCTGACGCCTGGCTGCAACGCTTTGGCGGTACGGCGCGGCTGTACGGTCAGTCTGCGCTGCAGCTGTTTGCTGAGGCTCACGTCTGTGTCGTCGGCATTGGCGGCGTGGGTTCCTGGGCCGCTGAAGCCCTGGCGCGTACCGGTATCGGCGCGATAACGCTGATTGATATGGACGATGTTTGCGTAACCAATACTAATCGTCAAATCCATGCGCTGAAGGGGAATGTCGGTAAGGCAAAAACTGAGGTGATGGCAGAACGCATTCTGGCGATTAATCCGGAATGCCGCGTCACCTGCGTGGATGATTTTATTACCCCGGAAAATACGGCAGCGCTGATGGACCAGGGGTTCAGCTATGTCATTGATGCCATCGACAGCGTGCGGCCCAAAGCGGCGCTGCTGGCGTGGTGCCGACGAAATAAGATACCGCTGGTCACCACCGGTGGGGCGGGGGGGCAAATCGACCCGACGCAGATTCAGGTGGCGGACCTGGCGAAAACCATTCAGGATCCGCTGGCCGCCAGGCTGCGTGAGCGGCTGAAGAGCGATTTTCAAATTGTTAAAGGCAGCAAGGGCAAGCTCGGCATCGACTGTGTGTTCTCAACCGAGGCGCTGAAGTATCCGCAGCCTGACGGTTCGGTTTGCGCCTCGCGCAGCACCGCCGAGGGGCCAAAGCGGATGGATTGCGCATCGGGTTTTGGCGCAGCGACGATGGTTACCGCGACTTTTGGCTTTATTGCCGTAGCGCATGCGCTGAAAAAGATGATGGCAAAAGCCGCACGTCAGGAAAGCGCCCGCTGATATTGTTGCTGCTTCAATGCGGCTGCTAAGTGAATCACGTTTGTCAGGCGTGACGCATGACATGATAAGCGTTATCTGCCTTTTTTCGGAGTCGAACGGTATGGTAAAGATAATGATGCTGCTGGCGGGGTTGTCGATGGCACTCAATGTGCAGGCAGCGCAGCATGATTTTTCCTGGCAACCGCAGGATCCGGCGAGCTGGGATCGGCAAAACCCTGATAAGACTCCTGCCGTAAAACCTCCCGCAGCATCGCGCTGGAGCCCGGAAGAGATTGCTCGCCAGCAAGAACAGCAGCAACTGATCGAACAGCAGAACCAGCAGCACTATCTTCAGCAACAGCTTGATCGGGATGCGCGTAATCCGGCCTGCAGTCAGAATCACAAAAGCCCTGAGGTGGATGAGGAAACCCGGCGCCGGGAACTCAAGCTGTACGGTCCCGACACGTCACCCCATAGACAGATGTTTACCGGCTGCAGTAATGACGTGCTGAAGTTTACGCTGGATAACGATTAGCCGTCCGTAATACCGCGTCCGCCAGCGCCTGAAGTCCGGCGCTACGCGAGGCGCTGAGCTGTGTTTGCAACTCAAGCTGCTCGAATAACGCCAGCGGATTGCTGTTACGCAGCTCAGCCACCGTTTTTCCCTCTATCCCGCAGAGTAATATGGCCAACAGCCCGCGGACAATGCGACCTTCGCTGTCGCCATAAAAGTGCAGGCGACCCTCAGCCAGACGTTGATGACCTAACCAGACGCGGTTTTCACAACCGCTTAGCTCAATGCCATCTGTTTTCAGCTCGTCTGGCAGGGCCGGCAGCCGTTTGCCCAGCAGAATCAGCTGGCGGTAGCGATCTTCCCAGTGTTTGAAGGCGCTGAACTGCCCAAGCAGATCGTCGAAAGTGACCTGTGTGCCAAAAGGATGCGGAGCAAGCATTTCTTTACTCATTAATCAGTCTGCCAGTAGTGTCAGGGCGGTAGTCATGGCCGCAGTCAGCGCGTCCACATCGGAAAGCGTATTATAGGGGGCAAATGAGGCACGCAGTGTACCGTTAACGCCCAGCGCCGCCAGTAAAGGCTGAGCGCAGTGCTGCCCGGAGCGCAGGGCAATCCCGCTTTCTGCCAGCAGCGTCACTAAATCGCTGTGATGCACTCCGGGAATATCAAAGGCCAGCAGGCTGGAGCCGCTGCTACGAAAGCTGCGGAAACCCGGCAGCGAGGACAGCCGGGCTTCGGCTGAATCCGCCAGATTGCAGGACCAGCGCTCTGCTGCGGCGACATCAATGGTATCCAGCCACGTCAGCGCTGCGCTTAAGCCGACCACGCCCGCAACGTTTGGCGTTCCCGGTTCAAAACGCCAGGGTGCGGCCTGTGGCGTATAGCCATCAAAGCTGACGGTGGTCAGCATTTTACCGCCGCCCTGCCATGGCGACATCCGGCTAAGCAGGTCGGATTTCCCATACAGCGCCCCTATTCCCGTCGGACCGTAAAGCTTATGGCCGGAAAAAGCATAGAAATCAATATCCAGAGCCTGCACATCCGGTGGGCAGTGAACGACGCCCTGCGCGCCATCGACCATCACTTTGGCGCCTGCCGCATGGGCAAGGGGAATGATGGTTGCCAGATCCGGACAGCCGCCGGTCACGTTGGACATCTGCCCAACAGCCAGCAGACGTGTGCGTGGCCCAAGCAACGAGGCAAGGCGGGCCATGTCCGGCAGGCGGTTCGGGCCAATTGGCCATTTCACGACTTTTGCACCGGTCTGCTCAGCTACCATCAACCAGGGTACCAGGTTGGCATGGTGTTCTGCTTCGCTGACGAGGATCTCATCGCCCGGCTGCAGTTGGGGGCGCAGATAGCTTTGGGCAACAAGATTGATCGCTTCTGTCGTGCCTTTGGTCCAGATGATGCTGTGGGCATCGGCCGCATTAAGCAGGTCAGCCACCTGCTGTCGGGCATTTTCGTAGCATTCGGTCAGGCGGCGGGCGGCAGCAAACTGACTGCGGTGAACGGTGCCTGCGCTCAGACGATAAAACTGTTCCGTTGCCTCAATCACCGGCTGCGGTTTCAGCGTGGTGGCTGCGCTGTCGAGGTAACAGCCGTTTTCGTTTAGTGCCGGAAACTGCTGGCGGAACTGCTGCGGGGTAAATGACTTCATACACTCCTCATTAACCCTGCGGGTTAGTAGATTCATTGAGTTCAGACTGAAAAAACGGTGGTTTCCTGGCAAAGCTGAAAAAGCGGGTTATGCTGAATATTGCATGCTTTAAGCTATCACCCGCATATGGAAAACCGTCTTGTCAGTATTTTTATTGCCATTTGTCGGTTTACAGGTCACGAAGCGGGTATTTTCGCATTACTATCTGCAAGGAGATAAAGATGAAAAAATTAGCCGCAGTTCTGGTCGCAGGTGCAATGACGTTCACCCTGGCTGCCTGTTCAAGTAACTATGTGATGCACACCAATGACGGACGCACAATTGTTGCTGAGGGTAAACCATCCGTTGATAACGATACCGGTATGATCAGCTACAAAGACGCTAATGGCAACAAGCAGCAGATTAACCGTTCCGATGTGAAAGAGATGGCTGAGATTGGGCAGTAATTTTTGAACGGAAATAAAAAAAGCACCGCAGTTTGCGGTGCTGTAAAAATCACTATGGACAGACAGGGTAAATCTACAGGAATAAACGGTAGCCAGGCTACCAGACCTTAAAATAGTCAGGTCAATTGCAAACACAACATCACGACCACAAGCCAAAAGCCCTCAAAATTCAGCGTGTTAACGCGAAAATTCAAAACACTTTTCGTTCCGGCTCAGGAAGTGCGGCAACTATAGGTATTTGCTGGTAGTTCCTCAACGGACAAATTATAATGTCTCGGATAAAAAAAACTAATACGTTACTCTTTATTGGAAAGTAACCCCAGGCTGTGAATCAAAAGTGCCCATCTACTATGTCTAAACGTTTACCACCGCTTAATGCGTTGCGTGTTTTTGACGCCGCTGCCCGTCATCTCAGCTTTACTAAAGCTGCAGAAGAGCTGTTTGTGACCCAGGCTGCCGTCAGCCATCAAATTAAATCCTTAGAGGATTTCCTTGGTCTTAAGCTGTTTCGCCGGCGCAACCGGTCTCTGCTGCTGACCGAGGAAGGACAGAGTTATTATCTCGACATAAAAGAGATTTTTACCGCACTGAATGATGCCACCCGTAAGCTTCAGGCGCGCAGTGCCAAGGGGGCACTGACCGTCAGTCTGCTGCCGAGTTTTGCCATTCAGTGGCTGGTTCCAAGGCTGACCAGCTTTAACTCAGCTTATCCGGGCATTGATGTTCGCATTCAGGCCGTGGACCGCGACGAAGAGAAACTGGCCGACGATGTCGATGTGGCGATTTTCTACGGTCGCGGTAACTGGCCGGGGCTGAGGGTGGAAAAACTGTATGCAGAATATCTGCTGCCGGTGTGTTCGCCGCAGCTGTTGACCGGTGAACATCCGCTGACTTCGCCCGCCGTGCTGAGCCGCCACACGTTACTGCATGACGCGTCGCGTCGGGACTGGCAGGCCTATACCCGGCAGCTGGGGCTGAACGCGATTAACGTGCAGCAGGGCCCGATATTCAGCCACAGTGCTATGGTGCTGCAGGCTGCTATTCACGGGCAGGGCGTGGCGCTGGCGAATAATGTGATGGCCCAGAGCGAAATTGAGGCGGGCCGCCTGGTATGCCCATTTAACGATGTATTAGTCAGTAAAAATGCTTTTTATCTGGTTTGTCATGACAGTCAGGCAGAACTGGGTAAAATAGCCGCCTTCCGGCAATGGATCCTGGCAAAAGCGGCCACTGAACAAGAAAAATTTCGCTTTCGCTATGAGCAATAACCGGCCAGAACGCGGTCATCAGTGCAGGTTTGATTGAGGAATTCTTGAATGTCCAGTCGTGTAATGCTGATTTTTTCGGCAATTAGTGGCCTCTGTTTCGTTGCACTTGGGGCATTTGGCGCCCATGTGTTAAGTCAATCTCTGGGCGCGACAGAGATGTCATGGATGAAGACCGGCCTGGAGTATCAGGCGTTTCATACTCTGGCGATTCTGGGGATGGGGGCGGTGATGCTGCGTCGCGCCAATATCTGGTTCTACTGGAGCAGCGCGTTTTTAGCTCTGGGCACGGTGCTGTTTAGCGGCAGCCTCTACTGCCTGGCGCTGTCACACCTGAAATTTTGGGTATATGTTACACCGATTGGCGGCACCGGCTTCCTGATCGGTTGGATTTTGATGTTGATTGGCGCACTGCGTCTGAACAAAAAGGCAGAACGCCATGAATAAAGTTTTACTCTATTGCCGTCAGGGTTTTGAGAAAGAGTGCGCCGCGGAAATTACCGCGAAGGCCGCCGAGCGGGAAGTGTATGGTTTTGCCCGCGTGAAAGAAGACTCCGCCTATGTGCTGTTTGAGTGCTATCAGCAGGGCGAGGCGGAAAAACTGATCGGCGAACTGCAGTTCAGCCAGCTGATTTTTGCCCGACAAATGATCGTGGTGGGTGAACTGCTGCGTGATTTACCGCAGGAAGATCGCATTACTCCGATTGTCGGGATGCTCAGCGGCGCGGTAGAAAAGGGCGGAGACCTGCGGGTCGAGGTGCCGGACACCAACGCCAGCAAAGAGCTGCTGAAATTCTGCCGTAAATTCACCGTACCGCTGCGCGCCAGCCTGCGTAAAGCTGGAGTACTGCTGAACTATGAAAGTCCCCGCCGTCCGGTGGTTCACGTGTTCTTTATAGCGCCAGGCTACTGCTATGTGGGGTACTCACTGCCGCACAATAACTCGCCGTTCTTTATGGGCATCCCGCGTCTGAAGTTCCCTGCCGATGCACCAAGCCGCTCTACGCTGAAGCTGGAAGAAGCCTTCCACGTGTTTATTCCTGCCGACGAATGGGATGAACGGCTGGCCAGCGGAATGTGGGCTGTGGATCTGGGGGCCTGCCCCGGCGGCTGGACCTATCAGCTGGTGAAGCGCAGCATGATGGTGAATGCGGTGGACAACGGCCCGATGGCACCCGCCCTGATGGAGACCGGACAGGTCTTTCACCAGCGTGAGGACGGCTTTAAATACCGACCAAACCGCAATAACAACTACTGGCTGGTCTGCGACATGGTGGAAAAACCGGTTCGCGTGGCTAATCTGATGGTGGACTGGTTGCTGAACGGCTGGTGCCGGGAAGCGATATTTAACCTGAAGCTGCCGATGAAAAAGCGCTATGAAGAGGTTTCCCAGAATCTGGCGATGATCGAAGAAAAGCTGAAGGCGGAAGGGGTCAATGCGCAGATCCAGGCGCGCCAGCTGTATCACGATCGCGAAGAGGTGACGGTACATATTCGCCGTATCTGGAGCGCCGTTCCCGGCCGTCGCGACGAGCGTTAGTTCTCCGTGCTTTAAAGAGCCTGCTGCCGGACGGCGGCAGGCGCACAGTCAGGCCGGTAGCCGTAAATCCTTCAGGTTACCTTCCAGCTGCAGGTCGGTTCTCAGCGTGGCAACCTGTTTGCAAATCTCAGCCATCCGCCGATGTTCAGTTAACTTCGTGCGCCATTTATCGGGCACCGCATCAATCTGGCGGTAGATCTCCGCCAGCGTGCCAAACTGCTGTAGCAGTAGCGTTGCGCTTTTCCCGCCGATCCCGGCAACGCCCGGGATCTTACTGCTGCCGATTCCGGCCAGCCCCCAGTAGTCGGTGAGCTGTGCGGGAGCAACACCAAACTCGGCGGTAATAAACGGGACGTCCAGCCAGCGTTTCTGGAAGTAATCCCGGATCATCACCTGCGGAGCCAGCAGCTGGCAGTAGCCTTTGTCGGTGGAAACAATCGTAGCCTGATGGCCCGCAGAGGCGACTTTGCTGGCCAGCGTAGCGGCAAGGTCGTCCGCTTCATCACCGGCAGAGTGCCAGCTGGCAACGCCGAGACGGGCAAACGCGGCCCGCAGCAATGGCATCTCATCGCGCAGAGAGTCTGGCATCGGCGAACGACCCGCTTTGTAATCCGGCAACAGCTGATGTCGCCAGCTTTCATGCCGATCCTCATCATCAAACACCGCCACCGCATGGGTCGGCTGGCTGTGCATCAGCAACTGCCTGACCGCATTCAGGCAGGCTTCCTGACAGGGCGATCCCTGAACCGCGTGAATGCGCCGAATCAGATTCAGCGCATCAATAATTAACAGGTGAACAGACATAAACCAGGATCCTGAGCGGCCCGTGGGCCGCTCGCAGGGTTATTTGATGATTTCGTAGCAGGGAACATAGGCACTGCCCGGAAGCTTCATGCGCTGCTGGGCAACAAAGCCCTGCAGTAGCGCATCCATGCGGTGCATAAGCTGTTGGTCGCCGTGCAGTTTATACGGGCCTTTCTCTTTAATTGCGCGAATGCCCACATCTTTGACGTTGCCCGCAACAATACCGGAAAAAGCCCGGCGCAGAGCGGCAGCCAGCTGCTCCGCAGGCTGATCGGGATAAAGATTCAGGTTCGCCATATTTTCATGGCTGGGGACAAACGGGATTTGCAGGTCCGGCACGATACGCAGCGCCCAGTTGAAGCTGTAGGCGTCGCCGGTTTCCCGGCGGTGCTCTTTCACCTTCGGCATCGCTTTTTTCATCTGTCGGGCCACTTCAGCGGCATCATCAATGATGATGCTGTAGTGTCTGCGCGCCTGTTCACCCAGCGTGCTAACAATAAATTCATCCAGCACGCGGAAATAATCAGCGCTCTCTTTGGGTCCTGTCAGGATCAGCGGCAGCACCTGATCGTGGTTATGCGGATTCATCAGGATCCCCAGCAGATAGAGAAGCTCCTCGGCTGTTCCCACCCCGCCCGGGAAGATCAGGATACCGTGCGCTATGCGCACAAACGCTTCCAGGCGCTTTTCGATATCCGGCATGATAATCAGCTCATTTACCAGCGGATTCGGCGGCTCGGCAGCAATAATTGACGGCTCCGTCATGCCGATAAAGCGACCTTCTTTATAACGCTGCTGCGCGTGGCCGACCGCGGCGCCCTTCATCGGGGCTTCCATGACACCCGGCCCACAGCCGGTACAGATATTTAATTCGCGCAGGCCCAGCTGGGCACCAACGCTGCGGCAATACTGATATTCCACGGCATTAATCGAATGGCCGCCCCAGCACACCACGGTATTTGGCTCTTCACCCACGTGCAGCGCGCGCGCGTTTCGCAGGATAGAGAACACCATGTTCGTAATGTGTACGGAATTGTCGGTGTTCGGCGGCGGTAAACGCCCGGCATTATCTATCTGGCCGTTAACGAAAAGAATATCACGCAGTACGGCAAACAGATTGGCCTGTAGAGCACGGATAAGACGTCCGTCAACAAAGGCATCTTCCGGGGGATTAATCAGTTCAAGCTTCACACCGCGTTCACGTCGCAGCACGTTGATATCGAAGCTTTCAAAACGGGACAGTAGCTCCTGGCTGCTATCGGTCTGGCTTCCGGAGTTGAGTACGGCAAGCGAGCAGTTACGGAAAAGCTGGTAGAGATCGCTGCTGGCCGTGCGCTTCAGCATATCGACTTCCAGTTGGGAAAGCAGATCCATTGAGCCGAGTGGGCTGATTTGTGTAATCAATTGAACTCCTTTACACCCGCCAGGGTGAGCGATAACTCCATGGCAGCCGCGACGGAAGACATTGCGGCCATCCTGGTCATACTCTTTGGCAGCGATGGCGCTGCCTTCCTTCAGATTAGCCCTGTCTGGTGATATTTAACAACAGGATACGTTCGCCACATCACAATTACTGACGTACCAGTCGCGATCGGCCTGGCTTAAAGTCAGTGTTGGTTCGCCACGGGTTGATATCCAGCCCGCCGCGCCGGGTATAGCGCGCGTAAACGCTCAGGGCTTCCGGCTGGCAGTAGCGCAGAATATCGCTGAAGATGCGCTCAACGCACTGCTCATGGAATTCATTATGGTGTCGGAACGAGACCAGGTAACGCAGCAGCGCTTCCCGCTGGATGCGCGGGCCACGATAGCTGATTTGCACCGATCCCCAATCTGGCTGGTTGGTGATCAGGCAGTTTGATTTCAGCAGATGGCTGACCAGCTGTTCTTCCACCACGTCGCCACTTGCCGCATCGCGCAGGTAGTCGGCGTTAAATTCATAGCTATCGATAATGATGTCCTGCTCATCAATGCAGTAGCCGTTGAAGTGGCCTATCGGCTGTCCTTCAACCTCCTGAAGGCGGAACAGCGCTACGCTGACTTCGCCTTCGGCACAGGCGCTGAGATCGCGTTCCAGCGTGCGGCGAACTTCCCCCCAGTCGCTGAACTGCGTCTGGTTAAAGCTGTTGAGGTAGAGCTTGAAACTTTTGGATTCGATCAGATTCACGCTGTTGGCAGACAGCGACACTTCACCAACGGCGACCTGCGGCAGACCTTTGCTGTTCAGCCAGGACAGCTCATACAGTGTCCAGATGTCAGCTCCGCTGAAGGGGAGATTATCAGGATATAAGCCCAGTGGTTCACGGTTCAGGCTACGCGGAACTGCCTGCAACAGCGCAGGCTGATAGCTGTCGTGGTATTCTGTTGGCTTACCCAGTGTCAGGCCGTCGAGTGCCTGATGATTGTGATAGCTAGACATCATGTTACCTTATCGCCCGTACTGGCAGGCGCTGTTGCGAATTCGTCGGTCATTCGTCCGGAGGCGCTCCGGGCAATAGTGGGCGCTAGTGTACCTCAGCCAGGAAAGAGTGAAAAAAGAATGATTGAACAAACGACTCAGGTATTAAACGATTTTACCCGGCGTTACTGTGAGAAGTGGCAGCAGCAGACCGGGCATGCGCCAGCAAGCAGCGATCTCTACGGCATTCCCTCGCCCTGTATTGTGGCAACCCAGAACAATGAAGTGTGGTGGCTGCCACAGCCATTCACACTGCCAAAAAACCTGGATGCCGTAAAGCGCGCGCTCGATATTCAACTCCAGCCGGCCGCCGTGGCGTTCTATACCGCACAATTTGCTGGCGATATGGGCGGAACTTATGAAGGAAAGACGTTGTCCCTGTTACAGGCGTGGAGCGAGGATGACTTCACCCGCGTTCAGGAGAACCTGATTGGCCACCTGGTGATGAAGCGGCGACTGAAGCATTCACCGACTCTATTTATTGCTACCACTGGGTCTGAACTGGAAGTGGTGTCGGTATGTAACCTCAGTGGTGAGGTTATCATCGAGCAGTTAGGCACAGAGAAAAAGCAGGTCATCGCGCCTTCTCTTGAGAGTTTTCTTACTTCTTTACAACCCCTTACTCCACTCGATTAAGACTGTGGCGATCCAGTGTGTGAGAGATGTCTTACATTGCGTGTGAGAGATCGCTATGGATCGTCGAGACATTTCATACGTCATATCTGTGAAGTTCAGATAGATCATCATGTTAGAGAAAATGGCTCAATATCATGCCCTTCTTTCGTAAAAATTGCGCCTGCAGATATCTTGTTTGCTTATCTTAATCAGGCAAAATAGCTCCCATCACGAAGGACACTCAGAACATCGAGGCTAACGTCAGGATGATGTACTCATGGAACGAGTGGGACCCATCGGGATGATGCAGGGACAGGCTTCACAGATGAAGCAAGGATATCTCAGGACGAGATAAGGGACACCTCCAGGACGGAGAATGTGAGCCGCACAGGATGGCGGTGGTTAAGGATATCAAAGGATTAACGCCAGGATGGCATTGCTCAGGAGAGCGCAGGAAAAGTTTTCAAGGATGAGCAGGGAGCATTAAGGTAGCGGGATCGCTGCAAACGAACCGGGAGCACTGTTTTTACAGTGCTCCCTTTTTTTATGCCTGTTTTTCGGGCCCGGCGGCTAATCTTAAACAGTGGGCTGGAGTTGCGGCTCTGACCGCGAAAGGTATATGCTTTGCGCCTTTTTTACTGGCACATTTCTCAGAGGTGAATCATGAGCCGTGAACTCAAAGTTCAGGAACGTTTGCAGGCTATTGAGCAGCAGCTTAAAGCCAGTGGCCTTTGGCAGTCTTTTGCGCCAGACAGCCAGGCCTTTGCCAGCACCGAACCTTTCTGCCTGGATACCATGAGCCCGCTACAGTGGCTGCAGTGGGTTTTCCTGCCGCGCATGCAGGCACTGCTGGATGCCGGTGCGCCTCTGCCGGTAACGCTGGCTATTGCACCGTATTATGAAGAGGCGCTGGAAGGGGATATCCCGCAGCGTGCGCAGCTGCTGCACTGCCTTAATGCGCTTGACCAGCTGTTCGAGTCGCCAAACTGATGCTGGAAATCCTCTATCAGGATCGCTGGCTGGTGGCGGTGAATAAGCCTTCCGGCTGGCTGGTACACCGCAGCTGGCTGGATCGCCATGAAACGGTCTTTGTAATGCAGACGGTACGCGATCAAATCGGTCAGCACGTGTTTACCGTTCACCGGCTCGATCGTCCCACCTCGGGCGTTCTGCTGATGGCATTGTCGAGCGAAACGGCTCGCCTGCTGTCGCAACAGTTCGAACAGCATCAAATCCAGAAAACCTACCATGCCGTGGTGCGCGGCTGGCTGGAGGGGGATGAACAGCTGGACTATCCTCTGACCGAAGAGCTGGACAAAATTGCGGATAAATTCAGCCAGCCGGAGAAAGCGCCCCAGCCCGCCATAACGCACTGGCGCGGAGTGGCTATTACCGAACAGTCAGTACCGGTGAGCCGCTATTCCACTTCGCGCTATTCGCTGGTGGAAATGCTGCCGCAGACGGGCCGCAAGCACCAGCTTCGTCGCCATATGACCCATCTGCGGCATCCGATTATCGGTGACAGCGCCCACGGCGACCTCAGGCAAAACCGCAGCGCAGCGCAAAATTTTAGTATGAACCGGCTGATGCTGCATGCCAGCAGACTGCAACTTACCCATCCCGTGACCGGTGAGCCGCTGGATCTGCGCGCCGGGCTGGACGGGGTCTGGCAGAGAGCCATGCAGCAGTTTGGCTGGCAGGATTGTCTCCCTGATATCCCCAGGGTTGAGTTAAACGATGAAACACCGCAGGATAGTGGGCAAATTTAGCATCCGGAGAAAATGATGGCAGAAGTAGGCATTTTTGTGGGGACAGTTTACGGCAACGCGCTGTTAGTGGCTGAAGAAGCTGAACCGCTGCTGGTGGCAGCCGGTCACCAGGTGAAGATTTTTGAAGATCCCACGCTGGATGACTGGAAGCGCTATGAAAAACAGGTGGCGCTGGTGATTACCTCAACGACCGGACAGGGCGATCTGCCGGACAGTATTGCGCCGTTATTCCGTGCGATTAAAGATAGCCTCGGCTACCAGCCCGCCCTGCGCTACGGCGTAATCGCGCTGGGTGACAGCAGCTACGATGATTTCTGCGGTGCCGGTAAAAAGTTTGCTGAACTGCTACAGGATCAGAGTGCGGTCCGGGTGGGAGATGTACTGATGGTGGATGCCGCTGAAAACCCGGAGCCGGAAGAGCTTACCTCGCCGTGGGTTGCACAGTGGGCTAAGCTGATTAGCTAATCCATGCTCAACGGGTGGCCCTGGCGGTCGCTCTGCGCTCAGCCATGACGGGATAGCCTGTGAAAATTGTTATCGCTCCAGATTCTTACAAAGAAAGCCTTTCTGCGCTGGATGTCGCCTCGCAGATTGAAAAGGGTTTCCGCGAGATCTTCCCCCATGCCCACTACGTTAAACTGCCGGTTGCCGATGGTGGTGAAGGGACCGTCGATGCCATGGTTGCAGCCACGGGCGGTAAAATTATCCCGCTCCGGGTCACCGGCCCGCTCGGTGATGCTGTAGAGGCTTTCTACGGCCTTTCCGGCGACGGGCGCTGTGCGATTATTGAAATGGCGGCGGCCAGCGGGCTGGAACGGGTTCCTCCTGCCCGTCGTGACGTATTACACGCCACCAGTTGGGGGACCGGCGAACTGATCCGGCATGCGCTGGACAGCGGAGTTGAGCATCTGATCATCGGTATTGGCGGCAGCGCGACGAATGATGGCGGTGCGGGCATGGTGCAGGCGCTCGGCGCCAAACTGCTTGATCAGCGCGGTGAGGCGATTGGTCCCGGCGGCGCGGCGCTGGCCGGGCTTGCCGGGATTGATATGCGTGAATTTGACCCGCGTATAGCCCGCTGCCGTATTGAAGTTGCCTGTGATGTAACCAATCCCTTGACCGGCGAGCAGGGGGCTTCGGCGGTATTTGGTCCGCAAAAAGGCGCAACGCCGCCGATGGTCAGCCAGTTAGACGCCGCCCTGACGCATTATGCAGCAATCATTCAGCGTGACCTGGCGGTGGATGTCCTCTCCGTTCCCGGCGGCGGTGCCGCAGGAGGCATGGGGGCAGGGCTCTGTGCTTTTTGCCGGGCAACGCTGCGTCCGGGCATTGAGATCGTGACGGATGCGCTCGGGCTGGATGCGCTGGTGCAGGACGCTACGCTGGTTATTACCGGTGAAGGACGCATCGACAGCCAGACCATCCACGGCAAGGTGCCGGTTGGTGTGGCGCGCATCGCCAAACGCTATAACAAGCCGGTGATCGGCATCGCCGGCAGCCTGACTCAGGATGTCGGCGTGGTACACCAGCACGGGCTGGATGCGGTATTCAGCGTCATTTATCGGATTTGCACCCTCGACGAGGCACTGCAGGAGGCGGCGGATAACGTGCGGCTGACCGCAAGAAACGTCGCGGCAACGCTGGCTGCCGGTCAGCTGATTGCAGGCAGCTAACCGCCGATTTACCTGAGTTCGCAGGGGATCGCTGCGGGCTCAGGCTCGCTATGTTTTCAACTGTTCGCGGGCCAGCTGTGCGACATTGTCCATCTCATCGAGCAGCTCCAGCAGCTCAGGTTCAATAGCGTCGATATCTTCATTTTTCAGTAAACTCTGTTCCAGCTCCTGGCAAAGCTTTTTCAGGTGCGGAACACCACTGTAGCTGGCGCTGCCGTGCAGTTTATGGATGATATCGCGCAGGCCCGCCGGGTTGTTGCTTGCCATAAACTGTTCCACCAGCGTGCGGACTTCGGGCAGAAAATCGACCAGCATTTGCAACAAATCGCGTGCCAGATCGGGTTTGTTCGCTGCCTGGCGAAGCGCCAGCGCCCAGTCGAGCGAAACACAAGCCACCTGCGGCGGCGGCAATGCCTCTCTCCTGGCGGGCAGGTATCGGGCCAGCAGGTGGCTCAGTTTTTGTTCATCAATCGGTTTCGCCAGATAGTCGTTCATCCCGGCTTTCACCAGCTGTTCGCGCTCCCCTTCCAGCGCGTGGGCTGTGACCGCAACGATCGGCGTGTTGTAGTGTTGAGGGAGTTTACGTATTACCTCACTGGCGCGGATACCGTCGATATCCGGCATCTGAATATCCATCAGAATAATATCCAGATTCTGCTGCCGCGCCTGCTGAATAGCGGCCTCACCGCTGTCACACAGGACAATATGTTCAACCTGTTCCTCCAGCAGTGCGCCAATAAGTTTCAGGTTGGCCGGATTATCATCCACGGCCATCACCCGAATGGGCAGGCGGGAAATGCCGGACTGCAGGGGGATCTCACGGACACGGTGATCGACCAGAATCGGGAGCAGCCTAACCATAGAAAGCGGCTTAATCAGACAGGCCGTCACGCCCTGTGCTTTCAGCTGTTCTGCGTAAATTTGCATCTGGAAAGGCAGCGCCAGGATCAGGTTGTCGGCGCGCTGAAGCAGTGGCTTGAGCCGTTCCCCGGTGATTTTCTGGTTGTCATGCATATCAATCGGTAATCCGACTAACAGCACATCGTAGTGGTCATCCTGCAGGCCGGACAGCGTCGGACTGTAGCTGATTTTCAACGGCGTTGCGCTCAGCATATCGAGCACCGCCTGGGCGGCCGCATTATTGGGCTCGACATACGCCATATGCTGGCCGGTGAGGCAGTCGAGCATGCGCGGATCGCTGGCGGCGTTGGGATTCAATGCCAGATTGATGTGGAACCAGAAGGTGGAGCCGTGATTCAGGCGGCTGTGGAAGGAGATTTCTCCGCCCATTTCATTGACCAGTTTTTGGGTGATCACCAGCCCAAGCCCGGTGCCACCGTGGCGGCGGGAGATACTGGCATCCGCCTGGCGGAAGGCCTGGAACAGCTGCGACTGCTGCTTTTCAGAGATGCCGATGCCGGTGTCGTGGATCTGCACCTCCAGCTCCATTCGGTTGTTGCTCAGTCCACGTTTTTCCACGCGGATATCGATATTGCCGCGTTCGGTAAACTTAATGGCGTTGCCAAGCAGGTTAACAATGATCTGCTGCAGGCGAAGCGGGTCACCGATGGCGTTATCCGGTACGTTGCTCTGAATATTCAGCGTCAGCTCCAGCCCCTTCTCATGGGCCGACTGCGCCAGCAGTACCACCACCTCATCCAGCGTGGCGCGGAGCGGGAATGGAATGGTTTCCAGCACCAGCTTACCGGCCTCAAGCTTGGAGAAGTCCAGCACGTCGTTAATGATACTCAGCAGGTTATTAGCCGACCGTTCAATGGTATTCAGATAGTCGCGCTGCGTGGAGTTCAGCGCCGTTTTCAGCGTCTGGCGGGTAAAACCAATCACCCCGTTCAGCGGTGTGCGCAGTTCGTGGGACATATTGGCAAGGAATTCAGATTTAATGCGTGCCGCTTCCTGCGCCCGTTTTTTGGCCAGATCCAGCTCGACGTTTTGAATTTCCATCTGCTCAAGGGTTTCGCGCAGATCGGAGGTCGCCTGATCGATATTCTGCTGCATCTCCTCGTGATAGGCGGTCAGTGACATCGCCATCGAGTTGATACCGTTTTTCAGCACGTCCAGCTCGCCGAGCATATAGCCCTCCATGCGGCTGTCGAGCTGGCCGCGACGGATGCGGTCGACGGTGCTGACCATATTGCGGATTGGACCGGTCACATCGCGCATCAGGCGATAGGCAAACAGCATTGCGATACACAGACAGAGCAGTACCAGCAGCGTGGAGATAAAGACTTCTTTATACTGTTGCAGCCTGACGGATTGCAGATCCAGCTCAATGGCAACATAGCCGAGCGGATTACCGGTAGGCTTGGCGTCCCAGCCCGGCGACTCATCCGGATAGTAGCTTTCCGACAGGATCGGCGTTCGCAGGATCACTGAGTTACCGTGACGTTCTTTCAGGTTGCGGGCGGTCAACGGGGCGTTGTCTGGCAGGCGCAGCAGATCGGGGTTTTGCAGATAATTTGAGGTCACAAACAGCTGGTTGTGGTCGTCAAATACCGAAATTGCCCGCACGATATCGGAGTGTCGGCGGTGCAGCAGGCTGACCAGCTGGCGAACCGACTCGCGGCTGCGGAAGGTCATGCCATACTCACTGGATACGGCCAGCGGCTCAATAATGTTGATCCCGGCGTCGGTAAGCTGACTCTGCAATTCGTTGTAGCGGTTAACCACAAAAAAAGTCGAAAGCAGCAGTCCGATCATCAGCGTTGGCGCCAGAATCAGAATCATCATTCGCGCCCGCAGGCTGTATTTGGTCATAGTACTCCCTGTGAGAAACGGCTTGCTCCCCTTTTCTGCGACATTCTATCCTGTACAGGTCGAATTCCATCACTCGCCAGGGTAGGCTACGCGGGTTTTTTTGGCACTACGTTTGAGAAGCAATGAAATAATGGCGCAATTCTACTCTGCAAAACGGCGCGTGACGACCCGCCAAAAAATAACTGTTGTTATTAATGACCTTGATGCGTTTGGTCAGGGTGTGGCACGCCATCATGGCAAAGCACTTTTTGTTCAGGGCGCACTGCCCGGCGAACAGGTTGAAGTTGAAATCAGCGAGGATAAGCGCCAGTTCTCCCGCGGGACGGCAACGCGTATTTTGACGGCGAGCCCACAACGCGTTCAGCCCCTCTGTCCGCATTATAGCCGCTGCGGCGGCTGCCAGCAGCAGCATGTGCCGATTGCATTACAGCAGCAAAGCAAGGCCAGCGCGCTGGCGCATCTGCTCTCAAAGGAGAGCGGTTTCCCGGTCGCAGTGAACGAGATTATATCCGGGCAGCCGTGGGGTTATCGGCGGCGCGCCCGTCTGGGGCTGAATTTCCAGGTGAAAACGCAGACTTTGCAGATGGGATTTCGTGCGCAGGCTTCCAGCGAGTTGATCAATGTTACCGAATGCCCCATTCTGGCGCCCGAACTTAATGCGTTAATTCAGCCACTTCATGCATTATTAAGCCGGTTGCAGGCCGTCAGGCGCCTTGGGCACGTTGAGCTGGTGCTGGCGGATAATGGCCCGCTGCTGGTTTTGCGTCATCTTGAGGAACTCAGCGCCGCGGATCGTGAAAAACTGGAACAGTTTTCGCATACCCATCAGCTGTCGCTGTTTCTTGCACCGGACAGCGATACGCTGGAACAGCTTAATGGAGAGATGCCGGTTATCCACGCCGGTCAGCTGAAACTCACCTTCAGCCCGCGAGATTTTATTCAGGTTAACGATGTGGTTAATCAGCAAATGGTGGCACGGGCGCTGACCTGGCTGGACCTGAAACCGCAGGACCGGGTACTGGATCTGTTCTGTGGAATGGGTAATTTTACGCTTCCTATGGGAAATTTGGCTGAAAATGTCGTGGGTGTGGAGGGTGTTGCAGCATTAGTGGAAAAGGCTGCGTATAATGCAACATTAAATAATCTGAACAATGTCGCGTTTTACCAGCATAACCTTGAAGAAGACGTGACAAGTCAGCCCTGGGCTGATGAAGGATTTAATAAAGTGTTACTGGATCCGGCGCGGGCCGGCGCGGCCGGAGTGATGGAGCATATCGTTAAACTTGTGCCAGAGCTCGTGGTCTATGTTTCCTGTAACCCGACAACACTTGCCAGGGACAGTCAGGTACTTTTGAAGTCCGGCTACCAATTGGAACGGGTGACAATGCTTGATATGTTTCCACATACCGGGCATCTGGAATCCATGGTGCTGTTTAGCCGAAAATAAGCCCTGAACGGGGCTATGCCAGGAGAGGATATGGTTGCGGTAAGAAGTGCACATTTGAATACAGCTGGCGAGTTTGCCCTCGACCAATGGATCACCAGTCTGGGGAATACCAACCAGCAGACATGTGAACGACTGGCCGAGACCTGGCGCTATTGTGATACCGCGACCCAAGGACATCCCGATGCCGCACTGCTGCTGTGGCGCGGCGTGGAAATGGTGGAGATCCTCTCCATGCTCAGCATGGATAACGAGACGCTGCGCGCGGCGCTGTTGTTCCCGCTGGCCGATGCGAAAGTAGTCACTGAAGAGGTGCTGGAAGAGCACTTCGGCAAGTCTATCGTTTCACTGGTCCACGGCGTGCGCGATATGGACGCCATCCGCCAGCTAAAAGCCACGCATAATGATTCCATGGCCTCTGAGCAGGTCGATAATGTCCGCCGCATGCTGCTGGCGATGGTGGAAGATTTCCGCTGCGTGGTTATCAAGCTGGCCGAGCGGATTGCCCACCTTCGTGAGGTCAAGGATGCGCCCGAGGACGAACGCGTACTGGCGGCGAAAGAGTGCACCAACATCTATGCCCCGCTGGCTAACCGGCTGGGTATCGGTCAGCTGAAGTGGGAGTTAGAGGATTTTTGCTTCCGCTATCTGCATCCCGATGAATATAAACGCATTGCTAAACTGCTGCACGAGCGTCGAATCGATCGTGAAGATTATATCGATACATTCGTGCAATCGCTGCGTGACGAAATCGTTAAGCAGGGTGTGAAGGCCGAAGTGTATGGTCGCCCTAAACACATCTACAGCATTTGGCGCAAGATGCAGAAAAAATCGCTGTCCTTTGATGAGCTGTTCGACGTGCGCGCGGTGCGCATCGTGGCCGAACGCCTGCAGGACTGTTATGGCGCGCTGGGGATCGTTCATACCCTGTATCGCCATCTGCCCAGCGAGTTCGATGATTACGTGGCGAACCCCAAACCGAATGGCTATCAGTCGATTCATACCGTGGTGCTGGGGCCAAAGGGCAAAACCGTCGAGATCCAGATCCGTACCCGCCAGATGCATGAAGACGCTGAGCTTGGCGTTGCCGCGCACTGGAAATATAAAGAGGGCGGAACGGGCGGCAGCGCGCGCGGTGCGTCCGGCCATGAAGAGCGCATTGCCTGGCTGCGTAAGCTGATTACCTGGCAGGAGGAGATGGCTGATTCGGGCGAAATGCTCGACGAAGTTCGCAGTCAGGTATTTGACGATCGGGTTTACGTGTTTACGCCAAAAGGCGACGTGGTGGATTTACCCGCCGGCTCCACTCCGCTGGACTTCGCTTATCATATTCACAGTGATATCGGCCACCGCTGCATCGGTGCCAAAATCGGCGGTCGTATTGTCCCCTTTACCTATCATTTACAGATGGGCGACCAGATCGACATCATCACTCAGAAGCAGCCGAACCCGAGCCGCGACTGGCTGAACCCAAATCTTGGCTACGTCACGACCAGCCGCGGACGCTCGAAGATCCACGCCTGGTTCCGCAAGCAGGATCGTGACAAGAATATTATTGCCGGTCGGCAGATTCTGGATAACGAACTGGATCATCTCGATATCAATCTGAAGGATGCCGAGAAGCTGCTGCTGCCGCGCTACAACTTTAATACCCTAGACGAGCTGCTGGCGGCGATTGGCGGCGGCGATATTCGCCTCAACCAGATGAGCAACTACCTGCAGTCGAAGCTGAATAAGCCGAGTGCGGAAGAGGAAGATCGCGAAGCGCTGCGCCAGCTGACGCAGAAATCGTCCAACAGCGTGCCGCGCAGTAAAGAGAGCGGCAGGGTGGTTGTCGAGGGCGTGGGCAATCTGATGCACCATATTGCCCGCTGCTGCCAGCCGATCCCAGGCGATGAGATTACCGGATTTATTACTCAGGGCCGCGGGATTTCGATTCACCGCGCCGACTGCGATCAGCTCGCCGAGCTGATGTCGCATGCGCCGGAACGCATCGTCGATGCGGTGTGGGGCGAGACCTATTCCAGCGGATATTCGCTGGTGGTGCGGGTGACGGCTAACGATCGTAGCGGTCTGCTGCGCGATATCACCACGATTCTGGCGAATGAGAAGGTCAACGTGCTGGGCGTCTCCAGCCACAGCGATACGAAGAAACAGCTGGCAACGATTGATATGGATATTGAGATTTATAACCAGCAGGTACTGAGCCGGGTACTGGCGCGGTTGAATCAGGTGCCGGATATTATTGATGCGAAACGGCTGCATTGAGTTAAAAACAGCATCGCCTAACGGCGTTTAGCGGCAGCTGAAGATGGTCGTGCCTGCCTGCGCCGATGGCTTACCAGCCTTTGGCGTTGCTGTGGGTAAACCGCATGCTCCCGGTCGCTCCCCGCTGTGTTTCAACAGATTCCCGATTGGGGGATCCCGAGTCGGGTTTGCCGGGCCGACAGGTCTTACTTCCACAGAAGGCATGACATTAATGCCTTCTCATATTTTGCTACACCGGCCACATAATCTGCAGCGCCACGACACGCCTCAACAGCCGCGGGTTATGAAACCGGCAGTGCCTTTTCAGCCCCATTAACGTAAACAAGGATTCACGACTATGAACGCTCTCGATCGCCTGCTGGGCATCATGAAAACCCTGCGCGATCCGGAACAGGGCTGCCCGTGGGATCGCCAGCAGACCTATGCCACCATTGCCCCCTATACCCTGGAAGAAACCTATGAAGTGATCGACGCCATTGATCGCGCCGATTTTGACGATCTGCGCGGTGAGCTGGGCGATCTGCTGTTCCAGGTGGTGTTTTACGCCCAGATAGCGCAGGAGGAAGGGCGCTTTAACTTCGATGATATCTGTCACGCCATCAGCGACAAGCTGGAGCGCCGCCATCCGCATATCTTTGCCGGAGCGGAAGTGGCAGACAGCGCCGAATTACGGGGGAACTGGGAAATAATCAAACGCGACGAGCGGGCAGAAAAAGCGCAGCACTCGGTGCTGGATGATATTCCGCAGGCGCTCCCGGCGCTGATGCGTGCACATAAAATACAGAAGCGCTGCAACAGCGTCGGTTTTGACTGGGACACGCTGGGGCCGGTGCTTGGTAAGGTGTACGAAGAGATCGATGAAGTCATGCACGAAGCCCGTCAGGCGGTCGTCGACCAGGAGAAGCTGGAAGAAGAAATTGGCGACCTGCTGTTTGCCACGGTGAATCTGTCACGTCATCTGGGTAAAAAGGCGGAAACCGCGCTGCAAAAAGCCAATACCAAATTCGAGCGTCGATTCCGTGAAGTTGAGCGAATTATCGCCGCTCAGGGGCTGGAAATGCAGCAGGCCACGCTGGAACAGATGGAAGCCGCGTGGCAGCAGGTCAAATCCGGGGAATAATTAGCTGACACGATTCAACAAAAATGTGACACACATCAACAATCTGATTGAAGAAATCAGGTAGTCTCAGAGTGATAAAAGCGGTGGAATAGTCACAACATGGAAACGATCAATTGTCGGCATCAGGGGTTTCGGGTATACTATTTTCCCGTCCTGGTTATTCATTCCATCGTCTTTAAACCTACATTCTCAGGTTCAGCATGACAACGAACTATATATTTGTGACCGGCGGGGTCGTTTCCTCTCTGGGTAAAGGCATTGCCGCAGCCTCCCTGGCCGCCATCCTCGAAGCACGTGGTCTTAACGTGACCATCATGAAGCTGGACCCGTACATCAACGTGGATCCAGGCACCATGAGCCCAACCCAGCACGGTGAAGTGTTCGTCACTGATGACGGCGCCGAAACCGATCTGGATCTCGGCCACTACGAGCGCTTTATCCGCACCCGGATGAGCCGCCGTAACAACTTCACCACTGGCCGTATTTACTCTGAAGTCCTGCGCAAAGAGCGCCGCGGCGACTATCTGGGGGCGACCATTCAGGTGATCCCCCATATCACCAATGCCATTAAAGAACGCATCATTGAAGGTGGTGAAGGCCACGATGTCGTGCTGGTGGAAATTGGCGGAACCGTGGGTGACATCGAGTCTCTGCCGTTCCTCGAAGCAATCCGCCAGATGGCGGTCGATGTGGGCCGTGAGCACACCATGTATATGCACCTGACTCTGGTGCCGTATATGGCGGCGGCGGGAGAGGTAAAAACTAAACCTACCCAGCATTCAGTGAAAGAACTGCTGTCTATCGGGATTCAGCCCGATGTGCTGATCTGCCGCTCAGATCGCGCCGTGCCGGCTAACGAACGTGCGAAAATCGCCCTGTTCTGTAACGTGCCGGAAAAAGCGGTTATCTCACTGAAAGATGTTGATTCCATTTATAAGATTCCGGGCATGCTCAAGTCTCAGGGCCTGGATGACTACATTTGTAAACGCTTCAACCTGAACGCGCCGGAAGCCAACCTGGCCGAGTGGGAGCAGGTGATTTACGAAGAGGCGAATCCGGGCGGCGAAGTGAACATCGGTATGGTCGGCAAATACGTCGAGCTGCCTGACGCTTATAAATCCGTGATCGAAGCGCTGAAACACGGTGGTTTGAAAAACCGTGTGACCGTCAACATCAAACTGATTGATTCGCAAGATGTTGAAACTCGCGGTGTCGAACTGCTGAAAGATCTGGATGCTATTCTTATCCCCGGTGGCTTCGGCTATCGCGGCGTTGAAGGCAAACTGATGACCGCGCAGTATGCCCGTGAGAACAACATCCCTTATCTGGGCATCTGCCTGGGGATGCAGGTTGCGCTGATGGAGTTTGCCCGCAACGTCGCCCATATGGAAGGGGCCAACTCGACGGAGTTCGTACCGGACTGTAAGTATCCGGTTGTTGCCCTGATCACCGAGTGGCGTGATGAGGAAGGCAACGTTGAGCAGCGTTCCGAGCAGAGCGATCTGGGTGGTACCATGCGTCTGGGTAGCCAGCAGTGTCAGCTGACCAGCGACAGTCTGGTACGCAAGCTGTACGGCAGCGACACCATCGTTGAGCGTCACCGCCATCGTTATGAAGTCAACAACATGCTGCTGAAGCAGATTGAAGCGGCGGGATTACGCGTAGCAGGCCGCTCCGGGGATGACCAGCTGGTTGAGATTATTGAAATTCCTGACCACCCATGGTTTGTTGCGTGTCAGTTCCATCCGGAATTCACCTCAACACCTCGTGACGGACACCCGCTGTTCAGTGGCTTTGTGAAAGCCGCCAGCGAGCATCAAAAGCGTTTGGCAAAATAAGTATTTTCATAACCACCTGAAACCGCAGGGTTCCGGGTGGTGTGTCTGAGTTTAAGCTAACTTGTACTGAGGAAAAACTAATGTCCAAAATCGTTAAAGTCATCGGTCGCGAAATCATCGACTCCCGTGGAAACCCGACCGTTGAAGCCGAAGTGCATCTGGAAGGTGGTTTCGTCGGTCTGGCTGCTGCACCATCAGGCGCATCTACCGGTTCCCGTGAAGCGCTGGAACTGCGTGACGGTGACAAATCTCGTTATCTGGGTAAAGGCGTCACTAAAGCGGTTGCAGCGGTTAACGGTCCTATCGCTGAAGCGGTAACCGGTAAAGATGCCAAAGACCAGGCGAACATCGACAAGATTATGATCGATCTGGACGGTACCGAGAATAAATCCAAGTTTGGTGCTAACGCCATTCTGGCGGTTTCTCTGGCTGCTGCTAAAGCCGCAGCGGCCTCTAAAGGTCAGCCACTGTACGAGCACATTGCTGAACTGAACGGCACCCCGGGCAAATTCTCCATGCCACTGCCAATGATGAACATCATCAACGGTGGTGAGCACGCCGACAACAACGTCGACATCCAGGAGTTCATGATTCAGCCTGTTGGCGCGAAAACCATCAAAGAAGCGATCCGTATCGGTTCTGAAGTTTTCCACAACCTGGCTAAAGTCCTGAAAGCAAAAGGCCTGAACACCGCGGTTGGTGATGAAGGTGGCTACGCGCCAAACCTGGGTTCTAACGCAGAAGCTCTGGCTGTTATCGCTGAAGCGGTAAAAGCAGCAGGCTATGAGCTGGGCAAAGATGTGACCCTGGCGATGGACTGTGCCGCGTCTGAGTTCTACAAAGACGGTAAATACGTGCTGGCTGGCGAAGGTAACAAAGCCTTCACTTCAGAAGAGTTCACTCACTTCCTGGAAGATCTGACCAAACAGTACCCAATCGTCTCTATCGAAGACGGTCTGGACGAATCTGACTGGGCTGGTTTCGCCTACCAGACCAAAGTGCTGGGCGACAAAATCCAGCTGGTGGGTGACGATCTGTTCGTGACCAACACCAAGATCCTGAAAGAAGGTATCGATAAAGGCATCGCTAACTCCATCCTGATCAAATTCAACCAGATCGGTTCTCTGACCGAAACCCTGGCTGCGATCAAAATGGCGAAAGATGCTGGCTACACCGCCGTTATCTCTCACCGTTCCGGCGAAACCGAAGATGCCACTATCGCTGACCTGGCGGTAGGTACTGCAGCGGGCCAGATCAAAACCGGTTCTATGAGCCGTTCTGACCGTGTTGCTAAGTACAACCAGCTGATCCGTATTGAAGAAGCACTGGGCAACCGTGCGCCATTCAACGGTCTGAAAGAAGTTAAAGGTCAGTAATCGCTGACGGTTCGCAGCGGCCTGCGCGGCTGCGAACAAACGGACAAGCCCCGTCACAGCACGGGGCTTTTTAACATCTGGCTGGCATTACGCCCGGCGATAATCTGTTCTTTCAGCGGGCTACTGCGGCCACTTCATCTCACCCTTCAGCACTTTGGCACTCAGTTCAAGTGACGACGCCTCTTTCAGCTGCGGATAGTGCTGATTCATCACCTCAATAAACTCCTGCGAGTCTCTGGTCTTAAACAGCTCCGTTTCCGCCGTTTGCAGATAACGCTGGGTAAAGTTCACCGAGGCGAGGCTCTCATCGGCACCCGGCAGGAAGTGCCCCGGCACTACGCGGGCTGGCTTCAGCGCCTTAATATCCTCCAGTTTCTGCTGCCAGGCCGAGCGCTCTTCCTTGCTCTGCGCATCCGCCAGCCAGACGTGAAGATTATTACCCGTCACCACTACGCCGCCCAGCACGGTTTTCAGCGCCGGAACCCACAGATAGCTGTTTTGCGGCTGCGGCCCCGTCAGACCTTTGATCTGCACCGTTTCACCATCAACCTCAAAGCTGTCTCCTTTGATGACTTCCGGCACGATCAGCGACTGCGGGGCATTGTCGCCCAATTTGGAGCCCCAGAAAGCCAGCTTGCTGTCTTTAGTCTGCCCGATCAGCTCAACGGTCGGGGCGGTTGCCACGATGCTGGCCGTCGGGAAGGCTCGGTGAAGCGTGTCCAGCCCGAAATAGTAGTCGGGGTCAGACTGACTGATAAAAATGGTGGTCAGGCGTTTACCGCTGGCCTTAATGCGTTTGACCAGCTCTTCGGCATCATTGCGCTGGAACTGAGCGTCAACCAGCACCGCTTCGGTCGGACCGGTGATAATTTCAGATGAAACGGCGAACAGGCTGTTTTCCCCTGGATTGTAGACATCAAGACTGAGCGGTTGAGCGGCATACAGCAACGGGCTGGCGGCAAAGGCCAGCAGCATAGCGAAACGTGTTTTCATTGGAATTGACCTTAACGGGAAAACGTCCAGTCTAGGTTGCATATCGCGCAGAATAAACTCACTATCAGGCAACAGATTGTTGCGTAAAACGGACATATAATGGACAGACTGACGGCGGCCAATGTTTTTACCACGATCGTTCAGCGAGGCAGCCTGACGGCAGCGGCTGAGGTGCTGGGCATGTCGCGGGCGATGGTCACGCGCTACCTCAGCGAGATGGAAACGTGGTCGGGTGCGCGACTGCTGCATCGCAGCACCCGACGACTGAGCCTGACTCCGGCCGGTGAACATGCGCTGGTTCGGTGCCGGCAGCTGCTGCAGCTGGCGGGTGAAATCGAGCAAAGCAATCAACCCGACGGAGCAGCCCTTTCCGGGCTGCTGCGAATATCCTGTTCGCTTTCGCTGGGTAACAGCGTGCTGGTCCCGGCGATAACGGTCTTCCAGCAGCGTTATCCTCGCATTCGTATCGATCTTCATGCCAGTAACCAGCGGGTGAATCTGGTGGAGGAGCGTATCGATCTGGCGCTGCGGATTACCGGCCAGCTGGAGCCAAACCTGATCGCTCGCCCGCTGAACGCCTGCGCGTCAGTGATCTGCGCCACCCCGTCCTATCTGGCCCGTGAAGGGACGCCGCTGCACCCTGAACAGCTGACGCAGCATAACTGCCTGACCTATTCACACTTTGGCAAAAGCCTGTGGAATTTTAGCCGGGGGGATGAGCATGATGCGGTAGCGGTCAGCGGCAGTCTCAGTGCCAATGACTCGCTGATCCTGCTTAGCGCCACGCTGGCCGGTGCGGGAATTTCCATGCAGCCTTTGCACAGTGTGGATTCGCTGCTGGAAAGCGGAAAGCTGGTCGCACTGCTGCCGGAGTATCAGCTCGACAGACTGGGTATTTTCGCAATCTATACTTCGCGTCAGCACCAGTCGCGCCAGCTGCGTGCGCTGCTCGATTTCCTGGTGGAATGGTTTGCCGGAGATGAAGCCAACAGGCGTTTACGGGGACCGTTATAGCCCTCGCAGAATTTTCTTACGAATTGCAGCACAGGCCTGGGTTGGTCCGGGGCCGACAATCTGCCATAATCTGCGCCCGTCATTTAACCATCAGCTGAGAAATCGATGCAGTACCCGATAAATGAGATGTTCCAGACGCTGCAGGGCGAAGGTGTTTATACCGGCGTACCCGCCATATTTATTCGCTTACAGGGCTGCCCGGTGGGCTGCAGCTGGTGCGATACCAAACACACCTGGGATAAGCTGGCCGATCGGGAAACCTCGCTGGGGGATATTCTGCTGAAGACGGTAGAAACCGATGCCTGGGGTGCAGCCGATGCCGAAGCGCTGACTGGCGTGATCCGTGACAACGGCTGGACGGCAAAACATGTTGTGATCACCGGCGGAGAGCCCTGTATTCACGATTTGACCCCGCTGACGGCCAGCTTGCAGCAGCAGGGCTTCAGCTGCCAGATTGAGACCAGCGGCACGCATACGGTGCGCTGTACGCCGCAAACCTGGGTAACGGTCTCACCGAAGGTCAATATGCGCGGTGGCTATGACGTGCTGCAACAGGCGCTGGTACGCGCCGATGAGATTAAGCATCCGGTGGCGCGTCAGCGCGATGTCGATGCGCTGGATGCGCTACTGGCAACGCTGGATGATGACAAAGCGCGTATCGTTGCCCTGCAGCCGATCAGTCAGAAAGCGGATGCCACCCGGCTTTGCATCGATACCTGTATTGCCCGCAACTGGCGGCTTTCGATGCAGACGCATAAATATCTGAATATCGCCTGACGAAAGGGGGAGGACGGTAATCATCCGGCGCCCCCATGCTGACCCGCAGTGCGGCGAGACGTTCATGCAGCCGTCCGATCGGCTGCGGAATCACGTCGTCTGCCCACCGATCATTCAGCCGCGATAGACGCAACCCGCAGTACAGGTCTCTTTTACCATTACCGCGCTCAGCTGAGGCAGTGCCGGTTTCATCTGCTGCCAGATCCAGGCCGCCAGCACTTCACTGGTGGGATTGGACAGGCCGGGAATATCGTTCAGATAGTAGTGATCCAGTCGATCGTAAATCGGCTGAAATGCCGCTTTGATTTCGGAAAAGTCCATCACCCAGCCGGTATGGGGATCCACCTCGCCGGTAATCTCCAGGCGCACCATAAAAGAGTGTCCGTGCAGTCGGCCGCATTTGTGCCCGGCAGGCACGTTAGGCAGATGGTGTGCGGCTTCGAATTGAAAATCTTTAAACAGCGTGGTCGCCATAATTACAGTCTCAGTCATGATGGTTAAAAGGGGCGGAGGATACCGGAAAACCGCTTTTTTCGCACCCGTTTCCCGGCTTTGGCGCAGCGTCAAAGTGTAAACCAAATAACGGATTCTCTAACCAACTGATATATATCGACATTATCAACCTGTTTTGCCAATAACGCTTACCTGAAAAACCATTTAGTCATTTTGGTTATTAATTATTGCCAACCCTTATTTAAGGGTTATTCTGCTTGCCCTTACCCTGTCAGTAAACTGATCTCCGACACTGGAATTATCGACGCAATGACGACTCAGGCACCTTTAAATATGCTCCCGCTGAACCCGGATCAGCTTGCCCGCTTACAGGCAGCAACCGGGGATTATACCCCTACCCAGCTGGCGTGGCTGTCCGGTTATTTCTGGGGCATGGTTAACCAGGCTCCCGGCGCTGGCGTGGCGGCTGCACCGGCTCCGGCTGAGGTGCCTGGCATTACCATCCTTTCTGCTTCCCAGACCGGCAACGCTCGCCGCCTGGCAGAGCAGCTGCGCGATGACCTGCTTGCCGCGAAGCTCAACGTCAACCTGGTGAATGCCGGTGACTATAAGTTCAAGCAGATTGCGCAGGAAAAACTGCTGGTGGTGGTGACCTCAACGCAGGGCGAGGGTGAACCGCCGGAAGAGGGCGTGGCGCTACATAAGTTCCTGATGTCGAAGAAAGCGCCAAAAATGGACAGCAGCGCCTTCGCGGTATTTGGTCTTGGCGATACCTCTTATGAATTTTTCAGTCAGGCGGGAAAAGATTTCGACAACCGGCTGGCTGAACTGGGCGCAACGCGCCTGCTGGACCGTGTCGATGCCGATGTTGAGTACGCGGCGGCGGCTGAAGCCTGGCGTAAACAGCTGGTGGAGATTTTAAAGGCGCGCGTACCGCAGGAAGCGCCTGCGGCGGCAGCGGCAACGGCGGCCGGCAGCGTGAATGAGATCCACAGCAGCCCTTACACCAAAGAGGCCCCGCTGAGCGCCAGTTTTGCGGTCAACCAGAAGATTACCGGCCGCGATTCCGATAAAGACGTGCGTCATATTGAGATCGACCTGGGGCAATCAGGACTACGCTATCAGCCTGGCGATGCGCTCGGCGTGTGGTTTGAGAACGATCCCGCCCTGGTTAAAGAGCTGTTAGAGCTGCTCTGGCTGAAGGGTGATGAGCCGGTCAGCGTTCACGGCGAAACGCTGCCGCTGGCGGAAGCCTTGCAAAAACATTACGAACTGACGGTGAATACCCCGCAGATTGTCGAGCAGTATGCCAAACTGTCACATCATGAAGCGCTGCTGGCGCAGATTAGCGACAAAGCCAGCCTTCAGCAGTATGCGCAGACTACACCTGTTGTGGATATGGTGCGCTTCGCGCCGACCGAGCTGTCCGCTGAGCAACTGACCGGCCTGCTGCGCCCGCTAACGCCGCGTCTCTATTCCATCGCCTCGTCTCAGGCCGAAAGCGAAACGGAAGTGCACATTACCGTTGGCGTGGTGCGCTACGACATCGAAGGCCGCCCCCGCGCGGGAGGAGCCTCCAGCTATCTGAGCGAACGCCTGGCGGAAGACGATGAGATTCGCATATTTATTGAGCACAACGATAACTTTCGTCTGCCTGCCAACCCGGAGACTCCGGTGATTATGATTGGCCCGGGGACCGGCATTGCCCCGTTCCGCGCCTTTATGCAGCAGCGAGACAATGATGGCGCGGCCGGGAAAAACTGGCTGTTCTTTGGTAATCCACACTTTACCGAAGATTTTCTTTATCAGGTGGAATGGCAGCGTTATGTGAAGGATGGCCTGCTGACCCACATTGATTTAGCCTGGTCACGCGACCAGAAGCATAAAGTATACGTACAGGATAAAATCCGCGCCAAAGGGGCGGAAGTGTGGCGCTGGATTCAGGAAGGTGCACACATTTATGTCTGTGGCGATGCAAATCGTATGGCTAAAGACGTTGAGCAAGCATTACTGGAAGTGGTAGCCGAATACGGTGGCATGGACATCGAAGCGGCAGATGAATTTTTAAGTGAGCTGCGCATTGAGCGCCGTTATCAGCGAGATGTGTACTAATGAGCAATGAAAGATACCCGGGTCCGCTGGTCGTTGAAGGTAAGCTGGTCGACGCCGAGCGGATGAAAAAAGAGAGCAACTTCCTGCGTGGAAGCATTGCTGCGGATCTGAACGACGGCCTGACCGGCGGCTTCAACGGCGATAACTTCCTGATGATCCGTTTTCACGGAATGTACCAGCAGGATGACCGTGACATTCGCGCCGAGCGCGCCGAGCAGAAACTGGATGCGCGCCATGCGATGATGCTGCGCTGCCGCCTGCCCGGCGGCATTATGACGCCTGCGCAGTGGCTGGCTATTGATAAATTCGCCAGTGATAACACGATCTACGGCAGTATCCGCCTCACTAACCGTCAGACTTTCCAGTTCCACGGCATTCTGAAAGGCAACGTTAAGCCAGCCCACCAGATGCTGCATGAGGTGGGGCTGGATGCGCTGGCGACCGCCAATGACGTAAACCGTAACGTGCTGTGCAGCTCTAACCCGATAGAGTCTGAACTGCACCGGGAAGCGTACGAATGGGCGAAAAAGCTGTCCGAGCACCTGCTGCCGCAGACCCGCGCCTACGCGGAAATCTGGCTCGATCAGGAGAAGGTGGCGACCACCGACGTTGAGCCGATTCTGGGTGAAACCTATCTGCCGCGTAAGTTTAAAACCACGGTGGTGGTGCCGCCGCATAACGATGTGGATCTGCACGCCAACGACCTGAACTTTATCGCGATTGCCGAAAACGGCAAACTGATTGGCTTTAACCTGCTGGTGGGCGGCGGTCTGTCCATCGATCACGGCAACAAGGCTACCTACGCGCGTACCGCCAGCGAGTTTGGTTATCTGCCGGTAGAAAAAATTCTCGATGTGGCGGCCGCGGTTGTCACCACCCAGCGTGACTGGGGCAACCGCACCGATCGCAAAAACGCCAAAACCAAATATACCCTGGAGCGCGTAGGGCCGGACGTCTTCAAAGCGGAAGTGGAGCGCCGGGCCGGTATCACCCTCGAACCGATCCGCCCGTATGAATTTACCACCCGTGGCGATCGCTTCGGCTGGGTTAAAGGCATCGATAACCAATGGCATCTGACGCTGTTTATTGAAAACGGCCGCCTGCTCGACTATCCGGGCCGTCCGCTGAAGACTGGCCTGGCGGAGATTGCCAGGATCCATCAGGGAGATTTCCGCTTAACGGCTAACCAGAACCTGATTGTGGCCGGTGTGCCGGAGTCGGAAAAAGACAAAATCGAGCAGATTGCGAAGCAGCATGGTTTGATGGAAAGCGTCAGCCACCAGCGTGAAAATTCAATGGCCTGCGTGGCGTTCCCGACCTGCCCGCTGGCGATGGCGGAAGCCGAGCGCTTCCTGCCGGAATTTGTGACTCGCGTTGAAGGCATTATGACCGCACACGGGCTAGGCGATGAGCATATCGTACTGCGCGTCACCGGCTGTCCTAACGGCTGCGGCCGTGCGCTGCTGGCAGAAATTGGTCTGGTCGGTAAGGCGCCGGGACGCTACAACCTGCATCTGGGCGGTAACCGCATCGGGACCCGTATCCCACGGATGTATCGTGAGAATATCAATGAAGCGGAAATCCTGGCGACGCTGGATGAGCTTATTGGCCGCTGGTCGAAAGAGCGGGAAGCAGACGAAGGCTTCGGTGACTTTACCATCCGCACCGGCATCGTCAGACCGGTGTGCGATCCGGCCCGTGATTTCTGGGAATGATGGAGGTGTATCATGGCGTTGCTCGATCTCTCTGAACTGAATGCCTTACCGAAGGTGGAGCGGGTGATGGCGCTCGCTGAGATTAACAACCGGCTGGATAAGCTGTCCGCCGAAGATCGGGTGATCTGGGGGCTGGAGAACCTGCCGGGCGAGGCGGTACTGACCTCCAGCTTTGGCATTCAGGCGGCGGTAAGCCTGCATCTGGTCACCCGGCAGAAGCCCGATATCCCGGTGATCCTCACCGATACCGGCTATCTGTTCCCGGAAACCTATCAGTTTATTGATAAACTGACGGAGCAGCTGGATCTTAATCTCAAGGTCTTTCGCGCCGGGCACAGCGCGGCCTGGCAGGAGGCGCGCTACGGCAAGCTGTGGGAGCAGGGCGTTGAGGGCATTGAACGCTACAACCAGATCAATAAGGTTGAGCCGATGAACCGCGCGCTGGAAAGCCTGAACGCGCAGACGTGGTTTGCCGGTCTGCGCCGCGATCAGTCCGGCAGCCGGGCGCATCTGCCGGTGCTGGCAATCAAGAAGGGCGTGTTCAAGCTGCTGCCGATTATTGACTGGGATAATCGCCAGGTTTACCAGTATCTGCAGCAGAACGGTCTTGATTACCATCCGCTGTGGGAGCAGGGCTATCTCTCGGTGGGGGATACCCATACCACCCGCAAATGGGAACCGGGTATGGCGGAGGAAGAGACGCGCTTCTTTGGTCTGAAGCGTGAGTGTGGATTGCACGAGTAATAATCCGGTCGGGTGAGGCATGCGACACCCCTTCGTCAGGGGGCGGTCATGCCCGCCGCGCTTTGTCGCTTACCCCGCCAGGCCTTGCAGGACCCCGACAATCAGTGCCGCCAGAATAATCGCGGCGAAAATCGCCATCGTGGGCTGAAAGACTATCGTCGCCAGGCCCAGTTCTGTCCCCCTGTTACACGGGACCGTTTTTCCTTAGGTGCCCAGCTGATGATGCTTATAATCATGGCGACGGCAGCCATGATTGCACTACTGGTTGGCAGGATGTGCTGATTATCCCCGCGATGCTCTCGCGGGGATAAGATATCAGAAGCTCCAGTTAAATGCGGCGTTGACGCGGTTATCCTGATAGTGAGGGGAGAGGGTTCCGGCATAACCGAGTGACAGCATGCTGCGTGTGCTAACCAGTAGATTGACTCCGGTTTTCACCACCATGCCGTTACGGGAGGCGGACACGCTGTGAGTGTTGAAAGCCGTATCTCCACCATTAAACTTCAGCCCGACCGCTCGCCCGCTTGAGGCGTACTGATGTTCCCAACCCAGCTCACCATTCAGCTTCAGCTGCGTCTCGCGACCAAGCTGCCATGCCTGTTCCGCTCTCATCCCCAGCGTGGAAATCAGTGCATCAGAATGCTGCCGGTCACCGTGAACCGCTGCGGTACTGTCACCTTCTGCGATGGAGTTGCCACCGAAGTTGATATATGCGAGGTTGGCAAAAGGTTCCAGCTTGAGCTGAGCGGCCTCCATACCGTAACCGGTTTCTGCAAAAAGCTGCTGGGTTCGGGCACCATATTTCGCTTTCTCACGTGCAGACTGGTTGCCATAGCTCAGACTGCGAGCGGTATCGATACGGTGCCAGGTCATACCTGCTCCAGCTCTGAATACCAGCGCATCAAACTGCTGATCGCCATACAGTGCGAGATGGTAGTTGTCGCTGCTGGCATGAGAACCCATACCCCCGTCCAGAGACGTACGGGTATAACCGGTGGCGATACCCAACCGCCCGCTGGCGCTGTATGCCTTATCACTCCCCAACAGAACGCCCCAGGTTGAACTCTGAAATCCACTGGCCCCTGCGCCCCCGGAGGCGTGATCCCATGCCCCAACCAGCTGTACCCAGGCCCCGTCGTCATTACTGTGAATGTCTGTGGCATCAGCCAGCCCCTGTGACTGTCGCAGGCGGCTGTCCAGCGCATCGCGCAGATAGCGGCTCTCATTGACTAAAGCGGCCGCAATATCGGCATGGATCTGCCCCCCTAACTGCTGAAATGCCCTGGCGGCCTCAGCGGCGGTGGTCGACATCAGCAGGCTTTCAAACAGTGGGTTGCCTTTGCCAAGACGCTCTGCTGCCTCAGCCGCAGCGCGTTGATTGTTGTTTTTAGCCACGCTGGCAAAGGTGGTGGCGTTGCGATCAAGTAACAGCGTGACCGATTCTGGCTGGTATTGCAGGCTGCTGCCAATAAACAGGTAGTTCGGGCGCACGCCGCTAAATTTGCCGTTGACTCCCTGTGCTGAACTGAGAATTTTATACTGACGGCCCAGCAAACTAAGCATATTGCCCTGACTCAGCAGGTTTGTGCTGTTTCCCAGTGAGACCAGCACCTCGCCACCGTTAATCTGTGTTGTTCCGTTACTGTGCAGGCGGCTGCTCTCGCCCTCTGCGCTGACGCCTACGGCATAACGCGAGCCGGCGGCAAAAGTCACGTTTTTATCGACGGTTAAAGTCGCATTGCTGCCGGGGGCAACGGTGCCGCCCCCCGCAATTTTCAGCGCGCCCGTATGGCCATTGCCGCTCAGTAAGCCGCCGTTATTGACGGTAACATCTGAGGTTATTTTGCCATTAACCACCAGCTGTCCCTGATCGATCAGCGTTGGCCCGCGATAGCTGCTGTTACCGGTCAGCAGCAGCGTGCCGCTTCCTGTTTTGGTCAGACCGCCGTGACCTGAGATGTCGTTGTCCCAGATATCGAAGGCGCATAGCGCACTGTCACACAGGCGCTGGCGAGGTGTTCCTGCATCCAGCACGGCACCGACTCCGGGCATATTCACCGTAAACTGGCTATCGCCATACGCCCCTTTAATGCGGAATTCCTGTGGGATATCTTCTTCCGTCACCAGCATCGCCGGGCCGCGGATGGCTTTACCCAGGCTGATCATGCCCCAGCCGTAAATCTTATCAATCCCGGGCGCGCCCATATCGGTCGCTGTGGTGCGCAGTACCGACACTATCTGCGCGCCAGTCATATAGGGAAATCTCTCCATTAACACTGCCGCGCTGCCAGAGACGACAGGAGCAGACAAAGAGGTTCCTGTACTGTCCATATAGTCGCTTACTGGATTTTCCGGATCGTCACCTTTGACATACGCCACTTTCACATCGGTTCCGGGGGCTGCTACGCAAAAACTGGCAGAGTAGCCGCAGCGATTTGATGAATTGTAATTGAATTCATATCCTCCTGTTGCCGATTGCATGACATTGACGACGGTTAGCCATTCAGGAGCCAGGTCAGGAATAAACCAGGGCAGGGCGGCCAGCGCATCAGGGGCGTTAGTCCCCCCTTCATTGCCTGCTGCAAAAACCGTGATTATTCCGCTATGTGCGCTGTCAATGGCACCCTGATAGGCACCGCCTGCGGGAGTATTCAAAATCGCTGCAATCTGTTCAAACTGCTTGCGTGCAGCATCAGCACCAAAATGGGGTTTGCTGGGATCGTTATTCATTCCGTTGTACGGATAGGGTAAGCCAATATTCCAGCTGTTATTTATCACCCGGACGCCACTGGCTATCAGCGCATCCCAACCAGCCCGGTAAACACCACCATCGTTGCCCCTGACAATACTGTCTTCCGGTCCCGGATCGCCATTATCTGCCGAGATAATCTGCGCGTTATATGCCGTACCCTGCATCGGGCTACCGTTTCGGCTACCAGCTGCCAACGAGGCAACCGAAGTGCCATGAGTAATAAGGTTTTTATACGTTGGTATGACATAATGCCAATAATCAAATCGCAAACTTCCATCATAATAAAATTTGTCACCCTCCTTAACCGGAATATAAGGGTCGGTATATTGGCGGATGCCACTGGTTGTCAGGTAAGTGACTTTATCTGTGCCGGAAAAGATGGGGTGGTTTTTATAAAGGCCATTATCAAATATTCCGATCTTAATTCCCTTTCCACTATAGCCAGCAGCATAGGCCCGATCGGCATTAATAGCCGCCAATGCCCAGCTGTTGTTAAAGGCGGTGCTGTGCCAGCTTTCTGTATCGCCAATACGTCCTTTTTCGAAATAATTCCTTTCTTGAGCGTAGCAGTTTAATGTTGTCAGAAAAGAGATAAGAAGAACCCAGTTTTGTGATTGTATTTTCCGTTTAATAGTAAACATATCAGATCCGCTCGTTTTTTATATTTAATTGAGTTTCGGATTAAACGAGATAAAGAAGGAGGTGTATATTGTGTTTTTTGCCAATTAGACGTTGATTTAAATTCTTAGCAGGAAAATATTTCACTATTGAATAGAGTGCACCGGTTAATGAGCATTACCATGGCATGGACAGAATAACAGGCGGAAAAAATCCGCCTGCAAAAATCAAATTCCCGTCAAGCCCGTAAATTTTTCTGCCGAGCGGGTGATATTCACTTTGGTAACGTCGTAGCGGGCAACCTGCTGGAAGGGATCTTCCGCCAGGATGACATCCAGCTGTTTACGGTCCATCTCTTTCACCATAATCATGCCGCCAGTGCGCGGATCTTTGCGTCCGGCGCTGATAAATGCCCCGGCAGTGAAGTAACGATTAAGCCATGCCAGGTGCGGCTCCAGCAGGGCATCCACTTCTTCCATCGGACGGGTGTAGGTCAGAAAAACGATATACATTTAGCACTCCAGAGATAAAAACCAGCCAGGCAGGCTTAAGGATTTGCCAGCTCGCGCAGCAGTGGCAGCATCACCGCCACGGTATCGTGCGTGCGGCGCTCAATGCGCCCCGGCAGCCAGCGGTCAACATAGGCAAGATTATCACGCTGGGCCTGATGACGCAGCGCGAGCGGAAAGTGTTGGGCGATGACGCGCGGCAGTTTTTTCTCCCGAGTGTCAGCGGCCTGCACCGACAGCCAGGGGATGCCTGCACGATCAAACGGCCCCAGGTCGGTTGATGCTGCCCTGCCATCAGCAGGGATCCCCCGGCGGTGAGCCAGTGCAACAGCGCGATCGCGCGTTTGTCTTATCACGGTGGCAGGCGTATTGCTGCCGCTGGTAAAGGTCAGCCGCTGGCCGATAATCAGGCTGTCGAGGTTGATCACCAGCAGCGTATGACGTTTTTCTTCCGGGCTCATGCGTGCCAGATACTCTGCGCTGCCCTGCTGGCCAATCTCTTCGGCACTCAGTACCACAAAGCGCAGACCGTAGTGCAGTTGCGTTTTTGCCAGCCGCTGGGCCAGCTCCAGCATAACGCCGAGGCCAGAGGCATTATCATCGACGCCCTGATCGCTCAG
>CAJYIY010000070.1 GCA_913775305.1 uncultured Erwinia sp. | reverse complement strand
TGTTCATTGACCGTCAGCGCCTGGCCGCTTACGCGGGTCGGAATACCGCCCATCATGTAGTGGCAGGTTGGGATAACCGGGATCGGCTCTTTCACCGGATCGACGTGAGCGAAAGTACGTGACAGCTCAAGGATCCCCGGCAGACGTGCTTCTAAAACGTCTTTGCCCAGGTGATCCAGTTTCAGCTTAGCGTGCGGGCCCCACGGACCATCGCAGCCGCGACCTTCGCGGATTTCGATCATGATCGAACGGGCCACTACGTCACGTCCGGCCAGATCTTTCGCATTTGGCGCGTAACGTTCCATAAAGCGCTCACCGTGCTTGTTCAGCAGGTAACCGCCCTCACCGCGACAGCCTTCCGTAACCAGAACGCCAGCACCGGCGATACCTGTAGGGTGGAACTGCCACATTTCCATATCCTGCACCGGCACGCCGGCACGCAGCGCCATGCCCACGCCATCACCGGTATTAATATGCGCATTGGTGGTTGACTGATAAATACGTCCGGCACCGCCGGTTGCCAGCACCGTCGCACGGGCTTTGAAGTAAACCACTTCTCCATCTTCAATATTCAGCGCGGTACAGCCCACAATGGCACCATCGGCATTCTTCACCAGGTCCAGGGCATACCATTCGGAGAAAATAGTGGTGTGGTTTTTCAGGTTCTGCTGATACAGCGTGTGAAGAAGCGCATGGCCGGTACGGTCAGCTGCCGCCGCGGTACGGGCAGCCTGCTCACCACCGAAGTTCTTCGACTGGCCGCCGAAAGGACGCTGATAAATGCGGCCATCATCCAGACGGGAGAACGGCAGGCCCATGTGTTCCAGTTCCAGAATCGCTTCCGGTCCGGTTTTACACATATATTCGATCGCGTCCTGGTCACCGATATAGTCGGAACCCTTAACGGTATCGTACATGTGCCATTCCCAGTTATCTTCATGGCTGTTACCCAGCGCAACGGTAATACCGCCCTGAGCAGACACGGTGTGGGAACGGGTTGGGAAGACTTTAGACAACAGGGCACAGGTCTGGCCCGATTGTGAAATCTGCAGTGCCGCGCGCATACCTGCGCCGCCGGCACCAATAACTACGGCATCAAATTCTCTGACTGGCAAACTCATTACGCACCCCACACCACTACAGTTCCATAAATTGCATATACCAACAGCGCGACCACAACCACCAGCTGCAGCATCAAGCGCAGCGCCAGGGGTTTAATGTAGTCAGTCAGTACCTGCCACATACCGATCCAACCGTGAACCAAGATGGAGAACAGCGTCAGAAGGGTGAACACTTTAGTAAATGAAGAGGCAAAAAAACCACGCCAGATGTCAAAGGTCAGGGTCCCGGACATCACCAGAAAACCGAGGATATAAATCACATAGAGGGTCATCACCATGGCGGCGGCACGGAGTAACAGCCAGTCATGAATGCCATTACGACCCAGTGCAGAAGCATTGCTTACCATACAAGGACTCCAGCCAGGATTGAGAGCACGACAGTAATACCGAAGGCGATTTGAGCAGAAAGCTTGCCCGTTTCTAACGTTTCACCCAGATAGCCAAAATCCATCAGTAAATGGCGAATACCGCCGGCGATATGATAGGCCAGCGCGGTCAAAATGCCCCACATAATGAATTTAACAATGAAACTGTCCATCACGGCAGATGCCTGCTGGAAGCCTTCGGGCGAGGAGAGTGACAAACCCAATAACCAGAGCAGAATCCCGATCGCCACGAAGGTGATCACACCGGAAACGCGGTGGAGAATGGATGCTATTGCAGTAACGGGAAACCGGATCGTAGAGAGATCCAAGTTGACAGGTCTTTGTTTTTTCACGGTTTTGCCCACACAGCTTTTCTTATTTTGCTTCCTCCGGTCCTGAGGGCGGGTCAGACAGCGTGACAAGTCAAACGTTGCGCCAGGCACCTAAAACAACATCCAGTGTCGAAACGACGCGTATGAAACGCTGGGTGGCTCCTACAACAGGGTATTTCCGGAGACCTGGCGGCAGTATAGGCCGATCACAATCTCATTACAATTCCCCTACAAACACTTTGGGAACATTTAGGTAGAACAGTGATCGCATTCACGGTTTTCAAAATTGATACAATTTTAATTATCTGATTTGACAAAAGTTAAACAACTCTGTTACAAATCGAGCGATAAAAGTTCTATGATGCACAAAAGTTATGGGGATACACTTTCCCCTAAGCACAAGTTATGTAACATTGAGTCGTATTCTTTATAAAGCAACGGTATTGGTTATAACGTAAGCTTGTTTAGATCGTATCTCTTAACTACCGTGCTACACTCTCAGGAAAGTGCCCAACCCAGCCCGCGAGCGCCCGTCACTCTGTACCCTGCACGCCATAAAGATGCCACAGAGATGATTACCTTCTGCGCCAGGCAATGAGCTGGAAGTGTGTGACTTCCCGGTGTTAAAGATCCCTGTATAAGGCGCTAAGGAGACTATAAATGGCTGATAAAAAAGCGACGCTAACCCTCGAAGGCGAAGCTCCTATTGAACTTGATGTGCTAAAAGGCACATTAGGTCAGGAAGAAATTGATGTCCGGGCTTTAGGTTCTAAAGGGTATTTCACCTTCGATCCAGGCTTCACCTCTACTGCGTCCTGCGAATCAAAAATTACTTACATTGACGGTGACGAAGGCATTTTGCTCCATCGTGGCTTCCCAATCGATCAGCTGGCGCTGCATTCCAACTATCTGGAAGTTTGTTACATTCTGTTAAACGGCGAAGCCCCAACGAAAGCGCAGTTTGACGAGTTCAGAACCACGGTCACCCGCCACACTATGCTGCATGAGCAGATCCATCATCTGTTCCGTGGTTTCCGTCGTGACTCGCATCCAATGGCCGTTATGTGCGGTGTAACCGGTGCGCTGGCCGCCTTCTATCATGATGCCATGGACGTGAACATTGAACGCCATCGTGAGATCGCGGCGTTCCGTCTGCTGTCGAAAATGCCTACCATGGCGGCAATGTGTTACAAATATTCAATCGGCCAGCCTTTCGCCTATCCGCGTAACGACCTTTCTTATGCGGGTAACTTCCTCCATATGATGTTCTCTACGCCGTGCGAAGAGTATGTGGTGAATCCGGTTCTGGAAAGAGCCATGGATCGTATTCTGATCCTGCACGCCGATCATGAGCAGAATGCCTCCACGTCTACCGTGCGTACCGCCGGTTCGTCTGGTGCGAACCCGTTTGCCTGTATCGCTGCGGGCATCGCCTCGCTGTGGGGACCGGCTCACGGCGGCGCGAACGAAGCCTGCCTGCGTATGCTGGAAGAGATCAGCACCGTTGAACACATTCCTGAGTTCCTGCGCCGCGCCAAAGATAAGAACGATTCGTTCCGTCTGATGGGCTTCGGTCACCGCGTTTATAAAAACTACGATCCTCGCGCTACCGTGATGCGTGAAACCTGCCATGAAGTGCTGAAAGAGCTGGGTATGAAAGATGACCTGCTGGAAGTCGCCATGGAGCTGGAGCACATCGCGCTGAACGATCCGTACTTTATTGAGCGCAAACTCTATCCTAACGTCGATTTCTATTCAGGCATCATTCTGAAAGCAATGGGCATTCCGTCCTCAATGTTTACCGTTATCTTCGCGATGGCACGTACCGTAGGCTGGATTGCACACTGGAAAGAAATGCACGACGACGGTGTGAAAATTGCCCGCCCTCGCCAGCTGTACACTGGCTACGACAAGCGCGATTTTACTTCTCAGCTGAAGAAGTAACTGCGAGGCTGGCGTCATTTTTATCAACGCCAGAGATATACCAGCCAAAACCGGGATCTCTGTCCCGGTTTTTTTCATTTCTGGCAGCCGGGGCACCAGTAAAATGGACGGGAAGACAGGGTAGTTCTGACGATGGTTCCCCCACAGCGCTTACAGGTCTGACCGGCGCGGTGGAAAACGTTAAAACTGAAAATCGCGCCGTGATGGCGGTTTTCATCAGGCTTGCCGCGCGTCCGGTAGGAGAGGCGTGGTATCGCCAGTAGCGCTTCCGCCAGCGCATCACACTCAGCATCGCTCAGGTCTTCGGCGCGATGGTTCGCTGCCAGTCCGGCATGCCAGAGAATTTCAACCCGCAGATAGTTGCCCAGCCCCGCAAGAAAGCTTTGATCGAGCAGCAGCCCGCTGAACTGACGACGACGAAAACGCTTCGACAGCAGCCGTTCGCGTACCTGGGCAACCGTCAGCGACATATCCAGCACGTCCGGCCCCACCCGATTCAGAAATGGGTGGGCCGCCAGGCCGTCGGCGTCCAGCAGCTCAATGTCTGATGCGCTGTATAACAGCAACGTTTTGTCTGCGGACGACAGCCTGACCCGCAGCACGCGCTTGCTGTCCGGTTGCTTACCGGTCGGCACGACTCGCCAGACGCCATAAAGCTGATTATGGCTGTAGAGCGTCAGTCCGTTGGAAAAATGCGTGAGCAGTGCTTTGCCGCGCGTTTCAATTGCCGTGACGCGCTGCCCTTTGAGCTCATGCTGACGAGCCTGCAATGCAGGAAAAGCGAACCACACATCGGTAAGCACTTTACCTTTGATTGCCTCTTCCAGGCGATCTGCCGCCCGGCGAATTTCAGGACCTTCTGGCATGCGGACTCCGTTGTATCAGAAAGACGAAGCCAGCAGCAGATCCATTCTGACGCCGACTTCAGGAAAATCAGATTGTAAAAATTTATATCCGGCGGCCGGGGAAAGCGACCACACCGAATGGTATATGGCCATGCAGGAGATCTAACGGCTGGTGACCTGAATCTGATGCGCGCTGAAAGCCTGGCGAAGCTGACGTGCAAAGCTGAGAGCCTGGGGACTATCGCCATGCAGGCAGACCGTGTGTGCAGTTACCGCCACGCGTTCTCCCGTCAGGCTCTGGACTTGGCCGTGCTGCACCATGTCCAGCGTCTGGCGAATAGCCATCTCCACATCTTCTATCAATGCTCCCGGCTGTCCACGCGGCACCAGTGTACCGTCGGCCTGGTAGCCGCGATCGGCGAACACCTCTTCCCGGGTCATCAGCCCCTGCATTCGCGCGGCCCGGATCGATTCACTACCGGCTAACCCGACCAGAGTCAGGGACGGGTCGACGGCTTTTACCGCCCGGGCTATCGCCTGAGCCAGTGCCTTATCACGCGCCGCCTGGTTGTACAGCATCCCGTGAGGTTTGACGTGTACCAGCCTCCCACCGGCGCTTTCAGTCAGCGCCTTCAGAGCGCCAACCTGATAGATGACCAGAGCGTAAACCTCTTCCGGTGGCAGCTGCATCGCCGTCCGGCCAAAGTTTTCACGGTCCGGAAAGCTCGGGTGTGCGCCAATCGCCACACCGGCCTGTAGCGCTTGTCGCACCACCTGCAGCATGGTCGAAGCATCGCCCGCATGAAATCCACAGGCGATGTTGACCGATGTGACCAGCGGTAAAAGCTCCCGCTCGCCGGGACACCCTTCACCGATATCGGCATTGAGATCGATCTTCATTCGCGTAACCCCCAGGCGATCAGATCCAACACACGCTGTTGTTCACGCTTCGCCTGGCGTGCTTCTTCCAGCGTGCAGTGGACAAAGTGGATCGGCTCACCGAGACGCAGCTGCGCCAGATGATACAAATCGGCTTCGATTACGCAGGCAATACGCGGGTAGCCGCCAGTGGTTTGCGCGTCAGCTAACAGCACAATCGGCTGACCTCCGGCAGGAACCTGAACCACGCCCGGCACCAGGCCGTGAGAAAGTATTTCCCGATCGGATTCGCGCTGAAGCCTCCGCCCCTGTAAGCGATATCCCATTCGGTTGCTTTGCGGATTAAGCTGCCATGCAGTGCGCCAGAGAGCCTCACGGCTGTCGGCACTGAACTCATGATATTCCGGCCCCGGCAGCGCCCGGACCCGATTGCCCCACAGCAGCTGTCGCACGCCTGCGGACCGCCTGAAATCGCGCGTCGCTTCCCCCAGCAGCAGGCGATCGCCATCCTGAAGTTTTCGTCCCCCGAGGCCACCAAAACCCGCTTTCAAATCGGTGCTCTTTGACCCCAACTGTGGTGACAGGGAAAATCCACCGTTGACGGCCAGATAGCTTCGCATACCGCGCTGCGGCATACTGAGCGTAAGGCGCTGGCCTTTCTTCACCGCGGTTCGCCAGCCGGTCCAGAGGGGTACTCCATCCAGTTTTGCCTGGCAACCCGCACCGGTGAGCGCAAGCCAGCCATCGCGACCGAATTCAGCGGTAAACTGACCGAGGGTGATTTCCAGAACCGCCTCGTCAGGCGAGTTGCCCACCAGCAAGTTTGCGGTCTGCATCGCCGGATTATCCAGCGCTCCGCAGCAGCTGATGCCGTACTGACGCCAGCCGTTACGCCCGGCATCCTGAATGCTGGTGCTGATCCCGGCACGAATAATGGTCAGCATACCCCCTCCTTTTGTGGCACAAAGCGCACCCGATCGCCAGAGCGCAGCAGCACAGGCGGATTTTGTCCTGGAGTAAACAGGGTGGTTTTCACCTGACCAATCAGCTGCCAGCCACCGGGCGTAGCCAGAGGGTAAATACCGGTCTGCGCCCCGCCGATGCCCACCGATCCGGCGGGAACTTGCAGCCTGGGCTCGACGCGTCGTGGCGTGTGCAGCCGACTGTCCAGGCCGCCAAGATAAGGGAAGCCGGGCTGGAAGCCGATAAAAAAGACAACGTATTCAACGGCGCTGTGGCATTCAACCACCTGCGAAACACGCATTGCGCAGTGGCGCGCAACCTCATCCAGATCCGGACCCGCCGGGCCGCCGTAGACCACCGGGATTTCAATTAATCGTGATTCCGGTATTTCTGTTTCGCTGGTTTCCCACCACTGTTGCAGCCACTCGATGGCATCCAGCGCGGTGTGCTGCGGATCGCTCAACACAACGGTAATATTATTCATTCCGGGAACCACATCAGTCACCTCAGGGCGATCCTGCAGGCGCTGCGTCAGTCCCCATATACGCTGCTGGCTGGTCAGTGAAACCGGCGGATCCAGTTCCAGCACCACCGCGCGTTCTCCTAACAAATAACATCGTGCTCGCTGCATCCGGGCCTCCTGAGCGGAAGTGTTAGCCATTAACGGACAGGAAAACAGTTATGCGAGATTGTGGTAGCGGTGTCAACCTGCGGGGCGGCAACCGGCGCGCCCCACAAGTTACCTGGCGGGGATCAGGCCGGATTATCGATATCAACAAACGTCACATCCAGTCCGTGATGTCCGGCCAGCCACTCACCGAGCGCCTGAATACCGCAGCGCTCGGTAGCGTGATGCCCGGCGGCGAAGAAATGCAGGCCCTGCTCTCTCGCACTGTGAATGGTTTGCTCGGAGACTTCGCCACTGATAAATGCGTCAACGCCAAACGCCGCAGCGGCATCAATAAAGCCCTGTCCACCACCGCTGCACCATGCCACACGCTTAATCAGCGTCGGTGCGTTATCGCCGCAGTGCAAGGGCGTGCGTCCCAGAGTGTCTTCTATCCGCTTCGCCAGCTGTTCACCGCTAACCGGCTGGGCAAACTCCCCCCAGAACAGCAGTTCCTCTACCTGCCCTTTGACATCAATGCCAAACAGCCTGGCCAGCCCGGCGTTATTGCCCAGCTCCGGGTGTGCGTCCAGCGGAAGATGCCAGCCGAACAGATTAATATCGTTTGTCAGCAGCGTTTTTAAACGCTGGCGCTTCATACCGGTGATGATGGGGGATTCGTTTTTCCAGAAATAGCCATGATGCACCAGCACGGCATCGGCATCCAGCCGCACGGCTTCGTCGAGCAGTGCCTGACAGGCTGTCACGCCGGTGACGATTTTTTTTATTTCGCTTCGCCCTTCAACCTGCAACCCGTTCGGGGCGTAATCCTTGAAGGCGGCGGTATTCAGTAACTGGTTAACCAGCTGTTCGAGTTCACTATTGCGCATAATCAATCCATATTTTTTCGTGCAGCTTCAAAGGCGTCCAGCGTTTGCTGGCGTGCCTTTTTATGTTCCACGATCGGCGCAGGATAATCGAGACTTTGATTGTTTTTCTTCGCCCATTCATGCGGCTGATGGATAAACTTCTCCGGCACCTGACGCAGCTCAGGCAGCCATTGACGAATAAAGTCGCCTGTCGCATCAAAGCGTTCGCCCTGGGTGGTGGGATTAAAAATGCGAAAATACGGCGCAGCGTCAGTGCCGGTGGAGGCAGCCCACTGCCAGCCGCCGTTATTTGCCGCCAGATCGCCGTCAATCAGCTGCGACATGAAATAGCGCTCGCCTTCGCGCCAGTCAATCAGCAGATCTTTTACCAGAAAGCTGGCGGTGATCATTCGTAGCCGGTTATGCATCCAGCCCAGACTGTTAAGCTGGCGCATGGCGGCATCGACAATCGGATAGCCGGTTTTACCCTGCTGCCAGGCGGTAAGATGCCTCGGAGCATCACGCCAGGCGACTTTTCGCGTCCAGTCAACGAAAGGCTGATGGCGGCACAGCGCTGGCCAGGCCACGATAAGATGACGGTAGAATTCACGCCAGATCAGCTCATTGAGCCAGACAAAGACCTTTCCATCCTCCAGCCCGCGTGGATGCTCTTTTAACAGCCGGGAGAGGCACTGCCGCGGCGACAGTACGCCAGTCGCTAAATAGACCGACAGGCGGCTGGTGCCGTCCCGCGCGGGCAAATCGCGCTGTTCTGGATAACGCGTGACCGGCTGCTGACAGAATTCGCGCAGCCTGGCAATCGCTGCTTTTTCTCCGGCGGGAAACAACTTACTGTCAATGGCTTCTCGCGGATAGTTAAAGGGCTTCAGGGGGGAAACGTTTTCCAGCGGTCCACATTTACGAACGGCTGGCGCGGAGATACATTCGGGTAACCCCTCCTGCAGGCGCTTAACAAAGGCCTTGCTGAATGGTGTAAACACCTTATACATCTCTCGATTGCCGGTCAGCACGCTGCCGGGTGGCAGCAGCAGGCTGTCGTCGAACCCCTGCACCATAATATCGTTATCAAGCAGTTTACGCTCGGCCCCGGCATCGCGCTGGCGCTCATTGACTTCGTACTGATAGTTGTAAAACATGCGGTCAACGTGGTGCTGCTGGCAGAAATCCAGCAGACGATCCACGGAAGCACTGAAGTCGTCACATTCGATGAGATGCAGCTCAATGCCCTTCCCGGCCAGCGACTGGTGCAAATCCTGTAAATTCTGCCAGATAAACTCGGCCTGCTTTGGGGCCATATCATGACTCTGCCACTGTTTCGGGGTGGCGATAAACAGCGCGATAACTTTTGCACTGTCGGAACGGCAGGCGGCGTGAAGAGCATGGTTGTCATTAATACGCAGATCGTTACGCAACCAGACCAGGTGGGTTGTCATAGTGCCCCCTGAAAAATTTTAATATCCATAACGTAGTCGCAGAGCTTCCGGATAAGGAGAGAAGTAGCGCTGCCCGGTCAGCCAGGGATGCGGGAACTGCCGCATATAGTGTTTCAGCAGAGTAATCGGAGCCAGCAAAGGCTGAATGCCGCAGCGATAGCTTTCAATCAGTGTGGTCAGTTCCTGACGCTGCGATGAATCGAGCTCACGACGGAAATAACCCTGAACGTGCATCAGCACATTGGTGTGATTGCTGCGCGAAGCTGGCAGCTTCATCAGGTCCATTAAACGCTGACGATAGGCCAGAGCAAACGCCTCCAGCGATTCCCAGCGATCCATTCTGGCCACGAATGGGCCAATTTCACGGTATTTGGGCTGCGAATGAGCCAGCAGCAGTAGTTTGTAACGGCTGTGGAATTCCATCAGCTTTGCCCGGGTCAGACCACCGGCCCACAGCTGATTAAATTCATGCAGTGCGTAGACCCGTGCAACAAAATTTTCGCGCAGGACGGGATCGTGCAGGCGTCCATCCTCTTCAACCGGCAGCCACGGCATTTGCGCCATCAGTTCACGGGTGAAAACGCCGATGCCCTCTTTCCTGTTGTTGTTGTTATCAGGTTGATAGACCCGAACGCGCTCCATACCGCAGCTGGGGGATTTAGCACAGACGATGTATCCACACAGGTGCTGAAGGTGCGCAATCTTTTCAGCGGAAAACGCCTGCATTTTTTCAGTCACCGCAGAGGCTTTACCGTTGCTGAAACGCAGGATCACCTCGCCCTCTTCATCCTCTGTCAGACGAAGTGCCGGGCGCGGAGCAGGTAAGCCAATGGCCATTTCCGGGCAGACCGGTTCATAATGCAGATAGGGAGCCAGCTCTTCTGCCGCGAAAACAGAGCGCTTATGCCCACCGTCAAATCTTACCCGCTCACCGAGCAGACAGGCGCTGATACCCACAGGAATTTTTTTTGTCATATCTATACAACCTAAAAATTATTGTACAGGTTTGAGTGTAGATCAATTTTGCTGGTTTTGCTCCTTAAACCTTCATCGCTAAGTTTAGCGCAAAAAAAATCCCGCACTCAGGCGGGATAATGAACAGAACTAATGAAATGAAATTGTTAAGTGATATTTGGTGTTATCGCAATAGTGTCGGAATTAATAGAAGTCACAGCAGACCGATTCGGACTCTGCCAGCCAGACGGGTTTATCACTGGTTTTAACCCAAACCCGGTGCAGATAACTGTAAAAACGGGCACGGTCAGAGCGAAACAGCATAACCGGCAGCGCCAGCACACCGGCGATGACTACTGCGGCACGACGCATGAAAATTCGCCAGGGTGAATAAGATTGATAAATATTCATACGTCCTCCTTTAATCGGCTGAAAATATTGTCTGTAATCTGAGCAAAATAATATCGCCTTTTATGTAACTTTACTACTGATCGGACCACTTTTCAGGTGATATTTTGTGCTTTTTTTACCCAGGGCGTAATTATGTTACGTAGTGGTTAATTCGACCATGGAAATAGCGATAATCAGATCGAAGAATTAACAATTCAGTTCGCAGCGAAACAACGATGGGCGAGCCGCACTAACTTTTGCTAAATTAGCCGCCATGATGGCGCTTACCGGCCAGGCTCCCTGACTGCCGGTTCGGAGGAACCTTGACCACTATCCTGATCGTTGAAGATGAAAAAGAGATCCGCCGTTTTCTGCGCGTGGCGCTGGAAGGTGAAAATTTCCGCGTTGTAGATGCCGACACGCTCAGCCGTGGGCTGATAGAGGCCGCAACCCGCAAACCCGAGATGACGATCCTCGATCTCGGATTACCGGATGGCGATGGCATTGCGTTTATTCGTGAAGTACGCCAGTGGAGCAGCATGCCGATTATTGTGCTGTCGGCACGCAGTGACGAGCAGGACAAAATCAACGCGCTGGATGCCGGTGCCGATGACTTCCTGACAAAGCCCTTTGGCGTGGGGGAACTGCTGGCCAGAGTCCGCGTTGCCCTGCGCCACCGCCCGATCGCTAGCGGCAGCAGTGAACAGTCACAGGTTACCTTTGGAGAGGTCAGCGTAGACATTGCTGCCCGGCGGGTCACCCGCGCTGGCAGCGATCTGCACCTGACGCCGATTGAATTCCGTCTGCTGGTCAGCCTGCTCAATCATCCCGGGAAAGTGATGACTCAGCGTCAGCTGCTGGTTCAGGTCTGGGGACCAAATGCGGTTGAGCACAGCCACTATCTGCGCATTTACATGGGCCACCTACGGCAAAAGCTGGAACGCGACCCCGCCCAACCCCAACATCTGCTGACGGAAACGGGCGTTGGCTATCGCTTCATTCCCTGAAGCACGAAAATAAAAAAGGCCATTCGGTGAATGGCCTTAATCATTGATTACCACAGCGACAGCATCAGCCTCAGGCGTTTTTCAACACCGCGCTGACGATCTCTACGGCTTCTTTCTCAATCTTCTCCCGATGCTCGGCACCCAGGAAGCTTTCACAGTATATTTTGTAGGCATCTTCGGTACCGGAAGGGCGCGCGGCAAACCAGCCGTTTTTGGTCATCACCTTCAGGCCACCAATGGATGCACCATTACCCGGCGCGGCGGTCAGACGATCGGTGATCGGATCGCCAGCAAGGGTGGCGGCACTGACCATTTCAGGAGAAAGCTTCGATAAAGCGGCTTTCTGAGCCGAGGTTGCCGCAGCCTGGATACGGTTATAGCTTGGCGCACCGAAGCGCTGGGCCAGTTCATCATAGTGTTGCTGTGGATTCTTACCGGTCACGGCAGTGATTTCTGCCGCCAGCAGGCACATGATGATGCCATCTTTGTCGGTTGACCACGGCGTACCGTCGAAGCGCAGGAAGGAAGCACCGGCACTCTCTTCTCCACCGAATCCAAAGGTCCCGTCATACAGACCATCAACGAACCACTTAAAGCCCACCGGCACTTCCACCAGCTTACGACCGATATCCTCAACCACGCGATCAATCATCGCGCTGGAAACCAGCGTTTTGCCTACGGCCACGTCCTTACCCCACTGCGGACGATGCTGGAACAGATAGTTCACCGCCACCGCCAGATAGTGGTTAGGATTCATCAGCCCGGCTGGCGTAACGATACCGTGGCGGTCATAATCAGGATCGTTGGCGAACGCCAGATCGAATTTGTCACGCAGCGCCAGCAGGCCAGCCATCGCACACTCTGATGAGCAATCCATGCGGATCACGCCATCTTTATCCAGGTGCATAAAGCGGAAGGTTTGATCTACAGCATCGTTAACGATAGTCAGATCGAGTTGATAAAACTCCGCGATGCGCTGCCAGTAAGCGATACCGGATCCACCCAGCGGATCGACGCCAATTTTCAGGCCTGCTTTCTGAATCGCCGGGATATCGACGATCTGCGCCAGCCCTTCAATATAAGGCTGGATCAGATCCTGCTCCTGCAGATGTCCGCTGGCCCAGGCCTGATCCAGTGAAATACGCTTAACGTCTTTCAGACCATCCTTAATCAGGGCGTTGGCACGATCTTCCACGACCCGGGTGACGTTAGTGTCAGCCGGTCCACCGTTCGGCGGATTGTACTTGATGCCGCCATCTTCCGGTGGGTTGTGGGAAGGCGTGATCACAATACCGTCCGCCAGCGCCGCGCCGGCTTTGTTGTGCTCAAGGATCGCGTTAGAAATCGCAGGGGTCGGCGTATAGCCATTATCCTGCTGCACAATCACATCCACCCCGTTTGCCGCCAGCACTTCCAGTACTGAAATAATCGCCGGTTCAGACAGCGCATGGGTATCCTTGCCTACGTAACAAGGCCCGGTAACGCCGTTCTTTTTACGTTCTTCGGCAATAGCCTGGGCAATGGCCAGGATATGAGTTTCATTGAAACTGTGACGGCCGGCGCTACCGCGATGGCCCGAAGTGCCAAACTTAACGGCATGTTCAGCATTACCCAGTTCAGGCTGCAATACGTAGTACTGCGATGTTAATTGTGCAACGTTGATTAAATCGCTCTGCCGGGCTGGCTGCCCGGCACGGGGGTGATTGGCCATTGGCGCTTCTCCCTGACGCTTCAGTTAAAGGGTGCCGCAAACTTTCTCAGTCAGTTCCACCGGGAACTGCATCGATAACATGATATGTTCCACCATGCTGCGCTTACGGCCGGTATTGGTATTGGTAATCACCCAGTAAGGGGTGCCCGGAATATGCTGCGGCTTGGTATGAGTACCATTCTGAGTCAGCGTCTGCTGGTTGCCCGCAAAATAGACTCGCGTGCGGCCATGCAGCGACTCGGTGGCATCGCCAAAGGCTTTGGCGTCCAGGGTATACAACGTCGATAAGATCAGCATAAACCTGTTCACCACTTTTTTCTGCTCGGCATACTCATCGGAAAGGAGCAGCTCACGCACCGCGCGAACGCGGTCCTGCGGGCGAGGTTCAGATTTCACAACAGCGGGCTCTTTTACTGCCTGAGTCACCGATACCGCTGGCGCAGTCTGTCCCGCAGTGAACTTCAGCATACGGCGCAAAATGTCCGATGCGCTTTCCCCAATATGCTGAGTATGACTGGCAATATAGCGGTATAGCTCTTCGTCGACTTCAATCGTTTTCATCTTTATCCAGTACGGTTGTTGCTTCTATCAGAATCGAGCGTAAAACGGGAACGTTCCTCAGGATCGCCTGCTTCTGGAACCCGGATCCTAACATCAGGATTATAAAGTCAAATCCAGCCTGGGTGTAGCCTGAGTCCTTATTGCCAGCAAAAGTCAGAATTTGCCGTAAAAAGATCGTTGGCGCCGCCTGTGCTACCCCCGGCAGAAAATGTAAAATTCATGATACCCTAAGCCTTCGTTTCAACTGTAAGAACTTTGCTATGAATTTGAATGTTCGCCTGCAATCTGAACAATCCGCGACAGACGATCTGCCTTTGGTGTTGATCCACGGGCTTTTCGGCAGCCTTGATAACCTCGGCATACTTGCCCGCGATCTGAAGCAGTACCGTCGCCTGGTCCAGCTCGATGTGCGTAATCATGGCCTTTCGCCACGATCGACCGAGATGAGCTATGCGCTGATGGCACAGGATGTGCTGGAAACGCTGGATGGGCTGGGCATTGATCGTTTCGGCGTGATTGGCCATTCAATGGGCGGAAAAATTGCCATGATGCTGACCGCACTGGCACCGGAGCGCGTGGACAAGCTGGTGGTTATCGATATGGCGCCGGTTGCCTATCCGACCCGCCATCATGATGAGATTTTCGCCGCGCTGCAGGCGGTGACGGAAGCCGGGATCACTTCGCGCAGCGCAGCAGCTACGCTAATGCGTCAGACACTGACGGAAGAAGGGGTCATCCAGTTTCTGCTAAAATCATTCCACGAAGGAGAGTGGCGCTTTAATGTGCCGGTGCTGTATCAGTGCTACGATCGGCTTATTGGCTGGCAGCCGCAGCCCGCCTGGCCGCACCCCGCACTGTTTATTCGCGGGGATCGCTCACCTTATCTGGCGGATGAATACCGTGATACGCTGCTGGCGCAGTTCCCCCAGGCGCGGGCCTGGGTGGTGGCCGGGGCAGGCCACTGGGTTCACGCCGAAAAACCTGATGCAGTTTTACGCGCAATTCGTCGATTTTTTGTGCTGTAAAAACAATTATTTCCCTATGTTGTTAAAACATTGTCGTCATCACTTTCACTGGGGTATGATGCGCGCTGACATTTTTCCGCTGGCGATTTTTCCGGCGGATAACGGCCTGACACATCAGAAATCCAGCCTTTCAGTATCACGATTCTATGGCAAAAGAGAATACGGACCGCACAACGCTCGATCTTTTCGCAGATGAGCGCCGCCCGGGACGACCCAAAACGAATCCGCTGACGCGTGATGAGCAGCTGCGCATCAATAAACGTAATCAGCTGAAGCGCGATAAAGTTCGCGGGCTTAAACGCGTCGAGCTGAAAATGAACAGTGAAGCCGTTGACGCGCTTAACCAGCTGGCCGATGCGCGTAATATAAGCCGTAGCGAGCTGATTGAAGAGATGTTGCTGAACCAGTTAAAACACCTTCAGTCCTGATCGCGCAGCGGACGCCCAACGCACAAACCGACAAAAGCTGCTGGATTACTCATTTATCCGCTCCCAGCGGTCTGCTATGATTAACGCTATCTGCAAAAATTTTGGCAGCCACCATATCATTAAGATTCAAGAGGTTATTAAACTCATGGCAATCGTAGGCATTTTCTTTGGCAGCGATACGGGCAATACGGAAAACATTGCAAAGATGATCCAGAAACAGCTGGGTAAAGACGTTGCAGAAGTTCGCGATATTGCCAAAAGCAGCAAAGAAGACCTTGAGGCCTTCGACATTCTGCTGCTGGGCATTCCTACCTGGTATTACGGTGAAGCGCAGTGTGACTGGGATGACTTTTTCCCAACGCTGGAAGAGATCGACTTCAACGGTAAACTGGTTGCTCTGTTCGGCTGCGGCGATCAGGAAGATTACTCAGAGTATTTCTGCGACGCCATGGGCACCATCCGCGACATTATTGAACCAAATGGTGCAATTCTGGTGGGCCAGTGGCCAACCGAAGGCTACCATTTCGAAGCCTCTAAAGGCCTGGCCGACGACAACCACTTTCTTGGACTGGCGATTGACGAAGACCGCCAGCCTGAACTGACCAATGAGCGCGTTGATAAGTGGGTTAAACAAATTTTTGATGAACTTCAGCTGAAAGAAATCATCGAAGCCTGAGCCTGACGGTTTGATGTGGGAGACATCTCACATCAAACCAGTGTTTTTTCCTATAGAAGTAATAGATACATATTTGTAACTTTCACCTGCAAATAGGTACAATAACCCCATCGGTTACCCGCTTTTCTATCCCTTTGCGTCTCAAAACGATTTTTTCGATCGCCGTGCGACGGGGTGGAACAGAGCGAAATGTTGATTTTCTAAGATTTGGACGCACGCTTCCGGGATGTGAAGACATTACTCCTTACATCCAGCAGCGGTGACAGGCATTCCTTATTGTTTTCATTTCGATGTATGAGTTCTATACTGTGACGCATCCAACTCTAGCGTCGACCGATGTTCAGGGCTTTTCAGCCACTAAGTGACTAGCAAAGTAACAGGACAATATCCGCATGACTGACAACAATACCGCATTAAAGAAGGCCGGCCTGAAAGTCACGCTTCCACGACTGAAAATTCTGGAAGTGCTTCAGGAACCAGAAGGCCATCACGTCAGTGCGGAAGACTTGTATAAGCGCCTGATTGATATGGGCGAAGAAATCGGTTTAGCCACGGTTTACCGCGTGCTTAACCAGTTTGATGACGCAGGGATCGTTACCCGTCATAACTTTGAAGGCGGTAAATCCGTTTTCGAACTGACTCAGCAGCACCATCACGATCATCTGATCTGCCTGGACTGCGGTAAAGTTATTGAGTTCCGCGACGAATCAATTGAAGCTCGTCAGCGTGAAATCGCCACCCGCCACGGGATCAAACTGAGCAATCACAGCCTCTATCTTTATGGTCATTGCTCAAAAGGTGACTGCCGTGAAGATGACGCGCTGCACGACGAGTAATTCGTACTTTTAAGATCTTAAAAACCGCTGTTTACCAGCGGTTTTTTTATGCCTGTTATAAACGTTCCACCCGGCTGTAGCGTAACCCACTGGCACTGACGGCACGAATACTCACTTCGCCAGCCTTGACCTGGGGTTGATGGCGTTCATCATAGCGCTGCCAGCTCTTACCATTATCCACGCTGTATTCGATAGTCAGGCCCGGTAAAGCCAGGTTCGCCTGCAATCTGCCATCAATGATACGCGCTCCGGGCTGCGGCACCCGATAGCCAATCGCATTTTTATCCAGCTTGCTCAGCTCGCGCTGGCCCAGGATATTGGCGAACAGCTGCCAGTCCTGCCGCAAAGCCTGCTGGTCAACATAGTGCGTTTTGCCTCCGATAAACTCTTTTCCAGCCTGATAGTCCTGCTCCCACGCCGCACGATGCCAGGCGCGCTCAGCCACCGCCAGAACACGTGGGAACATCATATATTCTACCTGGGCGTCAGTGCGCACCGTTTCGCTCCACAACTGGCCGGACAGGCCGTAAGCACCCGGCCAGGGTTTGTCTGATTTAGCCGTAAAATTCTGTCCGTCACGGTCAACGGAGGTCTCTGCGTTCTGGGGTAAGTTGTCCGGTGCAAAACTGAATATTTTACGTTCATCATTGAAGCGCGTTCCCCAGTAGTATCCCCGTTCCTCCGGGTTCACTTCGTAAGGAAAATCCATATAAACGTAATCCGGGTTAGAGACAATGACCTGATAACCTTTGTTGGCCCAGTCATTAGCCGAGTCATAGCCGCCCCAATAAAGCGTGTCCCAGAAGTTGACCGCCACACTCTTCGTGGCAAACGCCTCGCTGTTGCGGGCATCCTTCAAACCATCCTGCCATGCCTGCATGCTGTCGATACCGTGATCCTTAACCAGCTGACTGACTTTCAGCGCGAAGTAGCTGGGTAAATGAGCCAGATCGGCAACCTTACCGTCTTCGATCATTTTCTGGCAGACCTTCGACTTCGCCCAGGGCTTATCCTCAAGGCTCAAATCATGCAGCCCTTTCCCGGCCTCAGGATGATGGATGTCAGTATAACCCGGTCCAAATCGAATATTTTTCGCCTCATCACCGCCAAAGTGCCAGGTGCGCAGCGGCTGCCCGGCCTGCTGGTGCATTAACTTTATTTCACCAATAATCTTGTCGGCAAAATGCAACGAGGAACTCAGGCACGGATTAAGATAGCTGGTGCGATCATAGAACTGGACTGATGTGGTGTTTGAATCATCACCCGGATCAATCAGTCGGTATTCACTGGCTTCCCGCTTTTTCCCCATCTTCATTAACCGCTGATAGCGTGCTTCCATCGCTATCACCGCCGCTCGCGCATGGGCCGGCATATCCACTTCAGGGATCACCTGTATCCCGCGCGCCTGTGCATATCGGACGATCTCGATATAATCGTCACGAGTGAAAAAGCCGCTGCCGTTGTTATCCGCGTTGGGGCCTGAGCCCAGCTGGGGTAACAGGCAGCGCTGCTCGCTCAGATCGTGACAGCGCTGTGCCCCCACCTGCGTCAGCTCAGGCAAACCAGGGATCTCAATACGCCACCCTTCATCATCCGTAAGATGAAAATGAAAAACGTTGATTTTCCATGCGGCAAGCTGATCCAGCATACGCAGGATCACCGCCTTACTGTGAAAGTTACGACCGACATCAAGAAAGACGCCGCGATAGGCAAAACGCGGTGCGTCTTCCGCCTTGAGTGTCGCGATGCGCATACTGCCATCGGCAGGTAACAGTGAAAGTATGGATTGCACGCCATACCGGATCCCCGCAGCATCGTAACCCACCACCTCAGTTTGATGCTGGCCGATAGTCAACCGGTAGCTGCCGGATTTTGCCGGCAGGTCAGGGATTGCGCCAGGATCAATGCGCGTGATAATGGGATATCCCTCAGCCTTGAGCGGCACACCCAGCTGGCTGAAGCGGTCAGTCAGCGCCTGTGCCTGATCCGCTGCCAGATCGTTAAGTTCAAGGTTTACCCCCTGGCGAAGATCCACATCATCCGCGCCAATGGTGACCTTCAGCGGCGTCGGCAAAATCTGCCCCCGCAGAGCGCTGGCAGGCAAGCGCTTCACATCGCTGTTTTTCTCAAAGCGGCTCGCGGGCTGCATCAGCACGTTTTTATCCTGAGGGGTACGTTTCCACTGGTCACCGAACGGGGCAACAAAGCGCGTCAGATCTTCCGTATCCGTGATACGCAGAACTTTCGGCTGTGCATTCCCGGATGTGGCATACCAACGCGGCATCACATCGGTGATAAACAGTTGCCAGTACTCATTAACGACAGGGATTGTGACCGTGGCCCCAGACGCAATGCCGGTGAACTTCTCTGTTGGTTCCAGCCGGGTCAGATCGCCCACAATATGAACCATGCGGAATTGATCGTTGTCCACTTTCAGCGTCTGGTGGACGTTGCTCATGTAGATCGCCCAGTCCTTACTGGTGATAGCCGGGCCATTATTTTTTAATGTGATAACCGCGCGATTGCATGAAGCAAAATCAGCCCCCAATCCCGCGCAGTCCTCCCCATGCTGGGCAGCAAAATTATCACTGACCTGGTACTTAACGCCGAAACGGCTGATTTGATCGACAAGTTGCTGATTGGCTGATACCGCAGTGCTGCTCAGGGAAGACAGTATCGCCAAAGTTAACAGACTGACATGGATCTTGTTCATGGTGACTTCCTTGTTGGCTAGTGATTGGCTTGTTGAATTTCCTGCCATAATTTCTGACAACGGGTATGAATAACTTCCCCGTCGCCCATTTTTTCCGCATCAAGACAGCGTTGATAATCCAGCACGCGTACGGATTCCCGTTGGGCAAAGACCCGGTGCTGTGGCTTCTGATGCAGCACGGCTAATAAGGGCTGGCAGGCTTTAACCTTTTGTGTCACTCCCGCAGCCTGGTTGATACAGTCACGATAGGCCTCACGATCATCCGTTGCGGTTGGGGCACATGCACTCAGAACGCCACCCATCAGGGCGACAACTAACTGTTTCTTCATCTGTTTACTCCTGTCATCTCCTGGATCAGAACAGGGTAAAAGGCGCGATAACGATAAACTTCACGTCTTTTTCATCCTGAAAAATATTTCCGTAACCCGCACCGTAGCTCGGGATGCTGCTGTGATTGTCGTAGTCGGTAAAATGCAGCTTAAACAACGTTCCCTTCATCACTCCCGACTGTACCGTGTAGAGGAAATCGAGATTCCACGCCGACTCTTTCAGGCGGGAAGACTGATCGTAAACGGGATTGGTGCTCGGTTTAGCCCCCCAGCCATAAGCCAGGGAGGTTCCGATGCTCCACCCCGGGAGATTCCAGCCGCTCAGATCGTACATAACCCCCGCAAACAGAGCTTTTTCACCGTTGGCGTTCCAGTCAGAGCGCGAATCCCACCACATATCCAGACGGCCATTAGAAGAAGCATATCCCGGCGTCATGCGTTGCAGGAAAAATCCCTGATTACCGTTCGCCTTGACCCAGGTGCCCTCCAGCCGAAAATCCAGCGGCCCGGTGGTATAACCAAAAGTCAGCGCCTGCAGCCAGGCCAGACCGTCGTAGACGTCATTAATATTCGAGGCTCCCCCCTTCTCTTTATCGTGGGCGCCATAAAACTGATAGCTGCTGCGCACGTCATTCTCTGCCAGGGGAAATGCCCACGATGCTTTAGCAAAATACTGGTCCATATAACCGGCGGCCTGCCCCATCGCGCCTTCCAGTATTAACTTATTTTTAAAATCATATTTAAAACCTAAAGAGTGAACATAAGCGACCCCGGTTATGCCATCCGCTTTACGGAAGTTATACATATTCTCATACCAGGGGGCTTTATAACGGTCGCTCCACATATAGGAAAAAGAGAGTATTCCCTTTTCGCCATAGTCCAGGCTGTAACCTGTTTCGGCACCCAGATAAGTGCCGGGTAAAAAACTCCAGTGTGGAG